>JBBSNG010000178.1:0-3474 GCA_038232755.1 Solirubrobacterales bacterium | reverse complement strand
CTGGCACGACAGCGGGAAGCCGTCGAGCTCACTCTCGCTCCCGCAGGCGCGACAGATGCCGGCCGCGGGGACCTCCTCGATCTCGAGCTCTGCGCCCTCGACCTCCGTGCCGACCGCGACGAGCTCGAAGGCGAACTCGAGCGCCGAGGGCACGACCTGACGTAGATGGCCCGCCTTGATCGTCACCTTGGCGACCGCCCGCCCGCGCGCGTGGCGGCTCGCCACCCGCACCACCGACTCGGCTATCGAAAGCTCGTGCACTCCCCTCCTCAACAGATCCGCGGAAGCGGATCGCCCACCAGTTGGTCCATTACCCGCTTGCCGCCGAAACCCGTCGTCACCAGCACCATCCCCGGCGGCTCGGTCTTGACCTCGCCGATGTCAGCCGCTCCCTCGCCCCCGGGGACCGCCCGCAGCGCCACGAGGGCGGCCTCCGCGTCCTCGGGCGCCACAAAGGCGACGAGCTTGCCCTCGTTGGCCACGTACAGAGGATCGATGCCGAGCAGCTCGGAGGCGCCGGCCACCGCGGGCGAGACCGGCACGTCGGCCTCGCGCACGAGGATGGCCACACTCGAGGCGCGCGCCAACTCGTTGAGGACCGACGCGACCCCGCCGCGGGTGGCGTCGCGCAGGCAGCGCAGCGACGGTCCGGCCGCGTCGAGCAGGGCGTCGACGTGCGGCCAGAGCGAGCGGGTGTCGGACTCGATCTCGGCCTCGAGCCCGAGCTCGCCGCGGGCGAGCATGATCGCCGTGCCGTGCTCGCCGACCGGCCCTGAGACGAGCACCCGGTCGCCGGGCCGCAGGGCGCTCGGCGAGAGCTGTGCTCGCGGGTCACGACGACCGACCCCGGTGGTGCAGATGTACATCGAGTCGGCGTGCCCGCGCTCGACGACCTTGGTGTCGCCGGTGACGATCTCGACCTCGGCCTCGCGCGCGGCCGCGGCGATGGCCTCTACCTCGGCCTTGAGGTCGTCCGCGGCGAGTCCCTCCTCGAGGATCAGCGAGAGCGACAGGGCCAGGGGTCGCGCCCCCGCCATGGCCAGGTCGTTGACCGTCCCGTTGACCGCCAGCTCGCCGATCGACCCCCCGGGAAAGCGGATCGGCTTGACCACGAAGGAGTCGGTGGTCATGGCGAGCTCGAGGCCGTCGACGGAGATCGCTCCGGCGTCGTCCATCGCGGTCAGGGTCGGCGAGGCAAAGGCGGGAACGAGCAACCCCTCGATCAGCGACTGCGTGGCCTTGCCGCCCGCGCCGTGCGACATGGTGATGTGGCTGTCGCGGAACTTCCCGCGCTTGGCCCGCGCGGTCTCGATGATCCCGAGGATCCTCTCCTCGCGGTCCGTCGGCGGTGCTGCGGCCGTGCCCTCCGCGGCCATGCTCACACCACCTCGCGCTCGCGCGCGAAGCGCCCGTAGTTGTAGTAGGCCGCGCACGCGCCCTCCGGGGAGACCATGCACGTGCCGATCGGCCGCTCGGGCGTGCACGCGGTGCCGAAGACCTTGCACTCCCACGGCTTGATCACGCCCTTCAAGACCTCGCCGCACTGGCAGGCCTTCGGGTCGGCGACGCGGACGCCGGGCACCTCGAAGCGTCGCTCGGCGTCGAAGTCGGCGTAGGCCTCCGAGAGCCGGAGCGCGCTCTGGGAGATGAAGCCGAGCCCGCGCCACTCGAAGTGCGGGCGCAGCTCGAAGACCTCGGAGAGGACCTCGAGGGCGCGCGTGTTGCCCTCGTAGGGCACGACTCGCGCGTACTGGTTCTCGACCTCACAGCGGCCCTCGGCGAGCTGGCGCAGGATCATGTGGATCGACTGGAGCACGTCGAGCGGCTCGAAGCCGGCCACGACGACCGGCTTGTCGTAGCTGCCGGGGATGAACTCGAACGGCCGCGCGCCGACCACGGTGGAGACGTGTCCGGGCCCGATGAAGCCGTCGAGGCGCAGGTCGGGCGAGTCGAGCAGCGCGCGCAGCGGCGGCACGATCGTCACGTGGCTGCACATGCACGAGAAGTTCCTCAGGCCCTCGGCCTTGGCCCGCTTGAGCGTGAGCGCGGTCGAGGGCGCGGTGGTCTCGAACCCGATCGCGTAGAAGACGACCTCGCGGTCGGGGTTCTCTCGGGCGATTCGCAGCGCGTCGAGCGGCGAGTAGACCATGCGGATGTCGGCGCCCTCGGCCTTGGCGTCGAGGAACGAGCCGTCCGAGCCCGGGATCCGCATCATGTCGCCGAAGCAGGTGAGGATCACGCCGGGCTCGCGCGCCACCGCGATGCCGTCGTCGACGCGGCCCATGGGGATCACGCACACCGGGCAGCCGGGCCCGTGCACGAGCTCGACGTTGGCCGGCAGCAGGTCGTCGATCCCGTACTTGTAGATCGAGTGCGTGTGGCCGCCGCAGACCTCCATGATCTTGTAATGGCGGCCGGGCTCGACGGTGGCGAGGATCTCGCCCGCGAGCACCTGTCCGAGCTCGGCGTCGCGGTACTCGTCGACGTACTTCACGCGGTGACCCGTGGCTCGAGGCGCGCGAGCGCCGTGCCCGCGTGGACGAGCAGTGTGTCGCCCGGCTCGATCGCTCCGGCGACGATTCCCAGGTCGACCTCGCTGGTCGATCCGTCCGCGTCGATGCAGACCGCGAGCGCGCGCGGAGCGTCGACCCTGAGAGCCCGCATCTCGACGGCCTCGTCGCCGCAGGTGATGCAGCCGACCTCGGGAAGGCAGTTCGGCACGCCGGCCTCGGCTCGGGGGCGGGCCTCGATCACTCGATGGCGCTCGCCTTCAGCTCCTCGAGCTCCTGCTCGTAGTCCTCGCCCATGCCCTGGAGCAGCTTGAGCGTCGCGTGAGCCTCCTCCTCGTCGATCTTCGACATCGCGAAGCCGACGTGGATCAGCACCCAGTCGCCGACCCCAGCGCCACCGTCGTCCGCATCGAGGAGTCCGATGTTGACCATGCGCCGGACGCCGGCCACGTCCACTCGCGCGAGCCTGTTCTGCTCGTCGACAACCTCAACTACTCGGCCAGGAATGGCCAGACACACAGCTTCTCCTCTCGCCCCCGCGCGGCCTCTCTTCGCCTTTACGCGGACCATCTTCGTGGTGGTTGAGGTTTATCAGCTCCGCGGGAGGGGCCACAAGCTGTCGAGAACATCTAGTCCGGCGGCTTGCCAGCGTGGCCCCCCGGCCGCCGACCAGACCGTACGCCATCGGCGGCGTCGCGGGTAGCGCCCTCGACGCGAGCGCCGCGGCTGCGAAGCGCAGCTCTCCCGTTACCGCAACCAGGCACAGGAGCAGCTCGCGGCTCCATGAGCCGGACAGGACCTCCGCGGCGACGCTAGGTGTGATCCCCCCGTCGCTTCTCACTGAGCATTCTGTCTGGCTTCGGTCGTAGCTTGTCGCGCAGGATGGCGACGACCGGGAGGCGGTGGAGCAGGGCGAGCGTGGCCTGTCCGAGTCCCGAGCATGCGGGGTCGCGGGTGCGTCTGG
>JBBSNG010000177.1:0-3768 GCA_038232755.1 Solirubrobacterales bacterium | reverse complement strand
TGCCGCATCGGCGAGCGCTCCGCGCACACTTGGTTCGTGCTGCACGAGCTGCTGGGGCAGGAGGACGTCAAGAACTACGACGGGTCCTGGACGGAGTGGGGCAACCTGGTGGACGTCCCAGTCGAAAAGGACGTGTAGAGGCGGCTGCAAACCGTCGTCAGGCGGTGTCCTCGGTCGCTCGTGTGCTGTTCGCACACGTCGCTCCCTGCGTCCTAGCCTGACTCGGTCTTCGCCGCCCTGGCGTCGCAAGAGAGCTCTCTGGTCACGAATCCTTTCGCAGACTGCCCTGTGGCGGGCTCACTCGCGCGGGGCGTCCTCCACACCGAAGTAGTCGAGATCGACGCGCCGAATGCGGTATGTCGTCTCGACCGTGACGCCCACTCCGTGATCGATCATGAGCTCCGCAAGGTGCTTGCCGTCCACGAGGATGACGCGCGGATTCACCGCGTCAGCGAACTCGCGCGCCTCGCGGCTGAAGTTGGACGTCGTGATGAAGACTCCCTTGGCCGCCCGTTGCCCGTTGAGGGCGCCGACGAACTGCTGAATGTCCGGACGCCCGACCGTGTTCGCCCAGCGCTTCGCCTGAACGTAGATGAGGTCGAGCCCAAGCTTGTCCTCACGGATCACACCATCCACGCCGCCGTCGCCGCTGCGCCCGAGCCGTTCGGCGGAGTCCTCGCGAGAGCCGCCGTAGCCAATGGCTTGAAGCACATCCAAGACGACCAGCTCGAAGAAGTCGGGCGTCTGCTCGCGCACTCGGTCGAGAACGTCCGCGGCGAGCGCCGCGCGAAGCTCGCGCCACGCCGACTGCATCCGCTCGGGCGGCGTCCCGGCGGTCGGTTCCGTGACTTCGTGCGGTGCCACCATCGTGGTGGTGTCGTCGCCACCATCTTGCGAGCGGAACTGGCGGTACTCCTCGAACGCCCTCAGCACTCGAAGGTCGACGCGCTCTAGATCGGGTGTGTCCGTTAGGATGCGGGTCCCGCGCTCTGTGATGCGGTAAACGCCTCGCCGCGGCGACTCGATCACGGCCGCACCCTTGAGATGCGCCAGAGCCCATCCGACGCGGTTGCGGTAGAGCAGGTCCCGGTCGCTCGGTAGGCGCTCCGCCAACTCCGCCTCCGTGAGCCCGAACTGCTGAGCGAGAGTCTCCCGAATCGTTTGCACCGAACGGTCCTGTCCGTCCGAGAGGGCGACCAACAGCGGCCGCATGATCGTCTGAAAGTCTGGGATCGCCATGCTCGGACCCTAGTACTAGGAATTAAGGCAGAACCGAGCGAAGGCGGGACCGACGTGCCTGCGCCGCTCACAGCACCGCCGCGAGCCGGTCCAGCAGCTGCTCCACGATCCGCGCCGTCGCGCCCCACACGAAGTGCCCATCGACGGTGTAGGTCGGCGTCTTGAACGGCACGCCCCGGCCGAGCAGGCGCTTCGCTTCGTGGCCGCGCACCAGCGCCGGCAGGGAGAGCTCGAGCACGGCCTCGACCTCGGTCGGCTGCGGTTTCCACTCGTGGCCCGGGGCGATCACCCCGACGAAGGGGTGGATGCGGTAGCTCGTGACGAACGTGCCCGTAGGCGGCAGCGCGCCGACGAGCTCGACTGCTCCGCGCGGGAGCCCGATCTCCTCCTCGGCCTCGCGCAGCGCGGTTACCCGGAGGTCCTCGTCGGGGCGGGCCTGGCGCCCGCCGGGAAAGGAGATCTCGCCGGCGTGGCGGCGCATGTCGGCGCGGCGCTCGGTGAGCACGGCGTGCAGCTCGGCCCTCCGAACGAAGAGCGGGATCAGCACCGCCGCGTCCGTCGACCCGGGAGCGTCCATCTCGGCCGCCGCCTCGGGCGTGAGCAGCAGCTCGCGGAGCTGGTCGGCGCTCGCCATCGCCCTATTATCGACCCATCGCCGAGGCGCTCCTGATCATCGACTTCCAGAACGACTTCGCGCGGCCCGACGGGGCGCTGGCGGTGCCCCAGGGCGACGAGATCGCCGATCGGCTCAACGAGCTGGCGGCCTCCGGGCGCTTCGAGCTCGTAGTCGCGACGCGCGACTGGCATCCGCCCGACCACTGCTCGTTCGAGGAGCAGGGCGGCCCGTGGCCCGCCCACTGCGTCCAGGGGACGGAGGGAGCGGAGCTGCACCCCGCCCTCGACGCCGAGCGCGTCGACGTCGTCTTCGACTCGGGGCAGGAGGTCGACCTCGAGGGCTACTCGGCCTTCGAGCGACCTCAGCTCGGCCGCCTTCTCCGCGAGCGGAGCGTCGACGCCGTCTACCTCGCGGGGCTCGCGACCAACATCTGCGTGCGCGGCACCGCCCTCGGCGCGCTCGAGGAGGACTTCGGAGTCACCGTCGACACCCACGCCTCGCGCGGTATCGACGCCGAGGGCGTCGTCTCCACCGTCGGCGCGATCGGCGAGCTCGAGCGCGCCGGCGCGACGGTCATCTGAGATCGACGACCGGCTCAGTTGAGCTCGAGGCGCTCCTTGAACATGACCTCGCCCTCGAGCGTGCGGTGCACCGGGCACTTGGCGGCGATCTGCATCAGCTTCACGCGCTGCTCCTCGGGCAGCTCCTTCGGCAGCTCGACGACGAGCTCGAAGCTGGTCGGACAGCCGCGCTGAGCGGGCTGGTAGTCGACGCCCACCGACAGCTCGCCGATCTCCCAACCCTTGCGGTCGGCGTACATCTGCATGGTGATGGCCGTGCACGAGGCCAGGCTCCCGGCCAGGAGCTCGAGCGGGCTCGGCCCCTCGTCGTGGCCGCCGTCGTCGGCGAGCTCGTCGGCCACGAGACGGTGCTCGCGGATCTCCACGTCGTTGCGCACGGCGCCGTCGCGGCGGCGGGAGACCGCGTGCATGCTCCGCTCGCGTTCGTCGCGCTTGCGGGTGAACGGCTTCATGCGCGGCCCGCGAACAGCTCGGGCTCGCGCTCGTCGGCGTAGCGCGCCACGGCGAAGAGGAAGTCGGAGGCGCGGTTGACGAAGCGCAGGACGGTCTCGTCCTCGAGGTCGCCGGCGAGCTTGAGCGAGACAATGCGGCGCTCGGCGCGGCGCATGGCCGTACGCGCGAGGTCGAGCCGGGCCGAGAGCTCCGTGCCGCCGGGGATGACGAACTTCGGCGGCAGGTCGACGCGCTCCATGTAGCGGTCGATGTCGTGCTCGAGGCGCTCGATCATCTCCTCGCTCACGCGCGAGACGCCCTGCTCGAGCCGGCCGGCGGCCTCGGGCGCGGTGGCGAGCTCGGCCCCGGCCACGAAGAGCTCGCCCTGGAGGCGGAGGAGGTCGTCGTGGAGCTCGGGGTCGTCCTTGGCCGCCGCGCGGCAGAGCCCGAGCGCCGCGCCGGCCTCGTCGACCGAGCCGTACGCCTCGGGGCGAGCGCCCGACTTCTCGACCCGTCCTCCGTACCAGAGGCCGGTGGTGCCGTCGTCGCCGCCGCGGGTGTAGATCTTCATCGTGCTCAATCGTACTCGGGGCGCGGTCGGCGACTTCTCGCCCAAGGTCACGGCGCGACGCCCTCCCACCAGCGCCGGCCCGGCCGTACGCCGCACCTTACCCGGCTCGAGCCCAGCGCCACGCAGGAGGGCGTGGAGCTCGGAGGAGGCGGACGGCGTAGGGACGATGCCCTCGCCACTACTCGAGCGGGCTGAACACGAGCCCGGTCGGGACCTTCGGGTAGAAGAAGGTCGACTTCGGGGGCATCGACTCGCCGGCGGCGGCCACGGCCCGGACCTGCTCGATCGGGGTCGCGCGCATGAAGAACGCGGCGTCGACGGTCCCGGAC
>JBBSNG010000176.1:0-3843 GCA_038232755.1 Solirubrobacterales bacterium | reverse complement strand
GGCGACTCAGCCTACGACTTTGGTGCGGAGCTTCGCGGCGAGACGGTACCGACGGACACTCGCCGCGATGGCTTCGCGGTGCGTGGTGTGCTCGCGGACCAGGGCGAGCGTGGGGGGGTCCACCTCGGGGGATGGAGTACAGCGACCTGGCCGAGCGCCACGCCCACCGTCGCGCGCACCGGGTAGCCGGGACGGCCTGTCCACCGCGTCGCACCAGCAGGTCGTCGGCGGGGCCCGGCGCGGTACTCGCGGACGGGCGTCTGGCCGGTCTGTGGCGGGGGCGGGCGCGAGGTCAGCGCGTCGAGATCGCGGTGGAGGCACTCGAGCGGATCGACTCCGCCGCGCTGGAGGCGGAGGCCGAGACGGTGGCCGCCGCCCGCGGTTCCCTGAGCGCCGACGTCGTCTGGGCGTGAGCAGCGGAGCCTGTGGCTAGCGGTCGCATCACCGTCGGCCCCTCGAGCTGGGCCGACCCGGGCTTCGTCGAGGACTGGCAGGGAGCGCTCAGGGTTCGCGGCGGGTAACCGTTCGAACCCGGTCGATGGACCGATCGAAGGAGAGAATCTCGCCGACGCCGGTGATCTCGGCTTGAGCAACGAGGTACGCCTCGGCAAAGTCGAGACGCTCGACCTCGTAGACCTCGAGGGCACGCAGCAGCGCCGCGGAGTCGACCGTGTGAATCGACGGGAGTGCGGTCACCGCGCGCATCAGCTCTGCGACCCGGCTTCGCGCGACCTCGTAGAAGGACTCCAACACGTAGACGCACTCGGCCAGCACGAGATCGGTCAGAAGCAAGTGCTCGCGCCGCCCGAGCGCCCGGGTCGCCCCGGCCGCCATCTCCGGGGGATCGCCGGTCAGATGGCGGACTAAGACGTTGGTATCGACGAAAGGCGTCAGCGTCCTCGCCCGGCGCGATCGGCGCGGGTGCGGCGCCGCACCTCCTCCCACCGCGTCCCGTGCTTGCCAGCCGGCACCGCCACCGTGCCGGCTGCGTCGAGGAAATCGGGCGTCTTTGCGACCACCGCCCGCGAGTGCTCGACGCGAAACAGGATGTCGTCGCCCTCACGCAGCCCGAGAGCATCCCGAACGCTCTTGGGGATGGTCACCTGTCCCTTCGAAGTGAGACGCGCCCGTGCGTCCATTCGTCTCCTTACGCCGCGTACAGAGTAAGGATAGCGTCCTTCACCGGGCAACCGGCTCACTGGCCGTATCGTGTAGAGAGTCATGCGCACCCGGTTGAGGGAGGCGTCCGTGGGCCGTCGTCCGGTCGCTGGGAGGCAGAGCCGTGTCTCGTCAGCGGTCGAGACCGAGCGCCTTCGCCTGCGGCCCTGGCGCGGCGATGACCTTGACGCGCCGAGCGGTCGATCGCGTACCAGACCACCTGGCCGCCCCGCCACGCCCGCTTTCCCTGAAGGGCCATCGACCACGTGGCCGGCCGCATAACCGTCGGCACCTCGAGCTGGGCCGATCCCGGCTTCGTCGAGGACTGGTACCCCGACGACCTCTCCGCCAGGGACCGGCTGCCCTGGTACGCCGCGCGCTTCGAGGCCGTCGAGCTGAACTCGAGCTTCTACGCGCTGCCCGACCGGCGGACCGTGGAGCGCTGGGTCAAGGTCACGCCGCCCGCCTTCAGCTTCGACGTCAAGCTCCACCGCCTGCTCTCGCGCCACGCCGCGCAGCTCGACTCGCTGCCGCCCGACCTGCGCGACGGCGTCGAGACCAGCGACCGCGGGCGCGTGCGGCTGACGCCCGAGCTCGAGGCCGCGATGGCCGACCGCCTGCTCGAGGAGATCGCGCCGCTCGCCGAGGCCGGCAAGCTCGGCGCCTTTCTCCTCCAGCTCACGCCCGCGTTCTCCCCCGACCGGCACGAGCTGGACGAGCTCACCCCGCTGATCGAGCGGCTGAAGCCCCACGTGACCGCGGTCGAGCTGCGTCACCGGGCGTGGGTCGACGAGAACCGCATCGAGCCCACGCTCGAATATCTCGAGGACCGCGATGCCGCCTTCGTGTGCGTCGACGCCCCGCCCGGCGACCACGTGCCGATCATGCCGCCCGTCGACGCGGTCACCAACGACCGCGTCGCCTATCTCCGTCTGCACGGGCGCGACACCGAGGGCTACATGAAGGGAAGGACCGTGGCCGAGCGCTTCGGCTGGAGCTACTCCGACGAGGAGCTCGAGGAGGTCGCGGGGCGGGTCCGCGGGCTCGCCGAGATGACCCAGGACGTGCGCACGATGTTCAACAACAACCGCTCGGCCGACGCTCCCACGGCGGCGCGGCGCTTTCGCGAGCTCGTCGGGCAGGACCCGGGGCCGCCGCCGGTCGAGGCGCAGGGACGATTGTTATGAGCCGGCCATCGCGGCGCGCCCGTCGTGGTGGCCGCCGCGAGCGCTCGAGCGTTCGCAAGCAGGCCTAGCGCGCCGGATGCCTCGCGCTGTAGCGGTTGGTGATCGGCAGCCGCCGGTCGCGCCCGAAGGCCTTCGTCGAGATCCTGATCCCCGGCGGGGCCTGGCGGCGCTTGTGCTCGGCCCCGTCGACGAGCGCGATCACCCGCTCGACCTCCTCGCGAGGGAGGCCCCGGCGCTCCAGCTGCTCGATGTCGAGGTCCTCCTCGACGTACCCGGCGAGGATGCGGTCGAGCAGGTCGTAGGGCGGGAGCGAGTCCTCGTCGCGCTGGTCGGGACGCAGCTCGGCGCTCGGCGGCCGCGAGACGATCTCCGGCGGGACGAGCTCGCCGGGCGCCTGGGCCTCGCGCCACTCGAGCAGCCGGTAGACCCAGCCCTTGAACACGTCCTTTACGGGCGCGAACCCTCCGGCCATGTCGCCGTAGAGGGTCGAGTAGCCGACCGAGAGCTCGGACTTGTTGCCGGTCACGAGCACGAGCCAGCCGAACTTGTTGGACAGGGCCATGAGCAGGTTGCCGCGGATGCGAGCCTGGAGGTTCTCCTCGGCGATGTCCGGCTCGCGGCCCTCGAACGGCTCGGCCAGCAGCTCCTCGTAGGCTCGGTACGGCGCTTCGATCTCGAGCTCGTACATGCGCACGCCGAGGTTCGCTCCGAGTCGACGAGCATCCTCCTGTGTTCCAGAGGAGGAATGGCGCGATGGCATGACCACGCAGCTCACACGCTCGGAGCCGAGAGCGTCGACGGCGAGGATGGCCACGAGCGCCGAGTCGACGCCGCCCGACAGCCCCAGCACCACGCCGCTGAAGCCGTTCTTGTCGACGTAGTCGCGCAGGCCGGTGACCAGTGCGGCGTGGATCTCCGCCTCGGGGCCGAGCGGCTCGGCCAGCGCTCCGCCGGTCTGCGGCGACTCGATGGGCTCTCCGCTCTCGAGTCGCGGGAGCCGCGTGACGTCCCGCCCGCTGGAACGCTCGCGGCGCACGGCCTCACGATGCGAGGCGTCGCGCAGCCGCTCGGCGGCCACCGCCCCGAGATCGACGGTGCACAGCAGCAGCTCCTCGTCGAACTGCGAGGCGCGGGCGAGCACCTCGCCGCGTGCGTCGATGACCGCGCTCATCCCGTCGAAGACGAGCTCATCCTGGCCGCCCACGAGGTTGCAGAAGGCGACGGCCACGAGGCTGTCGCGCGCCCGCTGGGCGAGCATCTGCTCGCGCGCCCGGGGCTTGCCGGCGTGGTAGGGCGAGGCCGAGAGGTTGACGATGAGCTGAGCGCCCGCGAGCGCCTCGGAGGTGGCCGGCGGGCCGGGCTCCCAGACGTCCTCACAGACCGTGAGTCCGATCTGCGCGCCGTTCAGCTCAAGGATCGCCGGCTTTGTGCCGATCTGGAAGTAACGGTGCTCATCGAAGACCCCATAGTTGGGCAGGTACATCTTGCGGTAGGTGGC
>JBBSNG010000175.1:0-3894 GCA_038232755.1 Solirubrobacterales bacterium | reverse complement strand
CGGGCGGCGAGAGGTGTCATCGAGGGGCTCCCTGAGCGAGCGAAGCGAGCGTACCCGAGAGGGCACCTCTCGCCGCCCGCCCCGCGAGAGGACGCTTCCCCGAGCGCCCCGATACCCTTCCGCCGCTTATGCCTCAGCTCAACCTCATCCTCCTCGGTCCGCCGGGCGCCGGCAAGGGCACGCAGGCCGAGCGTCTGGTCGAGGATTTCGAGCTGCCGTACTACGCGACCGGAGACATCCTCCGCGGCGCCGTCAAAGAGGAGTCCGAGCTCGGGCGCAAGGCCAAGGAGCACATGGACCGCGGGGACCTCGTACCGGACGAGGTGATCATCGAGGTGATCGTCGACCGCATCGCCCGCGCCGAGGACGGCTTCCTGCTCGACGGCTTTCCCCGCAACGTCGAGCAGGCCGAGGCGCTCGACGCCGAGCTCGAGCGCCTCGGTCGCGAGCTGACCGCCGCGCTCCTGATCGAGGCCAGCGACGACGAGGTCATCCGTCGGCTCTCGGGCCGCCGGGTCTGCGTCAAGAACGGCCACCTCTACCACGTCGAGTTCGACTCACCCAAGCACGAGGGGGTGTGCGATCAGGACGGCTCGAAGCTGATCCAGCGCGACGACGACCATCCCGACACCGTTCGCCACCGCCTCGAGGTCTACCGCGAGCAGACGAGCCCGCTGGCCGAGCTGTACGAGGCCCGCGGGACGCTGCGCCGCTTCGACGGGACCCGCTCGACCGTCGAGGTCCACGACCACATCCGGGCGACCCTCGCCGTCCTGCGGCGGGAGAGCGAGTTGTAGGCTCGTTCTCCGTTGATCGTTCCGAAGACCCCTGACGAGATCGAGCAGATGGCGGCCTCGGGCCGCATCCTTGCTCGCTGTCTCCAGCTTCTGCGCTCGAAGGCTCGCGTCGGGGTCTCCACCGGCGACCTCGACCGCGCGGCGGAGCGATTCATCCGCTCTCAGGGTGCGACACCGGCCTTCAAGGGCTACAACGGCTTCCCCGGTTCCATCTGCGCCTCGCCGAACTCGATGATCGTCCACGGCATTCCCGGTGACTACGAGCTCGGGCGCGGCGACGTGCTGTCGATCGACGTCGGCGTGGTGCTCGACGGCTGGGTCGCCGACGCCGCCGTGACCGTGGCCGTCGGGCGGACCTCCTCGGTGGCCAGGCGCCTGCTCGACACCACCGAGGCCTCGCTCTTCGACGCAGTCGAGCAATGTCGGCCGGGCCGGCATCTGGGCGACGTCTCGCACGCGGTGCAGCGACGGGTCGAGAGCGACGGGATGGCCGTCGTACGCTCGCTCGTGGGCCACGGCATCGGGCGCTCCATGCACGAGGAGCCTCAGGTTCCGAACTTCGGCCGGCCCGGCATCGGCCCCGAGCTGACCGAGGGGATGGTCCTGGCCATCGAGCCGATGGTCACCGCCGGCGGCCACGAGATCCGGATGGCCTCGGACGGGTGGTCGGTCTACTCGAAGGACGGCTCCCTGGCCGCGCACTTCGAGCACACCGTCGCGGTGACGGCGGACGGCGGTAGGATCCTCACGCCCTGGCACCTCGACGAAGCGTCGGGAAGCCGCAGCGGCGCCCGCGTCGAGACCGCCTGAGCTGGCGCGCGACTGCTACCCTGATCTGTCGCGCCGCAGACCGACTCCTGGGTCCGCAGACGCCTTCTCCTAAACGTATTCGACGATCGCGAGAGCGGTGAAGGTCCGAGCTTCAGTCAAGCCCATGTGCGAGAAGTGCAAGATCGTCCGCCGTCACGGCACCGTGCTCGTGATATGCCCCAACCCGCGACACAAGCAGAAGCAAGGATAAGCAAATGGCTCGCATCGCCGGCGTCAACATTCCGCTCAACAAGCGGATCGAGATCGGACTGACCTACGTCTACGGCGTGGGCGAGTCGACCTCTCGCAAGCTGCTCCAGGATGCGGGCATCGATCCGGACACCTACGTCAAGAACCTCACCGACGACGAGGTCATCCGCCTCCGCGCCGCCGTCGACCAGGACCTCGACGTTGAGGGCGATCTGCGCCGCGAGCGCAGCCAGAACGTCAAGCGTCTGATGGAGATCGGCGCGTACCGGGGACTCCGCCATCGTCGCGGCCTGCCGGTCCACGGCCAGCGCACCAAGACCAACGCGCGCGGCCGCAAGGGACCGCGGCGCATGCAGGTGGCCGGCAAGCGGAAGGTGGGCAAGTAGTGGCCCAGCAGCGCCCCGGGCGCGGCCGCGGACGGCGGCGGGTCCGCAAGAACATCCCGATCGGACAGGCTCACATCAAGACAAGCTTCAACAACACGATCATCTCGCTGACCGACCGCGAGGGCAACGTCATCGCGTGGGAGTCCGCCGGCGGCGCCGGCTTCAAGGGCTCGCGCAAGTCGACGCCCTTCGCCGCTCAGGTCACCGCCGACTCGGCTGCTCGCAAGGGCATGGAGCAGGGCCTCGAGAAGGTCGAGGTCTTCGTGCGCGGCTCGGGCTCGGGCCGCGAGACCGCCATCCGCTCGCTGCAGGCCGCCGGCCTCGAGGTCACGGCCACGCGCGACGTCACCCCGCAGGCCCACAACGGCGTGCGACTCAAGAAGCGGCGGAGGGTCTAGGCATGGCGCGCGATCGCGGATCCCAGTGCAAGCAGTGCCGGCGCGAGGGCGAGAAGCTCTTCCTCAAGGGTGAGCGCTGCCTGACCGAGAAGTGTGCCGTCGAGCGCCGTGCCTACCCGCCCGGCGATCACGGCCGCGGGCGTCAGAAGCAGTCCGAGTACCGCCTTCAGCTCAGGGAGAAGCAAAAGGCGCGGCGCTACTACGGCGTGCTCGAGAAGCAGTTCCGCAACTACTACGCCAAGGCCACCCGTCAACCCGGGGTGACCGGCGAGAACCTCCTGAGGCTGCTCGAGAGCCGGTTCGACAACGTGCTCGTGCGCCTCGGCTTCGCCGGCTCGCGTCGCCAGGCACGCCAGCTCATCCTGCACGGCCACTGGACGGTCAACGGCCGGCGCGTGAACATCCCCTCTTACCAGGTGCGCTCCGACGACCTGATCGCCATCAAGAGTGGCTCGGGCGCGACGGACGCCGTCCGCGAGGCGACCGATCTGGTCTCCGCCGTTCCGGCCTGGCTCCAGGCCGACCACGACGGACTCACGGCGAAGGTGCTGCGCCACCCGGAGCGGAGCGAGATCTCCGTGCCGGTGCAGGAGCAGCTCATCGTCGAGCTGTACTCGAAGTAGCGAAGCAGTAGCTCCCGGGCCCCGTTCTGCCGGTCCGGCAGGCGACCCTCCGGCCCGACCCGAAAACGAAGGAAACCCAGATGCTCGACTTCCAGACTCCTCAGATCTCCGCCGAGAAGGTGACCGACACGCGCACGCGCGCCACGGTCGAGCCGCTCGACCGTGGGTTCGGCTACACGTTCGGCAACTCGCTGCGGCGAGTCCTGCTCTCGTCGCTGGCCGGGGCCGCCGTCAAGAGCGTGCGCATCGAGGGGGTCGCGCACGAGTTCTCGACCATCGAGGGCGTTACCGAGGACGTGACCGACATCGTCCTCAACCTCAAGGAGATCGTCTGCCGGATGCACTCCGACGCCGACGAGGTCGAGGCCCCGCTGGTCGCCGACGGCCCTGGTGAGGTCCTCGCCCGCGACATCGACCTGCCCTCGGGCGTCGAGATCCTCAACCCGGAGACCCATATCGCCACGCTCGAGCAGGGCACCCGGCTTGAGATGTACCTGACCGTCGGGCGCGGTCGCGGCTACTCGCCGGCCGAGGACAACAAGACCGAGGACCAGCCGATCGGCGTCATCCCGATCGACTCGATCTTCTCGCCGGTCAAGCGCGTGGCCTACCAGGTCGAGGCCGCCCGCGTCGGTCAGCGCACCGACTTCGACAAGCTGACCCTCGACGT
>JBBSNG010000174.1:0-4131 GCA_038232755.1 Solirubrobacterales bacterium | reverse complement strand
TGACGATCTGCTCGAACGCCGGCGCCGCGACCTCGCCGCCGTAGATCTTTCCCTGCGGCTCGTCGACCGCCACCGCCACGAGCAGGCGCGGGTTGCGGGCCGGCGCGTAGCCGATGAACGAGGACACGTACTTCGTGCTCGAGTAGCCGCCGAAGCCGTCGGGCTTCTGGGCGGTGCCGGTCTTGCCGGCCAGGCGGTAGCCGGGCACCTTCGCCTCCTGGGCGGTCCCGCCGGGAGCGAGCACGCCCTCGAGCATGCGCGAGACCCGCTGCGCCGTGCGCTCGGAGACCACGCGGCGCCCGGGAGCGGCGGCGCCGGCGATCACGTGGGGGCGGCGCACGACGCCGCCGTTGGCGATCCCGGCGTAGGCCGCCGCGAGCTGGATCGGGGTGACCGCGAGGCCCTGGCCGATCGGCAGGTTGCCCATCGACGAGCCGGAGTAGTCCTCGGGGTTGGGGACGATCCCCGCCTGCTCGCCGGGCAGGTCGACGTCGGTCCCCCGGCCGAAGCCGAAGCGCCGGACCCATCGGTCGAAGCGCTTCGCGCCCAGCGCGAGCCCGATGGTCACCGAGCCGACGTTCGAGGACTGGGCGAGGATCTCGGCGGCGGTGAGCTGCACGAAGCCGCGTGGGTGGGACTCGCGGATCTCCCGGTCGGCGACCTGGATCGTCGGAGCGAGGCCGAAGCTCGTCTCCGGCTCGATCAGATCGTCCTCGAGGGCACCGGCCATGGTGAACGCCTTGAACGTCGACCCCGGCTCGTAGCTCGCCGCCACCGCGCGGTTCTGGCGCGCCCACGCCGGCGCCCCGTTCGCGCGATTGGCGTCGACGGCGGGCCAGTTGGCGAGTGCGAGCAGCTCACCCGAGCGGGGGTCGAGCACGAGCGCGGTCGCGCCCTTGGGACGAGAACGCGCGGCCACGTCGGCGAGCACGGCCTCCGTGCGCTCCTGGATCGCGGCGTCGAGGGTGAGGCGGAGGTCGTCGCCGGGGCGGGCCCGCTGCTGCTCGACGATCGAGACCGGCTTGCCGAGCGCGTCCTTGACGAGGCGGCGGCGGCCGTTGCGGCCGTTGAGCGTACGCTCGCGGGACTGCTCGAGTCCGGAGAGACCGAAGTTGTCGGTCCCCACCGTGCCGAGCAGCTGTGCCGCGAGCTCGTTGCGGGGATAGCGTCGCCGCGGCTCGACCACGGTCCCGACGCCCTCGATCTTGAGGTCCGCGACCCGCTCGCCCACCTCGGGGTCGAGCTTCCGCCCGAGGTAGACGAAGCCGGCGTCGCGGTCGCCGAGCTTGCGCGCGACGGCAGCCGGCGGTCGGTCGAGAGCCCGCGCCAGCCGGGGCACCACCAGGTCGGGACGCTTGATCAGGAACGGGTTGGCGAATACCGTGACCGCGTCCTCGGAGACCGCGAGCTCGACGCCGTGACGGTCGGTCACCGATCCGCGGCGTGCGGTGACCTCGAGGTCGGAGACCTGCTGCGAGACGGCGCGCTCGCGCAACTCATCGGCGCGCACGGTGCCGAGCCAGGTGGCCCGGCCCGCGGCGAGCACGAGCAGGAAGAGGAAGAGCGTGAACAGCAGCCCGATACGCCGCTCGACGAGCCCGGTGAACCACCCCCGGGAGGGCTCTTGAGGGCTCCGGGCCGGTCCGTTCACGGCGTCGCGGTCCCGGCTCCCGCGCCGGGCTCGGTCTCCGAGGCCGCCGAGTCGGTCGGATCGTCCGACGGCGTCTCGCCCGCGGTCGAGGGGTCACCCACGCTCGTCCCCGAGGCCGTTTCGGCAGTCCCCGCGCTCGATGCTCCAGCGGCGCTGGCCGACGAGGCCGGGTCGGTGCCGCTCTCGGCGCTCGCCGGTTCGGGCCTCGGTCGTGGAGCCGGCCAGCGCTCGAGCGCCCTCGCCGCGACCGGCGCGTCGCCCGGCCGCGCCGAGAGGTAACCGACCTCGCCCGGTACCACCGGCACGAAGCCGCGACCGGCGGCTGAGCGCTGGATGCGCTCGCTCGAGCCCAGCCGGGCCACACGCATCCGCAGCGCCGCGTTGTCGCGGCGCTGCTCCGCCGACCGGGTGTCCATCCGGGCGATCGAGCCGTTGACCTCGAGCAGAGCGACGTTCAGGAAGACGATGCCCGTGAGCAGTACGGCGATCAGCGGGACCCACAGCCGGCCGCGAAGCAGGCGGTCGGCCAATACGCCCGGACGTATCGAGCGGATCCGGTTGCCGAGGCGGGTGCCCCGCCCGCGGGTCGCCGGCCGGCGCCGGCGAGGACGCGGCGGCGCCGGCTTGGGCGCCGGGCGCGCCGGTCCGCCCGGCCGACGCTCGGGCGAGGGCTTGAGCGAGCGACGCAGCGGCAGGGTTGCGGCGCGCGGCGCGCCGCCGGCGGATCGGGGCGAGCTGCGAGCCGGCGCGGCCATCAGCCCTCCTGCTGCGGCGTGAGACGTCGGGTCGCGCGCAGGCGGGCGGCGCGGGCGCGGGGGTTGTCGTCGGTCTCCGCGCGCGACGGGGTCACGCTGCGCGAGCCCACCAGCTCGGCCTCGGGCTCGTGCCCGCAGACGCAGATCGGCAGCTCGGGCGGGCAGATGCAACCGCGGGTCCGCTCGGCGATGAAGCGCTTGACCCGCCGATCCTCGAGCGAGTGGAACGAGATCGCCGCGAACCGCCCTCCGGGGCGAAGGACCTGCCAGGCGATCGGGAGGGCGCGATCGAGCGAGCCGAGCTCGTCGTTGACCGCGATGCGCACTGCCTGGAAGACGCGCCGAGCCGGGTGGCCCGCGCCGAAACGGGCGGGGGTGGGGATCGCCTCGTTGATGGCGTCGACCAGCTCGAAGGTGGTCTCGAGCGGCGCGCGCGAGCGGCGTCGGGCCACCGTGCGCGCTATCTGGCGTGAGTAGCGCTCCTCGCCGTAGGAGCGGAATATCTGGGCGAGGCGACGCTCGTCCCAATCGTTGAGGACCTCGCGCGCGTCGAGCGCCTGCGCGGTGTCCATGCGCATGTCGAGCGGTGCGTCGTAGGCGTAGGAGAAGCCGCGCTCCAGAGTGTCGAGCTGCATCGAGGAGACGCCCAGGTCGAGATGGATTCCGTCGGCTCGCAGGCCGTCGTCGCGCAGGAGGGCCAGCGCGTCGGCGTAGTCGGCCTCTACGAGTCGCGTGTGGCACTCGACCTCGGCGGCGAAGTCCTCGTAGCGCTCGGTGGCCACGGGGTCGCGGTCGAGGCACACGAGCGTCCCGTTCGGACCGAGGCGCTCGGCCACGAGCCGCGCGTGGCCGCCCGCGCCGAAGGTGCAGTCGACCATCGTCTCTCCCGGCCGCGGGTCAAGCATCTGGACGAGCTCGCCGGCCAGCACGGGGACGTGCTCTCGCTTCATGTCAAGCAGGATGGCCAAGACCCTCGGCGATCTCGCCGATCTCGGCGCTCAGCTCATCCTGGCCGGCCAGCCAGCGCTCGCGCGACCAGACCTCGAGGTAGTCGAGCACGCCGACCACGACGACCTCGCGGTCGATCCCCGCGTGCTCGATGAGCGGCGGGTTGAGCGTGACCCGCCCGGCGGCGTCGAGGGCGTTGTCGAAGGAGTGCCCCGCCATGTAGCGGGTCAGCTTGCGGCGCTCGGCACTGACCGGGTTGAGGTTGCCCAGCACCTGGTCGGTGAAGCGCTCGAAGGCTTCGGGCGGCCACAGCCACACGCAGGGCTCGAGCCCGCGGGCGAGAACCATCCCGTCGGAGAACGCGGCACGGAACTTCGGTGGGACGTTGAGCCGGTTCTTCGCGTCGAGCGAGTAGTCGAAGTGGCCTCGAAAAGCCATCCGCGCCCCTGGTGTAGGTCATGGGAATCGAAAGGAAAAGCTCGGGCCGGGGTGACTGGGTGGGAGGAGCCCGGTCACCCCGGCCCGCAAGACATGGCCACTGTAGCCCACATTCCCCCACTTTGCAACACAACGGTCCACGGAAAGGAATATTCGCCCCCGCGAGGAGCGGAGCGGCGGCCCGCTCGGCCGCGGTGGGGTGGCGTCGCGGGGTGGCGGGGCGTGCCGCCACCGCCGTCGTCCCTCTGAGCCCGGCCTCCTCGCCGGACGGGCGGCGCTACAGGCCCGGAGGTGCCATGTCCGCTCGCGCCGCGCCGCTGTCCTCCGCGGCCCGCTTGA
>JBBSNG010000173.1:0-4136 GCA_038232755.1 Solirubrobacterales bacterium | reverse complement strand
GGACCTTCGCCTGGCTGCACAACTTTCGCCGCCTCAGGACCCGCTACGAGCGTCTCGCCGAGATCCACGAGGCGTTCATGAGCCTCGCCTGCGCCGTCATCTGCCAGCGCTACCTGCGCGCATTGTGAAACAGCTTCTAAGCCACAGAGCGATCTTGAATTGACCCGAGGTCGCTCACCGAGCGAACCAAGTATGAAAGTTTGATGTGCTAAAACTCCACCTGGTGGCCATCCCGGACCTCAGTCATCGCTCTCCGGTCGTCGAGGACTACGCCAAGGCGATCTACTCGCTCGGGCGCGAGGGCGAAGCGCCGGTGTCCACCAGCGCGCTGGCCGAGCGGCTCGCGGTGACGCCCGGCTCGGTGTCGGCCATGGTGCGCAAGCTCGACGAGCTCGGGCTCGCCGAGCACACTCCCTACCACGGCGTGCGCCTGAGCGCCGAGGGCCGTCGCGTCGCGCTCGAGGTCATCCGCCACCACCGGCTGCTCGAGCTCTTCCTTTCCGAGATCCTCGAGGTGCCGTGGGACCGGGTCCACGCCGAGGCCGAGGTCCTCGAGCACGTGCTTTCGAGCGATCTCGAGCAGATCATCGCGGCCAAGCTCGGCGATCCGACCCACGACCCCCACGGCGATCCGATCCCCTCGGCCGACTTCTCGATCGAGGAGCTCGACACTCGCCCGCTGGACGAGCTGGCCGTGGGGGAGGCCGGGATCTTCGCCCGCGTCTCGGACTCCGACCCGGACATGCTCAGATACCTGGCCGAGCGCTCGATCCGCCCGGGCGAGCGCTTCGAGGTGCTCGATCGCCAGCCCTTCGGCGGCCCGCTGACCGTCCGGTTCGCGGGCGGCGCCGAGCACGCGCTCGGCGGCGAGCTCGCGCGGGCCATGCGCGTCGAGATCCAGCGGTGAGCCGGCCGCCGCTCGAGACCGAGGCCGTGGCCACGCGCGCCCCCGCGGTCCACCCACCGCTCACCGCGCCGGAGCCGCTGAGCCCGTTGCGCGCGCTGCGCGCCCGCGGTCGCATCCGCGGCAAGCTGGCCCTGCTCGGTCCGGCCTTCGTCGCCGCCGTGGCCTACATCGACCCGGGCAACTTCGCCACCAACATCACCGCCGGGGCCCGGTACGGCTACCTGCTCGTGTGGGTGATCGTGGCCGCGAACCTGATCGCCATGCTCGTGCAGTACCTGTCGGCGAAGATCGGCATCGCCTCGGAGCGCAACCTCCCCGAGCTGTGTCGCGACACCATGTCGAAGCCGGTCACCTTTGGCCTCTGGGTCCAGGCCGAGGCCATCGCCGTGGCCACCGATCTGGCCGAGTTCGTCGGCGCGGCCATCGCCCTCAACCTGCTCTTCGGCGTGCCCCTGTTCACGGCGGGACTTATGACCGCGGCCATCGCCTTTGCCATCCTCGCCCTCCAGACCCGCGGCTACCGGCGCTTCGAGCTCGCGATCGCCGCGATGCTCGGCATCGTCCTGCTCGGCTTCCTCTACGACTTCGTGCAGATCGGCGTCGACGCGCGCGGGTTCGCGGCTGGGCTCATCCCTCAGTTCTCGGGGACCGACAGCGTGCTGCTCGCGGTCGGCATCCTCGGCGCCACGGTCATGCCCCACGTCGTCTACCTGCACTCGGCGCTCACGCAGAGCCGGGTGGTCGCCCGCGACGAGGACGAGAAGCGCGAGCTCCTGCGCTTCGGCCGCGCCGACGTGATGATCGCCATGGGGGTCGCGGGCGTGATCAACATGACCATGCTCGTCGTGGCCGCCGGGCTGTTCTTCAACACGGGCCGCACGGGGATCGACTCGATCGAGGGTGCCTACACCGGGCTCGAGACCCTGATCGGCGGCGGCGCGGCGCTGGCCTTTGCCGTCGCCCTGCTCTCGTCCGGGCTGTCGAGCTCGAGCGTCGGCACCTACTCCGGTCAGGTCGTCATGCAGGGCTTCATCCGCCGCCAGGTCCCGCTCTTCCTGCGTCGCGGCCTGACCATGCTCCCCGCCCTGGTCGTGCTCGGGCTCGGCCTCGATCCGACGAGCACCCTGGTCATCTCCCAGGTCGTGCTCTCCTTTGGGATCCCGTTCGCGCTGGTGCCGGTGATCCTGCTCACCCGCCGCCGCGACCTCATGGGCGGGCTGGTCAACCGCCCCGCGACCACGGCCGTCGCCTCGCTGGTCGCGGCCGTGATCATCGCGCTCAACGGCTTCCTGCTCTACGGCACCTTCTTCGGCTAGGAGCCCAGCAGGCGGTTTGGCCGCCGCCCCCACGCGGTACGATCTCGCCGCCAACAGCGACGGGGAGGTCCACGATGGCACTCATCTCCAATCCCATGACCGAGCTCACGGGCCCGCTGAACCGGGTCGAGACCGCGCTCAACCAGCTCTGCACCGACCTCGGGACGCTCGACGTGCTGCCCGGCGTCGAGCAGGGCGTGAGCCAGACCAACGAGCGGCTCGCCCGCGTCGAGAACGAGGTCTCGCTGGCCCGCGCCGCCAACGAGCGCACGGCCGCGACCCTCGAGGACATCCGCGGCGAGCTCGGCGAGGTCGTGCGACTGCTCGCCGCCGCGCTCGTCTCCGGCGCGCAGGACGGCTCCACGCCGGTCGCTGCGGCTGCGAGCGTCACGCTGCGCCCGCGTAAGTAGACCCGGGCGCTCGGCCACGCCCTGCGCATGGCCGAGCCCCGCGTCGCCGCCGAGCCACCCTCCGAGCCGGCTGCGCTCTTCCGCGATGCGATGTCGGCCCTCGCCAGCGGGGTCGCGGTGGTCACGGCACGACGCGCCGACGGCCGTCCCGCCGGTCTGCTCGCCACCTCGATCGCCGCCTACAGCGCCGCGCCTCCGTCGATCATGGTCTCGGTCGCGCACGCCTCGCGCTCGCACCCGGTGCTCGTCGAGCACGCCGAGCTGTTCGGCGTCCACCTGCTCGCCCGTCACCAGGAGGAGGTGGCACGCGTCTTCGCCGGGCGCTCCGACGACAAGTACGCCGAGCTCGACTGGGAGTGGGACCACGAGGTACCGCGCCTCGCCGGGGTCGTGTCCTACCTGCGCTGCGTCCGCAGCGCGGTGTTCGATCACTACGACCACTCGGTGCTCATCGGCGACGTCCTCGACGGCCGTCACGCCGGCGGCGAGCCCCTGTTGTGGGTCCGCCGGCGCATGGACTGGCGGCTGAGCCCGGAGGGATGATCCACCCGCGTCCAGAGACTCGGTCGCCGGCCGGTGGGTCGGTGGACCGGCGTAGAGCGGTGAGGGGCCGGCGCCGCGGCTCCGAAGCGCCCACTCTCGTGACTTTACCGACGGTAACATCGCTGCTAGTCTGCGCGGGCGACGATGCCCCTGACCGCTTCGTGACCTCTACATCGACCCATGATTCATAGCTCGATGTCGTGATCGTGTACCATCGCCGACATGCCTGAACGCGGCGCCCGCCCCAAGGTCCCGAGGATCCAGCGCACGGTGCTCAAGGCCGTGCAGGCCTTCTCCTCGCCGCTGCTGCCCGACGACTACCTCGAGCTCATCAACCCGCTGTGGTCGACGCGCGAGCTGCGCGGTCGCGTGGAGAGCGTCGACGCGGAGACCGAGAACTCGACGACCGTCACGATCCGCCCCGGCTACGAATGGCCGGGTCACGATCCCGGCCAGTACGTGCGCATCGGCTTCGACATCAGAGGGGTGCGTCACTGGCGCGCGTACTCGCTGACCTCCGACTCCGACGACGACGCCCCCTACATCTCCATCACCCCGAAGCTGGTCGAGGAGGGGGTCGTCTCACCGTACGTCAACCGGCAGCTGCGGCCCGGCACGATCGTCGCGCTCAGCGACGTCGAGGGCGCGTTCGTGCTCCCCGAGCCACTGCCGGAGAAGATGCTCTTCATCAGCGCCGGGAGCGGCGTGACCCCGATCATGAGCATGCTCCGCTCGCTCGAGCGCCGCGGCGCGCTCACCGACGTCGCCCACCTGCATTCCGCGAAGGACGCCGACGACGTGATGTTCGGCGACCAGGTGCGTGGGCTGGCCAAGCGCAACGAGGGCTTCCACCTGCACGAGCAGCTGACCGGCGAGATGGGTCGCCTCACGCCCGAGGACCTCGACGACCTCTGTCCCGACTGGCGCGATCGTGAGACCTTCCTCTCGGGACCTGGAGAG
>JBBSNG010000172.1:0-4165 GCA_038232755.1 Solirubrobacterales bacterium | reverse complement strand
TCGACCCACACCGGCACATCGCGGTCGGGGTCGCAGACCAGGAAGTAGGTCGTCCCCCACCCGAGGAGCCCTTCTGTCGCGGCGCCGGCCGCGTCCGCGGGCTGCGAGGCCGACAGCGGATCGGTGTCGCGCAGGGCGATCGCGATGACGTTGCCGCGGAAATCGCCGATCTCGTCGCCGTCGGTCTTTCCCTCGACCCAGAGCTCCTGGGTCACGGGGATGAGCTCGAAGGCCATGCCCGAGCCCTCTAGGCCGCCGCGAGGGCCGGCTCGAGCTGCTGGACGAGCCGCGGCTTCGGGAGCGCACCGACGATGGTCTCGGCCGGCTGGCCGTGCTTGAACAGGATCATCGTCGGGATCGACATGACGCCGTACTTGGCGGCCGTCTGCTGGTTGTCGTCGACGTTGAGCTTCACGATGCGGACGTCGGAGCGCTCGCTGGCGATCTCCTCGAGCACCGGGGCGACCACGCGGCACGGACCACACCAAGGGGCCCAGAAGTCGACGAGCACCGGCTCCGGCGACTCGATCACCTCGGCCTGGAAGTTGGTGTCGCTGACGTCGTTGATCTGTCCTGCCACGGTTGGCTCCTTCGTTGCGGGCCTATTGCTTCACAAAGTATAGCTAGGGACTGCCAGGGCCCCTGAGCCGTGCGTACCCTCTCAGCCGGCATGCGCAACGCGGAGATCGCCACCCATTTCGAGGAGCTCGGGGACCTGTACGAGCTCGACGGGGCCATCGTCCACCGGGTCGTGGCCTACCGCAACGCGGCGCGAGCGATCCGCGATGCCCCCCGCTCGGTCGAGGAGCTCGCCCGGGCGGGCCGGGCCACCGAGCTGTCGGGCATCGGCAAGACCATCGCCGAGAAGATCGACACCCTCCTGAACCGCGGTTCGCTCCCCCAGTCCGAGAGGCTCAAGGAGAAGTACCCGGCGGGGCTGGTCGAGATCACCCGGATCCCGGGCTTCGGGCCCAAGCGCGCTCGCCGGGTCTTCGACGAGCTCGGCATCGCCTCGATCGATGAGCTCCGCCGCGCCGCCGAGGTCCAGCAGCTGCGCGGCGTCCCCGGCTTCGGGGTCAAGGCCGAGGAGAGCGTCCTCGCCGCGCTGGCGGCCAATCCCGGGGGGAATCCGCGCGAGCGGGTGCTGCTCTCGCGGGCCCGGGCGGTCGGCGAGGAGATCGTCGCCGCGCTGCACGAGCACCCCTCGTGTGAGCGCGCGGAGCTCGCCGGCAGCGTGCGCCGCATGGCTGAGACCTGCAAGGACCTCGACGTAGTGGTGGCCTCGCGCGACCCCACCGCCCTGGTCGAGGCCTTCCGCGGGCTGTCGCTGCTCGAGGTCTCCTCGGCCAGCGAATCGGGAGCGCGGGCGGAGACCCACAACGGCCTGCCCGTCGACCTGCGCGTGGTCGCCCCCGAGAACTTCGGAAACCTGCTCCAGCACTTCACGGGCTCCGGGGCCCACAACGAGGCGCTCCGCACCCAGGCCGTACGCCGCGGCCTGCACGTGAGCGAGTACGGCGTGACCGACGACGACGAGCGCGGCATGACCCACGCCTGCGCCACCGAGGCCGAGGTCTACGAGCTGCTCGGCCTGGTCTACGTGCCGCCGGAGCTGCGCGAGAACCGCGGCGAGCTCGAGGCCGCGCGCAGCGGCGGGCTGCCCGACCTCGTGCGCCTCGACTCACTGCGCGGCGACCTGCACTGCCACACCATCGCCTCCGACGGGCGCACGACCGTCGAGGGGATGGCCGCAGCGGCGCGCGAGCGTGGCTACGAGTTCCTGGCCATCACCGACCACTCGGCCACGCACGGCTTCGGCAAGGACGTCTCGCCCGACGCGCTGCGGCGCCACATCGAGCACATCCGCGCGGTCGACGCCTCGTTCGGCGACGATTTCCGTCTGCTCGCGGGCTCGGAGGTCAACGTCCTTCCGGACGGAGCGCTCGACTACGAAGACGAACTGCTCGCCGAGCTCGACTGGGTGATCGCCAGCCTGCACTCCTCGTTCCGCATGGACGAGGAGGAGATGACCGATCGGATGGTCCGCGCCATCGAGCACCCGCTCGTCGACGCCATCGGCCACCCGACGGGCCGGCTGATCCAGCGTCGCGAGCCCTACGCCCTCGACCTCGATCGGGTCTTCGAGGCGGCCGCGCGCACCGGCACCTTCCTGGAGATCAACGGCAACCCCGACCGCCGCGACCTGTCGGAGACCAACGCGCGTCGCGCCATCGAGGCCGGCGTCACCCTGGTGCTCGACTCCGACGCCCACGGGCCGGAGATCCTCCCCTCGATCGGCTACGCGGTGGCGACCGCCCGGCGGGCCTGGGTCGGCGCCGATCGCGTCGCCAACGCGCGTCCGTGGGCCGAGCTCGACGCCCTGCGGAGGCGCGGCTAGCCGGACCGCCCCTCGGCCGCGGGCTCGGCGATCTCACCGTCTGCCTCGAAGCGCCGGAACCCGGGCGTGCGAAACAGCTGCGTCGGCTTGAAGGGGGAGGTCCGCTCGATGTAGAAACGCACGCCGTCACGGCCCTCGACCGCCGCGACGGCGCTCGACTGCTTGCGCCACATCAGCGCGACGAGCAGCGCGTAGCCGGTGGCGATCGCCGGCACCTGAGGAAAGAGAAACCCGAGCCCTCCGGCCACCAGGGTGTAGGCGGCGAGTCCCCAGAGCCGGTTGAAGAGGATCGTGCCCGGCTCGAGCTCGGGCAACGCCGTGCTGCGCCGGGCGCTCGCCAGCAGGCGGGCGATGCCGTCGGAGGTGCGCGGGCGCCGTCCCAGCCAGAGGCCGATCGCCGCCGCGACCAGCCACCACGCGGCGGCGAAAATCGCCACCGCCAGGTCCTCGCGCCCGCCCGCGCTCGCCACGGTCACGAGCGCGAGCGCGCTCGCCGAGGCCGCGAAGAGCAGGATCGCCGCCCGGAGAAACTCGGGGAAGCGCACGGCGTCCGCGTCTCAGGGGCTGGCCGGCCCGGCGAGCAGGGCGAGCACCTCGGCGAACCCGGCGACCCCGTCGACGCACATGTCGGCCTGCTCGGCGATCTCGGGAGGTCCGTCGTCGGAGACGATGCCGACGCGGACGGTGGTCTCGAGCCGTCCCTCCTCGCGGAGCTCCTCGAGGGCGGCGAACCCGTCGAGGTCGGTGCGATCGTCGCCGGCGAAGAGCGCGGCCCGAACCGGACACTCGTCGAGCACGCGCCGCACGGCCTGACCCTTGTCGATCTCGACCGGAGGCCGGACCTCGAGCACCTTGCGGCCCCAATGGGTCCAGAGGCCCTGGCCCTCGGCCGCCCGCGCCACCTGCTCGATGCGCGCGTGGGCGGCCTTCTCGTCGGGAACGCCGCGCCAGTGGAAGGCGACGATCGGTCCCTTGTCCTCCAGGCGCACGCGGAGCAGGCGGAGGTCCGAGCCCTCGTCCTGCTCGGAGGCGAAGCGGCGCACGCGATCCGCCCCCTGCTCGAAGGCCGGCAGCTGCCACGGTCGCGGGGTGCCGGGCATGAGCAGCTCGGCGCCGTGGTAGCCGCCGTAGGCCAGGCTTCCGACCCCGACGAGCCGCCGGGCCTCGCTCGCCGAGCGCCCCGATACGCACGCCACGATGGCGAAGCGGCGCCCCAGCGTCCCGAGCAGGCGGGCCGTGTTCTCGGGCACGCGCGCACGATCGGCCTGCTCGACGATCGGAGCGAGCGTCCCGTCGACGTCGAGGAAGATGGCCGCCCGCTCCGGGGCGCCAACCAGGGGCTGCAACAGCGTCGAGAGCTCCGTCGCCGAGGGCACGGACCCAGTATGCCCGCGGCGCCCCACGGGCGGCCCGCCAACGATGTAATCTGGCCGCCGCCCCGCGCCCTCGCCGACCGCGCTCCGCCATGGCCACCAAGATCCTCGCCCTCGCCTCCGAGCCCATCTCCGCCGACGCCCTGCGCGCCGCACTCGGCGAGGACGCCACCGGCGCCGAGGTGCTGGTGGTAGCCCCCGCGCTCATGAGCCGCAAGCGCTTCCTGCTCGCCGACCCCGACCCGGGCATCGAGCGAGCCGAGGAGGTTCAGGCCGAGAGCGTCGAGCGCCTCGAGGAGGAGGGGGTCAGCGCCATGGGCGAGACCGGCGAGTCCGATCCCATCCTGGCCATCCAGGATGCGCTCGCGACGTTCGACGCCGACGAGATCGTCGT
>JBBSNG010000171.1:0-4216 GCA_038232755.1 Solirubrobacterales bacterium | reverse complement strand
GCGGCGACCGCCTGGTACGGCGAGGACGGTGAGACCACGCTCGACGCGGAGGTCGTCCGCGCGACCATGATCGATCTCGGGGATCCACGCTCCGAGCATTGGCCGCTCATGCGCCGTGCCACCCTGCCGCCCGAGCGCATGCTGGCCACGCGCATGGAGGCGCTCACCCTCGGCGTGCTCGGCCAGCTCGAGGCGCGCGCCAACTGGGGCGCGATCGCACGCGAGTGGCTCTACGGCGAGCCGCCGATGACCGAGCTGGGACGCGAGGAGGAGGGCTTCTTCGACCGGCTGGGACCGAGTGGCCGGGACTCGGCCCGTCCGGCGGAGCCGATCGCCTGAGCGACGACGACCCCGCCGTCGCGCATCTGCGCGCCGCCGATCCGGTCATGGGTGCACTGGTCGAGCGTCACGGGCCGCTCAGCGTCGCCGAGCGCCGCCGCGGCCGCCCCGACGACGCCTACGGCTCGCTGCTGCGGGCGATCGTCGGCCAGCAGCTCTCGACCAAGGCGGCGCGCTCGATCTACGAGCGCCTGGTCGCCCTGTTCGGCGGCCGGACCCCGTCGCCGGCCGAGCTCCTGGCCGCCGACCCGGAACAGGTCCGGGCCGTCGGGCTGTCCGGAGC
Organism: Solirubrobacterales bacterium; assembly: GCA_038232755.1. Taxonomy (GTDB): domain Bacteria; phylum Actinomycetota; class Thermoleophilia; order Solirubrobacterales; family Thermoleophilaceae; genus JACCUC01. Next base: position 3,594 of record JBBSNG010000171.1, on the reverse strand, counting down.
CAAGGTGGCCTACCTGCGCGACCTCGCCGCTCACGTCGACGACGGCCGCCTGCCGATAGATCGTCTGCACGAGCAGGACGACGCCGCGGTGGCCGCCGAGCTGACCGCGGTCAAGGGGCTCGGCCAGTGGACGGCCGACATGTTCCTGATCTTCCACCTCGCACGGCCGGACGTCCTCGCCGTCGGCGACCTCGGCGTCCGCCGAGGGGTCGAGCGCGCCTACGGCCTCGATGCCCTGCCGGACGCGGCCGAGCTCGACCGGATCGCCGCGCCGTGGCGACCGCAGCGGTCCCTCGCCTGCCTCTACCTGTGGCGCTCGCTCGACAACGAGCCGGGATAGCCGCGGTTGCGGTGTCGTCGCACCGCCAGCCGGGTATGACTCTCGACATGTCCAACGCTAAGAAGGGCCGCCCCGGCGGCTTCCGACACCACGAGCGCCCGCCCGACCCGGCCGAGGTCGCCGACCGGCCGCTCGAGCCCAAGGAGCGCCCCGAGCCGCTCGATCCCGACGAGCGGCGCTCGCAGGCGCCTCACCACCGACTGAACAAGCCGATCGACGGAGAGCCGAACCCGGCCGCCGATTCCGACCCCTACGAGCCGAACCCCGAGGCCGAGGACCCGCCGCCCGTAGGGCAGTTCCCGGGTCCGGGCCCCGAGCCCGAGATCGTGGCCGAGGAGGACGACGAGCCCGGCTTCGCGCGCTGAGCGTGCCTCAGCTGCAGCTCGGCTCTTCGTCCGCCACGCGGAAGGAAGAGCCGCACCCGCACGCCGCCACGACGTTCGGGTTCTTGACCTCGAAGCCGGCCCCCATGAGACTCTCGGTGTAGTCGACGACCGAGCCGTCGACGTACTGGAGGCTGGCCGGGTCGACGATCAGGCGGATGCCGTGATCCTCGAAGACCCGGTCCTCCTCCTTACGCTCGTCAAGGGCGAGCGCGTACTGGAAGCCCGAGCAGCCCCCTCCGCGCACTCCGACGCGCAGCCCGGCGTCGTTGCCGGCCTCCTGGGTGGCGAGGAACTGGGTGACCTTCTCGGCGGCGAAGTCTGTGAGGGTGACCATGGTGGAACAGATTGTACCGCGTCCGCGCGTCGCTACTCTGGAGGTTGATGCCACGGCCCGAGGAGCTCCAGCGCCGTATCGAGGAGGCACTCCCCGGTGCCCGAGCCCAGGTGCAGGATCTCACCGGCGGCGGCGACCACTTCCGGGCCGAGATCGTCTCCGACCGCTTCGACGGGCTCTCCCGGATCGAGCAACATCAGCTCGTCTACTCCATCTTCGGCGCCGAGATCGGCGGTCCGATCCACGCGCTATCGCTCAAGACCTCGACTCCCGAGAGGACACCATCGTGAACGAACCCGAGATCCGCGACTTCCTGCAGAAGGCGATCGACGACAACGAGGTGATGCTGTTCATGAAGGGCACCCCCGACGCCCCCGCGTGCGGCTTCTCGGCGCGCACTGCGGCCGCGCTCGGCGCGCTCGGCGCTCGCTACGCCGCGCTCGACATCCTGCCCGACCCGCGCATCCGCCAGGAGCTCTCGGCGATCTCCAACTGGCCGACCATCCCGCAGCTCTTCGTCGAGGGCAAGCTGGTCGGCGGGGCCGACATCGTCACCGAGATGTACGAGACCGGCGAGCTCGCAGAGCTGCTCGGCGTCGAGCAGCCGGCGGAGGAGGACACGCCGTCGGCGCCCGAGCCCGCGGCGCCGCAGACCGCGCCGATCGGGCTCGAGAACCGGCTGGGCTAGAGGCCTGGCCGTCCGGGACCGAGAGGGACCGTCGCCGCTCGAGGGCCCCTCACCCTGAAGTCGGCTGGAAACGTGCCGAGCGTCTTCACCCAAAACTCCAGGAGCGGAAGAGTCCTCAGCGCCGTGCAGCTTCCGTTCTTCCAGCTGCGGCCTCCTCGGGACTACGGCGTCCTGACCACGAGGGGCCGCAAGACCGGCAAGAGGCGTTCGAGGTGCGTGCGGGTGGTGCGCCGCGGAGACCAGGCTTACCTGGTCGCGATCAAGGGCCTCGGCGTCACCGGCTGGGCGAAGAACGCCCTCGCCAACCCCGAGGTGACGCTGCGACTACGCGACGGGAGGTTCAGCGGCAGGGCGAGGAAGCTGCGGGCCGGCGAGCACGAGGAGGGACGCGACGCCTACTCCGCCGGCGTACATTGGTTCGAGCGTCTCGAGTGGAAGGTGTGGCGGGAGGACAGCTTCACCCCCGAGAAGAGCCGAGAGCTGCACGGGCACTGGTTCGACACCGGCACACCGCTTGTGGTCGAGTTAGCGGACGCCGACCGCTCGTGAGCCCTCGTCAACGGTGTCCGAGTGGTCGCTAAGCGGGTCGCATCTGACGAGGGCTTGCTTTCTGCGCTTCGCGTCTTCGGCGAGTAGCGCAAGATCGGCGCGCTCCCCGACTCGGAGCAGCGCTCAGCGCGGCGGGCGCCGGCGGTTCCGAACGCGCCCGAGCGCGCCACCGCCCACCGAGCGCCCGCGGTCGGCGTAGCGCCGGGCCATCTTCCGGTAGCGCTCCTTCTCCTCGGGCGAGAGCGCCTGCCAGCGCCGCCAGGCCTCGAGCGCCACAGGCGCCAGCCGGCGCGCCCCGCGGCCGAGTCCGGCCCCGCGCCGGGGCGGCACGGGCGGCATCAGCCCGAGCCCTTCGCCGCCGCGCCGGCGGCCGGCTCGGACCCGCGCGCGAGCCAGTCGAGGTACTCGACGATGCGATGCGAGTCGTGGATGACATCCTCGCCGTGGACGAGGACCGGCACCCAGCGCTGTCCGGTCAACTCCTCGACCTCCGGCCGCTCGCTCTTGGGGAAGGGGACGCGGACCTCCTCGAACTCGATGCCCCGCTTGCGCAGCTTCTTGGCGACGGTCCCGCAGCGACACAGCAGGTCGGTCGGAGTGCGGCAGCGGTAGAGGGTCGCCACGCCTTCGAGGTTAGCGACGGCCGGAGCGCGAGCGGCCCCTCGGAGCAGCCGCTCCGTTGCGGCCGTCGCCGTCCGTGGCGCCCCGCCCCGGGCTGGGGTGGCGCGCCGGCTCGGGCGAGCCCGAGCCCTTGACCCGCCCGGTGCGCGAGCGCCCGCCGCGCAGCACCTCGTCGGTGTCGCGGTAGCCCTGCCACAGCAGGCGCTTGGACTTGCCCGGAGGGGCGTTGAGCATTCCGAGCGGGTCGAACATCCCGGTCTCGTGGCCGGGCTCGAGCACGGTCACGTCGATCCCGTGCCAGCGCCCGCCCTCGAGCCGCTTCTCGAGGTGCGAGCTGTTGCCGAGCGTGCGCCAGAGGATGTCGTACATGCGCAGGGCGACCTGCGGCAGGAGCCGCAGCGAATTCGCCCGCGGCAGCTCCGAGGGGACGACCGAGAGGATGAAGATCTCGTCGGCGCCCCAGTCCTCCGCGTACTCGAAGGGGACGTTCCAGAGAAAGCCGCCGTCGGCGTAGAGGTCGCCGTCGAGCTCGATCAGGGGATGGAGAAGCGGGATCGTGTAGCCGATCCGGCTCACCGTGCGAAAGCGCTCGACATCCGACTCGGTCCGGTTTCCCCGCAGCTCCTCACGGCCGGCGGAGAGATTGGCCACGACGAAGGTCAGCTCGGTCTCCGAG
>JBBSNG010000170.1:0-4394 GCA_038232755.1 Solirubrobacterales bacterium | reverse complement strand
GGCGGCCCGGTGGTCCCCGAGGTGTAGATGTACAGGCATACGTCCTCAGGTCCGACCGCGGTCGCGCGCTCCTCGAACTCGGCGTCCTCGCGCCCGCGCCCACGCTCGCGAAGGTCCGCGAGGGCGACGGCGTCTCCGATGTCTCCGCTCGGCTCCATGACGACGATGAGCTCGAGCCCCGGGAGCTCCGACTGGACCTGGCGGACCTTGGCGAGCTGCTCGGCGTCCTCGACGAAGACCGCGCGTGACTCGGAGTGGCCGAGCACGTACTGGCACTCCTCGGGCGAGTTGGTCTGGTAGACCGATACCGAGGCTGCGCCGGCGGCGAGGATGCCGAAGTTCGCGTACGTCCACTCGGGGCGGGTGTTGGAGAGGATCGAGACGCGGTCGCCGCGCTCGATGCCGAAGTCGACGAGCCCGAGCGCGACCTCCTTGACGGTCTCGGCCAGCTCGCGGTAGGAGACTTCGACCCAGCGCCCGGCGGTCTTGTGCTTGAGGGCCGGACGGTCGCCGTGCCGGCGCCCGGCGAGCGGCACGATGTCGGCGATCGTCCTCGAGCCCGTGTTGGCCTCCGAGGCCGGGACCGTCTTCACTTCCATCAGGCTCTCCTCACGCGTTGGGCGGCGGGGGCGGGATTGTACGGTGCCTGCGCGCCTGCGGAGGCTTCCGTCAGGCGGAGTCGGGCGCGGACGAAACGCCTGGGCGCGGCCGGACGGCGACGCCGGCTCGGGGTTCAGACCTTCAGCGGCTCACGGCGGCGCTGCGACTCGCTGAGCGACGTGACGAAGAGCGTCTTGTCGATGCGTCCCTGGAAGATGGGTACGCCGAGCTGCAGACAGCGCGAGATCACCTCCCTGCGGTGCATCCCGATCTCGCGAGCCAGCTCCGTGGGGGTCAGGTGAATCGCCATCGCGCTCCTCTCCTCCTTGCCGCCTGGGTCCGCATTGTTACCGCTCGCGGCGGACGGGCGCAAGCGGTGCTCCGCGCAAAGTGGGGGACTCCCGCGCGCCGGCTACACCGGGTTCGGAATCTCGACGAACCGGTGCTCGATGCCGTAGCGCGCGGCCACGAGATCGCCGAGCGCTCGCACCCCGAACGTCTCGGTCGCGTAGTGGCCGCCCGCCACGAAGTGGATCCCGGCCTCGCGCGCGTCGGCCATCGCGGGCTCCGACGGCTCGCCGGTGACCAGGGCGTCGAGACCGCGCTCGATCGCCTCGCCGAGGCTGCCGGCGCCGCCCCCGGAGATCACCCCGACGCTGTGCACGCGCGCCGGGCCCGTAGCGAAGGCCAGTGGCTCGCGGCCGAAGACGGCTGTGCAGCGCTCGAGCAGCTCGTCCGGCTCGAACGGGTCGCCGGCGGTGCGCCCGACCCAGCCGATCGTACGCCCGCGGTGCTCGGCGAAGGGCTCCGAGCGCGTGAGGCCCAGGGCCTCGCAGATGAGCGCGTTGTTGCCGAGCTCGGGGTGGGCGTCGAGCGGAAGGTGGTGAGCCACGAGCGACAGGTCGGCCGCGAAGAGAACCTGGAGCCGAGCCTTGAGTGAGGCGCTGAGCGCCCGCGGCGCCTTGTCCCAGAGTATCCCGTGATGGCAGAGGACCATGTCGGCGCCGAGCTCGGCCGCGCGCTCAAACAGCTCGAGGTGGGCGGAGACCCCGCTGACCACGAGCCGAACCTCCTCCGCGCCCGGCACCTGGAGGCCGTTGGGGCCGTAGTCCGGCCAGCCCGGGGCATCGAGCAGCTCGTCGAGGTGGGCGACGATCTCGTCCCGGTGGGCCATGACGGCGCGAGGCTATCGCGCCCGGGCCGGGTAGTCTGAGCGCATGGCGCGCGCGAGCACCGCGGCAGGGGAGGAGACGTTCCTCGAGTCCCTCATGGACACGAACCTCTACTCCATGGGCGCTTACTTCTCAGATCAGCATCCCGAGCTCGTCGACCAGGTCATCGACCAGAGCGAGGCGATCGAGCAGGACGGGCTGCGCGGCTACGCCGACGAGCACGAGCTCACGCTCGAGGAGTGCTTCCAGACCCTGCTCACCGGGCTGGCGGTGCGGTACTACAAGGCCGTCGCCGCGTAGGGCGAGCGTCTGCGGCGCGCGCTACGGCGCCGGGATCAGGCGGTAGACCGCGCCGGGACGGCCGCCATAGCTGCGCGAAGTGAGGTGGAGCCTTCCCTGGGCGTCCTCGCCGAAGCCGGTCAGGCGGGGCACGACGAGGTCGAGGAAGCGGTTCTCCGAGTCGGGCGTCGGCTGACCCTCGCGCAGGGTCGTAGCATGAATGGCGCCGGTGCAGTAGTCGCCGTAGAGATACTTGCCGGCCAGGCGCGGCACCGCGGGATCGCGCAGAACGTAGCCGCCCGTGACCGAGCAGCTCCCGCCCTCGTGCTTGTACTCGATGACCGGGAGCACGTCGTTTGCGGGGTTGCAACCGGAGTAGGCGTGCCGTCCCTCGAGGCAGTTCCAACCGAAGTTGACCGCTCGACGCCCAGCTCCGACAAAGTCGATCTCCTCGTACTTGCCCTGGCCGACGTCCCCGATCGCCATGTTCCCGTTCGCGCGGTCGAACGAGAAGCGCCAAGGGTTGCGCAGGCCGTAGTGCCAGACCTCGTCCCGGCCGGCGCGGCCGATGAAGGGGTTGCCGCTGGGGATCGAGTAGGCGGAGCGCACGGCGCGGCCGCGCGGGTTGATGCGGAGGATCTTGCCGAGCAGAGAGTCGCGGTTCTGTCCGCTTCGTAGCGGATCGCCGCCGCCCCCGCCGTCACCGGTCGAGATGTAGAGGCTTCCGTCTCCGGAGGGCGCGAACTGAAGCTGTCCGCCGTTGTGGTTCGAGTACCGATCGTGGTTGACCTCGATGACCTTCCGGCGCGTGCTCACCGCCGCCACGTCGGGGTTGGCGGAGCGCTTGAACTCGTCGACCCGGATGTCGCCCCCACGCTCGTTGTAGAACACGTAGAAGAGGCCGCTCTTCGCGTAGTCGGGCGCGAAGGCCATAGAGAGCAGACCCTGCTCGCCGCCGTTGAACTCGACTGCGCGGGAGATGTCGAGGAACGGGCGCGAGAGCTGCTGTCCGCGCTTGACGATCCGGATCTGGCCGTCCTGCTCGACCACGAACTGGCGCGCGGTGTCGCCTCGGGGCGAGGTGACGTAGACCGGGTAGTCGTAAGCACCCACGCGAGCGAGCTTGAGCCCGGGCGCCGTCCTGTCGGCCGTCTCGGCACCGGGGTGGAAGGGATGCGCGAGCGCTCCGGAGGCGAAGGCGAGCAGTACCGCCCCGAGCGAGGCGACCAGCGCGGCGACGGTCAGCTTTCGCCCACGGACAGCCAGCGAGAACCCCACGGGACGGTTATCGGCAGCGGGCCGGCACGCCTTGAGCCTCGAGCCGCTCTCCTGGCGCGTGGGCGCTCACCGGCCCCGGCTCTCGCAGCCGGTCGAGCGATCGCGGCGGTCGGCGAGCAGGCGGTCGCGACCAGGACCGCAGTCGACGGCGTTCGTGCGGCCGTCGCGCGCATCGACGACATCGTTGCCGGCGCCCGCGCGTACCGGGTAGGTGCCGCCGGTGGCCGACGGCACCGTGCCGCCCTCGTCGTGCAGGTAGATGCGGTCGTCGTGGTCCCCGGCGTCGACGATCGACTGAGCACTGGCCATGAGCCGGTCGTTGCCCGGACCGCCTTCGAGGCGGTCGGCCCCCGCGCCGCCCCACAGCCGGTCGGCGCCCGCGCCGCCCGAGAGCCGGTCGTTGCCGACCTGGCCGAGGAGCGAGTCGCCGTCGGCGCCGCCGGAGAGGCGATCGTCGCCGTGGCCTGCATAGATCGTGTCCTCGCCTCCCTCGCCGAGCACGGCGTCGTTGCCGGTGCCGCCGATCACGAGGTCCGCACCGGTGCCGCCCCGTACTCGGTCCGGGCCGGGGCCGGCCTCGACGTAGTCGGAACCGCCGAGGGCCGTCAGGACGTCGGCGCCGTCCTCGCCGTAGAGCTGATCGGGCCCGTTGGTGCCCGTGAGGTTGTCCGGACCGGCGGTGCCGACGACGCTCTTGGCGAGCGCGACGCCGGCGAGCCCGAGGCTCAGCAGCGCGGCGATGAGCAGTGCTGTCGAAAGCTTGCGTCCCACGACTGAGTAAACCGTCGAGCAGGCCTTGAGTTGCGGTGGTGCGGCCGGCCGACGGTCCAGCGGACTCGAACGAGTCGGCGCGCGGGGGAGCCGGCTCAGCTCTCGTAGCCGGGGTCGCCCGGCATGACCACGCGCGTGTCCGAGCCCTCGCCGACCACCCGGGGGAGCACCGGGTTCACCTCCCGCGCGCGCGTTAGCGCGAGACCGTCGTCGACCGAGTCGATCTCCGCGAGCTCCGCGAGGTGCTTGATGGTGGGAAAGACGAGCGTCAGCTCGCCGCGGCGTCCCGCCTCG
>JBBSNG010000169.1:0-4500 GCA_038232755.1 Solirubrobacterales bacterium | reverse complement strand
CTGCGGGCGATGATCGAGGACCTCGAACCGGTCGAGGCGCCGCCGGTATGGACCTACTCGATCGACTTCGTCCAGGGCTCGCTGCCGCCGGTCAAGGTCGTGGCCACCGCCGTGCGCCTGCGCGACGAGCGCGGAGAGCGAATCGGCACTGTTGCCGTGTACGGACCCGGACTGCCGCCCGCGCTAGTGGCGCTGGTCGCGCGCGGGAACCCGGGGATGTTCGAGCGCATGGCCCGGCTGATCGAGCCGGGCCGCCACCGCACGGCAATCCTCTTCGCCGATCTCCAGGCCTCAGCCGTGCTCTCGCGACGGCTCTCGAGCGCCTCCTACTTTCGAGCTCATCCGAACGCTGACCACAGCCATCGACGACGCGGTGGTCAAGCGACTGGGGATCGTCGTTCGCCACGCCGGCGACGGGGTCACCGCGTTCTTCCTCGCCGAGGACGTGGGTTCGGCCTCGGGGGCGGCCCGGGCGGCGATCGAGGCCGGGCGGGCGATCGGCGCAGCCGCCGCGACCGCCGCCGGTGAGCTCGAGCAGGACAACGGGTCGTCCGCGAGAGAGGAGGTCCGCATGAACGTCGGCGTCCACTGGGGCGGAGCGCTCTACCTCGGCCAGGTCGTGACCGGCGGACGGCTCGAGGTCACCGCACTCGGCGACGAGGTCAACGAGACGGCGCGGATCCAGCGTCGGCCCGCGACGGCGCTCTACTGGCCCCGAAGAGCCTGCTCGAGCGGCTCGAGCCCGACGACGCGGCCGCGCTCGGAGTCGAGCCCGACCGGATCCGCTACCGCGCCCTCGCGAAGGTCGAGGGCGCGACCGACAAGGCCCGCCGCGATGCCGGCGGCGTCGCGGTGACGTCGATCACGCCTTGAGCTTCCGCCCGGTCGAGAACAGCCACTGCGCCCAGCCGTAGAGCGGCAGCGCAAAGGCGGCGATCACCGCCAGCGATGCGCCGGCCGCCACGTCGCTCTGGCCGATGAACCCGTAGCGGATCGCGTTGACCAGGTAGAAGAGCGGGTTGGCGTGCGAGATCAGCTCCCAGGGCGCGGGGAGGGTGGTCACGGAGTAGAAGACGCCGCCCAGGAAGACGAGCGGCAGGATGACGATGTTGGAGACGAAGGTGTGGTTGTCGAAGGTCTCCGCGAAGATGCCGACGATCGTCCCCAGCGCGCTGAACGCGATCAGGCCGAGGAGGACCGCGACGAGCAGCACGAGCGGCTGCTCGACGCCGATTCCGGTAAGCGGGATGGCCAGCGCCACGAGCCCGATGCCGATGGCCAGCGAGCGCACGATCCCCCCGATCGCGTAGCCGAGGTTGACCTGCCAGGCGTGCATGGGGGCCGAGAGCACGTCGTGGATGTAGCCGTCCTGGCGGCCCTGGAAGACCGACGCCGAGGTGTTGTTGTAGGCGGCCTGGACCATGGCCATGGTGATCAGGCCGGGAACGATGAAGACCTCGTAGTCGAGGCCGCCGAAGTCGCGTATCCGCGCGCCGAGCGACAGCCCGAAGACGACGATGAACAGGATCGAAGAGACGATCGGGGCGAGCACGGTCTGGGTCCAGACCTTGTACACGCGCAGGCACTCGCGGCGCGCGAGCCAGCCGAGGCCGGTGAGTCCCGCTCGCCAGCCGCGCTCGGGAGGTGCGGCCGCGTCCCGAATCGGCGGCGCGCCCGCGGCGCTGGACGCGCCGGTGGTGCTCACCGAGCCGCCCCCGCGGCGGAGGCGCTCGCGGCCGCCCCGTCTCCGGCCACCGCCCGGGCCTCATCGGGGCGCCCCGCGCCAACGGTCTTCATGTAGACCTCGGTCAGCGAGGCCGCGGCGAAACGCTCGCGCAGCCCGGTCGCCGTGTCGCGGGCGGCGAGCCGCCCGCCGCCGATCAGCGCGATCTCCTCGCAGAGCTCCTCGGCCTCCTCGAGGTAGTGCGTGGTCAGGAGGATCGTCGTGCCCTCGGCGTGCAGGCGGCGGATGTAGAGCCACAGCTCCTGGCGCAGCTCGACGTCCACCCCGGCGGTGGGCTCGTCGAGGATCACCAGTCGCGGGCGGTGCATAAGCGCTCGGGCGAGCAGCAGGCGCCGGCGCATCCCGCCCGAGAGCTTCGGCGTGCGCACCTCCGCCTTGGCGCGCAGGTCGAAGACCTCGATCATCTCGGCAGCGCGCTCGCGCGCGTCGATGCGGCTCATGCCGAAGTAGCCGCCGTGGTAGACGAGCGTCTCCTGGACGGTGAGGAACCGGTCGAGGTTGACGTCCTGCTCGGCGAGGCCGACGACGCGGCGGGCGGCGAGCGTGTGCGCCGGCTCGCCGAAGACCAGCACCTCTCCCGCGCTCACCCGGACCAGGTTGCAGATCGCGCTGATGAGCGTGGTCTTGCCGGCGCCGTTGGGGCCGAGCAGGCCGAAGAAGCAACCGGCGGGAACGGCAAGGTTGAAGTTCTCGAGCGCGAGGGTGCCGTCGTCGTAGCGCTTGGTCAGGGCGCGGAGCTCGAGGGCGGGAACGGGAACATCTCGCATACTCCGAGCTTAGGGCGCCTCCGGACTCGCCTGCGAGGCCCTACCGTCCGCGGCCAACCCTACGATCGTCGTTCAATGACAGTCTCCATCCAAGCGCCCTCCCACCGAGGTCAGGTCGAGGCCGTGGTCGAAGCGGCTGAAGAGCTTGCGAGGCACGTCTCGCGCAAGGCCTCCGAGCTGGCCGAGGATGGCGGCCAGCCGCGTTTCGTCGCCGCCTTGAGCCGGTTCGAGTCAGCGTTGCAGGCTGAGGTCGAGGGGCTCGAGGCCGTGCTCGAGGGGAAGGGTCGGACGGAGCAGCAGGAGCTAACGGTCTGACCGAGGGCTTGACGGGCGGAGCGCCGCCTACCGTGACGGTCAGAGGCCATCTGCGCATTCTCCAAACGCGCCTCGCTGGACGCGCGACCGAGTCTCCGGAGGCGCTCCTGGCGGATCTCGTTCCCGATCTCCTGAAGACGCTGTCGGCCCGCAGTGGACGCCCCGGCGTCGATCTTCTCGGGCAGCCCTACGAGGCTGAGGTCGGCCGCCCAGACTTCAGTGTCCGAGACGGGGCGCTCCTGATCGGTCACGTCGAGACGAAGGCTCCGGGCGTGGGCGCCGATGTCGACGCCTTCCGCAAGGCACACGATCGCCGCCAGTGGGAGCGCTTCCGCAACCTGCCCAACCTCCTGTACACCGACGGAACGAGCTTCGGCCTCTACCGCTCCGGCGTCCGTGAGGGCGAGGTGCTCAGCCTCAGCTTCGACCCGCGTGACGAGAGTCAGGAGGCCGACCCCGACGAGACGACGCGGCTCCTCGCCCTGCTCACCCGCTTCTTCTCGTGGCGAGCGATCCCGCCTCCGAGCCTGCCGGCCCTCGCCGACCAGCTCGCTCCGCTCTGTGCCGTGCTCCGGGATGCCGTCCGCGCTGAGCTGGGCGCCCGAACCTCCGAGGTGGCGAAGGCCGCCGCGGAGTTCGAGGGCGCGCTCTTCCCCGATCGCACCCGAGATGAGGTGGCGGACGCGTTCGCGCAGGTGTGCACCTACTCGATGCTGCTCGCCAGAGCGAGCGGTGCGCAGGGCCTCGACGCGCCCAGCGTGGAGGGGGCACTGGGGCACGGCCACCCCGTGCTCGGCCGCATCGTTCGCGTGCTCCTCGACGCGCAGACCGAGCGCGAGCTCGGCTGGGCGCTCGAGACCGTTCGCACGCTGGTCGAGGCCATCGACTTCGATCGGCTGCGTCAAAGCCAGCCCCTTCCGGGCATGACCCATCAGGACCAGACGTGGCTGTACTTCTACGAGACCTTCCTCGCCCGTTATGACCCGCAGCTACGGGATCAGTACGGCGTCTACTACACGCCGCAGCAGGTCATCGGTGCCCAGGTCCGGCTGGTCGAGGACGTGCTGCGTACCCGACTCGGCCTGAGCCTCGGCCTCGCCTCTCCCGAGGTTACGGTCCTCGACCCGGCGGTGGGAACCGGCAGCTATCCGATCCAGGTCGTGCTCTCCGCCGCCGAGGCCGCCCGAGATCGATTGGGAGACGCGGCGGTGCCTGGTGTCGTCCGTGGTCTCGCCGAGAACCTCCAGGCGTTCGAGGTGCTCGCCGGGCCCTACGCCGTTGCCCACCTCCGCCTTTCGGAGGTGCTCGAGAGCCTCAACGCGGGCGTGGCCGGCGAGGCGGTCAACGTCTACCTCACCGACACGCTCTCCTCCCCGTACGCCGAGCCTGCCGAGCTCACCCGGCTGCTCGAGCCGCTCGTCGACGAACAGCGACGGGCGCTGCGCGTCAAGTCCGAGATGCGAGTGCTGGTCTGTCTCGGGAACCCTCCGTACGAGCGAGGTCGGCGCGCAGGAGCCACGGGGACGGTCGAGGGCGGCTGGGTCGTGCGCGGGGAAGGCGGCGGCGGGCGCGCGATCTTCGACGACTTCCTCGACCCGGTGCGCGAGGCCGGTCTCGGCGGTCACGCCAAGAACCTCTACAACGACTACATCTACTTCTGGCGCTGGGCGCTCT
>JBBSNG010000168.1:0-4573 GCA_038232755.1 Solirubrobacterales bacterium | reverse complement strand
GACACCTACCACCACTACGCCAACTGAGCGGGCCACCGATCTCGGGTCCGAACGGCCGATCGTGACCACCGTCGACGGCCAGCCCTGATCCCCTCCGCCACCTCCGGCGCTCAGCCGTTTATCCGGGGGAAGTAGCTAGGGGCGAGTTCGCGCCCGTCCGCGCTTCGGTGGGTATGTGCGATGAGACAAATCCAAAGCGATACTCCCGCCGGTCCCTTCCTGGCGCGCGAGCGACCGTCTGTGCCGCACTCGGTGCACTCACCCTGTTCGTGATCTCGTCGGCGTCGGCGCCCACGGCGCAGGCCCATCGCCTGTACGGCGACTCGGTCGACTGTACGGTCCCGTTCGACTGCGAGATCCGCTGGCAGGACCACACTCGGTTCGACTCCGCACGCCGGTTCGCCGTCGGTGAGTGGAACCGTCTCGGCCGCGTCGACATCGTGCCGGACAGCGCCGTCACGATCGCCGATCTCAAGTTCGTCGATTCCCGCGACTGTGACGTGCGATGGGAGGCGTTCTGGTCTCCCCGTCTGGGCGCCGACGTGATCGGATTCAACCCGTGCAACATCACTCGCTATAAGTTCCGAAGCCCCCCAGATCCGAGGGCGGTCGCCGTGCACGAGCTCGGTCACGCGTTGCGACTCGCGCATCCGTCGGGCAGCAGGGCGAGCTCGTACTGGGCGAGGAGATCGATCATGTACGCCTGCGCTCGGTGCACCCCGGCCTCCACCTACCGCGCGCATGACGTCGACGACTACAGGCGGACGTGGTGATGCTGAGACTGAGATCGGTCAGGCCCGCGCCAAGGACGCGAGCCCGGTTCGCGACCCTGATCGTCGCCGCATGGATGCTGCTGCTCTCCTCGGGCTGTGGCGACGACCCCAGCGGCCCACCGCGCGTCGCCGAGGAGGGTCCGGCGAACGCCGAGGTCTCCTACGCCTTCGATCCCGCCGACAAGCGGCAGTTGGTGTCCTCCGCCGACAACGTCTTCGTGGGTCGAGTGGTGAGGCGAGCCGGTCAAGCCAGCGCGCCGACCTCGGCCAGGACGGTTGAGATACCGCGGACACAGTCCGCGGTGCGCGTCGTGAGGAACATCAAGGGAGACCTACGAGGCACGGTCACGATCAACCAGTACGGCGGCCCGGTCGATGCGGTCGCGGAGCGAGGTGAACGTCGCCGCGCCGAGCGTGAGATCACCCTGTGGGAGGGCGATCCGCTGCTCAGGCCCGGGGAGGTTGTCCTCCTGGCCACCGCGTACAACGATGCTCGCGACTGGCACACGATCGTGGCGCAGCCATTTGCCGACCGTCGAATCCGCAGTGGCGTCGAGGGCAGGCGACTCGTGCGCGAGTTCACCGAGGCCAAGCGGGCGCGACGATCGAAGTAGCGGGCATCGGGGCGCTCTCTTTTTCGCGCATCTCGAGGTCCGGTCCGCGCGGCCTCGAGCGGCACCGAGGCGCCGGCCCGGAAGCCCGCGCCAGCCAGGTCAGCGCGCTGCACTATTCTCCGCCGCGATGAGCGAGGTCATGTCCGGACTCGAGGGCGTCGTCGCCTTTGCCACCGAGATCGCGGAGCCCGACAAGGCCGGCGGCGCGCTGCGCTACCGCGGCGTCGACATCGACGATCTGGTGGGCACGGTGCCCTTCGAGCAGGTCTGGGGACTGCTGGTGGACGGGAGCTTCGAGCCCGGCCTGCCCCCGGCCGAGCCCTTCGAGCTGCCCGTTCCACGCACCGGCGACCCGCGTGTCGACGTCCAATCCGCGCTCGCTCAGATCGCCCCGCGCTGGAAGCTCGAGCAGCTGCTCGACGTGAGCGACGAGCAGGCCCGCGACGACCTCGCCCGCGCCTCGGTCATGACGCTCTCGTTCGTGGCTCAGTCCGCCCGCGGCGGCGACCGCCCCCCGGTCTCCCAGGAGGAGATCGACAGGGCCGCCTCGATCCCCGAGCGCTTCCTCCTGCGCTGGCACGGCGAGGCCGACCCCGATCACGTCAAGGCGCTCGACGCCTACTGGATCTCGGCCGCCGAGCACGGCATGAACGCCTCGACCTTCACCGCTCGTGTCGTGGCGTCGACCGGCGCCGACGTCGCGGCGTGCCTGTCGGCGGCCGTCGGAGCGCTCTCGGGGCCCCTGCACGGTGGTGCGCCCTCGCGGGTGCTGCGCATGCTCGACGAGGTCGAGCGGACCGGCGACGCCGAGCGCTGGGTCAAGGAGGCGCTCGACCGCGGCGAGCGGCTGATGGGGTTCGGCCACCGCGTCTACCGCGCCGAGGATCCGCGGGCGCGCGTGCTGCGGCGCACCGCGAGCGAGCTCGGATCGCCGCGCTACGAGGCCGCCGAGGCCCTGGAGCGCGCCGCGCTGGCGGAGCTCCAGGCCCGCCGCCCCGACCGGGTGCTCGCCACCAACGTCGAGTTCTGGTCGGCGGTCGTGCTCGACATGGCCGAGGTCCCGCCCTACATGTTCACCCCGATGTTCACCTGCGCGCGGGTCGGCGGCTGGGCCGCCCACATCCTCGAGCAGAAGCGCGAGGGGCGGCTGATCCGCCCGACGGCGAAGTACGTGGGACCGGCGCCGCGAGAGCTGGCGGCGGTGGCCTGAGGGAGAACAGGACGCCGAGCTCGCGCGTAGAACCGCGGTCCAGAGGGCAGAGGTAAAGACAGTGACCACAGAGGCCGAGGCCACCACCACGACGCAGGACACCTCGCGCGTCGAGGGCATCTCCTCCTTCTCGAAGTCCCTCTTCCTCGGCGAGATTCACGAGGACGTGGTCTTCCCCTTCCCGCGCCCGCGCGAGGAGGAGCGTGAGAAGGTCCGCGGCCTCATCAGGTCGCTGCACGAGTGCGCCGACGAGCACTACGACTGGCGCCGGGCCGAGGAGGATCGCTGGGTCGGCGACGAGTTCATCCGCGAGCTCGGCGAGCGCGGGATCCTCGGGCTCTACGTGCCTGAGAAGTACGGTGGCCAGGGCCTCTCGCAGACCGGCTACTGCCGCGTGTTCGAGAACATCGCCCAGATCGACCCGACGCTCTCGGTGGTGCTGGGCGTGCACCAGTCGATCGGCCTCAAGGGCATCGCGCTGTTCGGCTCCGACGACCAGAAGGAGCGCTTCCTCCCCGACCTGGCCAGCGGTCGCAAGCTCGCCGGCTTCGCCCTGACCGAGCCGAACGCCGGCTCGGACGCCTACCACCTCGAGTCGCGCGCCGTGCACCAGTCCGACGGCTCCTGGCTGCTGAACGGCGAGAAGCGCTGGATCGGCAACGGCGACAAGGGCTCGGTCTTCGTGACCTTCGCCCGCGCCGAGGTCGGCGGCAAGGACCGCCACATTGCGCTCATCCTCGAGAAGGGGATGAAGGGCTTCGAGGTCGGCCACCGCTACGACACCATGGGCCTCCGCGCCAACGATCTGCGCGCCCTGCACTTCAACGACGTGCGCGTGCCGCCCGAGAACGTGCTCGGCGATCCCGGCGACGGCTTCAAGATCGCCATGCACATCCTCAACAACGGGCGCATGTCGCTGGCCACGGGCTCGGTCGGCGGCGCCAAGTGGCTGCTCGACGGCGCGATCAAGCACGTCACCGAGCGCCGCCAGTTCGACCGCCGCCTCGCCGACTTCGAGCTCGTCCAGGACAAGATCGGCTGGATGGTCTCCCAGCTCTTCGGGCTCGAGTCGATGGCCTACATGACCACCGGGCTCGTCGACATGGGCGTGCCCGACTACTCGCTCGAGTCGGCCATGGCCAAGATCTCGGGCAGCGAGTTCCTCTGGTACCAGGCCAACCGTGCGCTCCAGCTCAAGGGCGGCGAGGGCTACATGCGCGACGAGCCCTACGAGAAGGTGCTGCGCGACATCCGCATCTTCCCGATCTTCGAGGGCGCCAACGACGTGCTCCAGCAGTTCGTCGCGCTTTCCGGCATGCGGCCGCTCGGCGACCAGCTCGAGGGGCTGACCAAGCTCAATCTGCGCGAGCCGCTCGGCTCGATGGGCGTCCTCGCCGACTACGTGGGAGGCCGGGTAAAGCGCGAGATCCGCCCCGACCGGGTGACCAAGGCGCATCCAGACCTCGCCAAGCTGGCCGAGCCGCTCGGCGACCAGGTCAAGCGATTGCACGACACGAGCGAGACGCTGCTGCGCAAGCACGGCAAGGACATCATGGAGCGCGGGTTCCAGCTCAAGCGGATCGCCTCGGCCACGGCCGACATCTACGCGCAGATCGCCACGCTCTCGCGGGTCACCCACATCTTCAACGACCAGGGCGCGGAGGTCTCGGGGCAGGAGCGCTACATCGCCGAGACCTTCGTGACGCGCGCCGCCCGTCGTGTCGAGAGCTCGCTCAACCAGGTCGAGCACAACGACGACGAACGCACCGCGTCGATCGCCAAGCTGGCCTACCGCCGCGGCGAGTACGGGTACGCGCTGTTCCAGGACTGAGGGCGGAGCTCACAGCCGCTCGGTCGGCGCCTCCCGCGTCGGGAACTCCCAGTCCGGCAGGTCGTCCGCCGGCCGCTTCGCCCGCTCGCGCAATCCCGCGCCCACGAGCACCGCCGCGCACGCGAGCGCGAGCAGTCCCTGTCCG
>JBBSNG010000167.1:0-4822 GCA_038232755.1 Solirubrobacterales bacterium | reverse complement strand
CGCCACGCCGCACCTCGCCGCGGCGAGCGAGAAGGCCTCGGAGCCGTCGGTGCAACGCAAGCTCGCGCGGAACGGACGCAGTGACGACGACGATGATGAAGAAGACGCCGCGCCCGGCTGACTCCGGCGCAGGTCGGCACGGCGCTTCGCGAAGTAGCTCTGCGCCATCCCGACCCGGGACCCGAGCCGTCACCTGGCTGGTCCCTGGTTCGCCGCATCGCGTGCCGACCCTCGGAGGCGGCCGGCGCCTGGTCGCGCTCGTCCGCTTCGCGGGGGTGCTCCTGCACGACATGGTACGGCTCGCGCGCAGCTCCGTGGAGGAGTTTTCAGGCCACCCGCTCGAGCGCGTCCGACTCCTGCTCGGCGATCAGGTCGAGCACCGCCGTCTCGAGGCTCGACTGCACGGCCGGCGCCCCGATGTCGTCGCCGTCGACCAACTCGAGGAAGGCCCCGCCGATGGTCAGGCCCGCGTCGAAGCGCTCGAAGACGCGGGGATCGATGTAGGAGGCGCGGGCGACGGCCGGCGTGTTGCCGAGGTAGCCCGAGACCTCCTTGACCGCGCGGGCCTTCACCCGCTTGCGCGCGGTCTCCGAGCCCTCAGCCATCGACCCCGAGACCGCCAGGGCGGTGGCCGCGAGCACCGTGGCGTTCCAGGTGCGGAAGTCCTTGGCCGAGTGGTCCCCGCCCGCGGCCTCCTTGACGTACTCGTTGATGTCCTCGGAGCGCAGGTCGAGCCAGCGGCGCCCGCGCTTGTGGGCCAGCAGCTCGTCGCCGCCCCCGCGGCGGCGCTTGAGCTTGAGCATGATCTCGCACACCTCGGGGTCGAGGATCGAGCGCAGGAGGCGCCGGCCGCTCTTGGCCGGATAGTCGAAGGTGACCATCGGTCCGTCGACGCGGACGTGCTCCTTGTGCATGGTGGCCAGGCCGTAGCTCTGGTTGTCGGCGGCGTACTCCTCACCGCCCACGCGGAAGAAGCCGCGGTCGAGCAGGCGCACCGCGCACGCGAGCACGCGCTCGCGGGTGAGCGTGTCGGTGGCGGCGAGATCGGCGGCGACCCGGGACCGCAGCCGTGGCAGCGCGCGGGCGAAGTCGAGCATCTCGTCGAACTTCTCGCGGTCGCGGTGCTCGCGCCACTGCTGGTGGTAGAGGTACTGCTTGCGCCCGCGCGCGTCGAGGCCCGTGGCCTGGATGTGGCCATGCGGGTCCGAGCAGATCCACACCTCCTGCCAGGCGGGCGGAATCACGAGGTCGCGGATACGCTCGACCGTGTCCTCGTCCTCGATGCGCTCCCCGGCGTCGTCGAGGTACTCGAAGCCGCTCCCGCGCCCGCGCCGAACGATGCCGGGGCCAGAGCAGTCCACGCGTCGGAGCCTCGGGGCCACCTCGAGCGTCATGCCCGCTCCGGTCGACCTCCAAGCGCATCCAACAGGACATCGAGCTCGGTCTGTCGCCATGCCGCCAGTACGCGTGAGCGCATCGAAAGGTCGAGCGAGGTACGGCCCTCGGAGTCCCGGGCGTCGGGGAAGATCACGACGCCGCCGGCCTCGCGGACGATCAGCTGCCCGGCCGCGGCGTCGACCGAGCGGCACGGCGCGAGGCTGGCCATCGCGTCGGCGCGGCCGCCGGCCACGAGACACAGGGCGAGGGCGATCGCGCCCAAGGCCCGCAGCCGGTGCGCGCCGGTCGCGGCGATCGCCTCCGCGTTCGCGGCGACGATCCGCGGGTTCGCCGACTCGATGGCCAGCACCTCGATGTCGCGGGCCTCCTCGGGACGATCGGTCACCGAGAGCCGGGCGCCGTCGGCGAACGCTCCCTCGCCGCGGCTCGCCCACCACTCGCCGCCGCTCGACTGGGTCGAGGCGCCGGCGCCGCCGGCGAGCTCGGCGATGTAGCCGAACTCGACCTGCTCCATGGTCGGCCCCGAGGCCACGGCGATCGAGAGGCAGTGAAAGGGCAGGCGGCGCTTCGCGTTGAGCGATCCGTCGATCGGGTCGACGACCACGTGCACCGGGCCACCGCCGCTCACGGCGACGTGGCCGCGTTCCTCGGAGACCGCGGTCAGACCCAGGCCGAGCGCCTCGAGCTCGGCGAAGATCGCGTCCTCGGCCGCGCGATCGATGGCCAGCGCGAGATCGCCGCCCTCGCCACGACCGGTCGTCAGCGCGCGCTCGGCCGGGGTGGGATAGGCCTCGAGCGCACTGCGGACTCCCGCGGTCGCGCGCCGGCAGAGGCCGAGCCAGTCGACGTCGAGCGGGCGGACGGGCTCGGGAGAGGCGGTCATCTCGGGCCTATCCTAGGCCGATGCCGGATCCGCTCGACGGTCTCAACGCGCCCCAGCGCGCCGCCGTCACCCATGCGGGGGGCCCGCTGGTCCTCAGCGCCGGCCCTGGAACCGGCAAGACCCGCGTGCTCGCCCACCGGGTCGCGTGGTTGGTCGAGCAGGGGATCCGGGCCGAGGAGGTCCTCGCCCTGACCTTCTCGGACGCGACCGCCGAGCGCATGCGCTGTCGCGTCGAGGCCCTCGTCGAGCGACCCTACGACGAGCTGTCGGTCCTCTCCTTCGGGGCGTTCTGCGCGCGCCTGCTGCGCGACGAGGCGCTCGAGGCCGGGCTCGATCCCTTCTTCGCGCCGGTCACGCGCGCCGACCGGATCGCCCTGCTGCTCGAGCGCGTGGACGACCTGCCGGTGAGCCACCACGAGATCCGGGGAAATCCGGCGCCGCTCGTGGCGAGCTTCGTGGCGCGGATCGACGGCCTCAAGGAGGAGCTCGTGAGCGCAGACGACCTGCGCGGCCGCGCGGAGGCGAATCTGGCCGCGGCGGACGGTGACCTCGGCGCGCGCACCGGCGCCGAGCGGGAGCTCGAGCTCGCGGCGGTCTACCGCCAGCACGATCGCCTGCTGGCCGAGCGCGGAGCCCTCGACGCCGGCGATCTGGTGGTTCGGGCCGAGCGCCTGCTGCGCGAGCGCCCCGCTGCTCGAGAGCGGGTCGCGGCGGGCTTCCGCCATCTGCTGGTCGACGACTTCCAGGAGGCCAACCCCGCCCAGGTCGCGCTGCTGAGCCGGCTGTGCGGGCCGGAGGCGAACGTGTGCGTGGCCGGCGACGACGACCAGGCCCTGCGCCGCTCGGGCGGCAGCACACTCGCCGACTTCGCGGCACAACGCCCGGACGCGCGCCGGGTCGTCCTCAGCCGCAGCCAGCGCTGCGGGCAGCGCATCCTCGACGCCGGCGAGGCGGTGATCGCCGGAGCCGGATCGCCGCCTGGCGGCCCGACGCTGCGAGGGCGCGAGGGCGCGGCGGCGGGCGAGGTTCGCTTCTGGCAGTGCGCCTCCGAGCGCGCGCAGGCCCAGGCGGTCGCGCGCGAGGCCGAGCGGCTGATCGCCGTCGAGGGGGTCGCGCCGGAGCGGATCGGCGTCCTCGTACGCTCGGTCCGCGACGACGGCGGGACGATCGGATCGGCGCTCGAGGAGCGCTCGGTGCCCTTCCGGCTCGGGCACGGCAACGCCGCCTTCGAGCGCGTCGAGGTGCGCGACGTGCTGGCCTGGCTGCGGCTGCTCGCCGACCCCAGCGACTCGAGCGCCGTGGTTCGCGCCCTCACGCGCCCCCCGATCGAGCTGCCCTCGGTCGACGTCGCTCGTCTCACGCAGCTTGCTCGGCGGCGCAAGCTCGACATGGTGGGAGCGGCGCGCGCGGCCTGCGACGGGCCACAGCTCTCGCCCGAGGGCCGCGACCGCGTGCTGTCGTTTCTGCGCCTGCACCGGGCGGCCGCCCTCGCCTTTGACTCGATGCGCCCCGACGCCTTTGTCCATCGCCTGGTGGAGCGCGTCGGGATCCGCCGCCAGCAGCTCTACGCGACCCAGGCCGACACCGCCGAACGGCTGGTCAACATCGCGCGGCTGAGCGAGCTGGCGATCGCCTACATGCGCCGCGAGCCCGATGGGGGCGTGCGCGAGTTCGTGCGCCATCTCGTCGCCGTCGCCGAGGCCGGCACCGGCGACGACGAGGAGGCGCCGGTCTCCGCCGCCGCGGTAGACGCCGTCCAGGTGATCGCCATGCGCGGCGCCCGTGGGCTCGAGTTCGACCACGTGCTCGTGGTCGGACTCGGCGCCGAGCTGATGCCCGGGCGGCGGCCGCGGCGCGCCGGCGAGGGGTCAGGCGCTCCGCCCGAGGCGAGCGTGCGGGATCACGAGGTGGCGATGCGCCGCTTGACCTACGTCGCCCTCACGCGTGCCCGGCGGTCGCTGGTCGTCTCGTGGGCCCAGCCGGCCGCGGGGGAGGCCGCCGCCACGCCGCGCCCGTCTCCCTTCGCCGAGGAGGCCCGGGCCGCGATCGCTGGCGAGTGGGAGCACGTCGAGGAGGATCTCTTCGGGCCGGCCGAGGGGCTGCACTCGACCTTCCGGATGATGCGCGACGAGCTGCTCGACCAGGTCGCCCGGGTGGGCGGGCGTCTGGCCGAGATGCGCCTCGACACCTATCTCGACGTGGCCCAGGCCGGCACGCGCTACCTCGAGTTGCTCAAGATCGCCGCGCTCATCGAGCGCCAGAAGCAGGGCCAGGGGATCTCCGACGCCCTGCCCGAGGTAAACGACGTCCTTCTGCAGGGGGCCACTCCTGAACAGCGCGAGCTCTTCGAGACCTCGGCCCTGGACGACTACCTACGCGATGGCGAGCGCGACGAGGGGCGCCGCGCGGAGGCCCGCGGAGCCCGGTCGCAGCCCTCGCTGGAGAGCTTCCTGCCCCGGCGCGGCGAGGGGCTGATGCTCTCGGCCTCGGACATCGAGACCTACCGCATATGTCCGCTCAAGTACAAGTTCGCCCGCGTCT
>JBBSNG010000166.1:0-4879 GCA_038232755.1 Solirubrobacterales bacterium | reverse complement strand
TCGTTCACAACGCGGGGTGACAGCAGGTGCCGACGGGTCGCGGCCGTTGTTCGCGACGTCGCCTCGCAACACCCGCTGAGGTTGGCCGTTTAGTCGCTGCGCGTGTCGATGGGCTTGGGCGCGGGCGTCCGCGTCGGACTTCCAGCGGACGTGGACCGCGACGACCCGCGAATCCTCGACGAGCAGCCAGTCACCCCATTCGCCTCGCGCGAGCTCGATCATGGCGTCTCAGGCTCGCGGCGCCAGACCGAACGCTCAAGACGCGACTGTGACTTCTTCGCGACGACCCGGTCGCGCCAGCCGATCGGGTGCTGCTAGGCGGAGGTGGCCTTCCGGCTGTCCGCGTCGCGGCTGGAGCGCTTCGTCACCTTGTCGAGCTTGCGCACGGACCTATCGACCCGCCGGCTCCACTCCGCATTCTCCCGCTCGAACTTTTCGTAGCGCTCCTCGGGCGACCGGGAGCCGTTGTCACTCCGCTGGGCATCGCGTGGCATGGCTGGTGCGCCTCCAGGCTCACTTCGGGGTGAAATAGGCTACTCCTCTCGGTCGTACCCGGCGCCGACTTCCTTGAACACGGCCTTCTCAAGGTCGTACAGGCGCTTGTTGATCTCGGTCATCTGGTTATCGAGTCGTTTGTTGATGTCGGCCATCCCCTCCTGAGCGGCTTCGAAGCCGACTCCGGCGCCGCCGGGTAGCTGTGCGCTCGACACCTCGGAGCCCTTCCAGAACTGCAGGGCGGTCCCGCCGACGATCATCGTCGTCAAGGCCGCTCCCGCACCGCCGAAGAAAGCGACGAGGAAGCTCGACGCCGCGACGAGCAATCCGACGAATACAGCGACGCCGATGGCGGCCCCGAGCGCGACGAGTGCTCGCTTCCCGCTGAGCTGTCGGCCGGACTTGTCCGGCGGCTCGGACATCGACCGACAACTATCTCAGTCAAGGCGGACGTTTCCAAGCCTGTGCTCCTGATCTGCGGCCGACCTCCAGTCCAGCTCCGCCACCTTGCGGTCACCAACCTCCTTAGCTCGCGCCCCGGGCCAGCTCCACCAGCATCCGCACGCCCCAGCCGCTGGCCCCGCTACCCACGTACTCCCTCGTCCCGCCCCACGCCACTCCGGCGATGTCGACGTGCACCCACGGGGTCTCCCCGACGAACTGGCGCAGGAACTCGGCGGCATAGCTCGACGAGGCCTTGCGCTGGTCGCTCGCGTTGGTCAGGTCGGCGAACTTACCCTTGGTGAGCTCGAGGAACTCGGGATGCAGGGGCAGCCGCCAGCCGATCTCTCCGCTCTCGGAGCACGCGCCCTCGACCTTGCCGCACCAGCGGTCGTCGTTCGAGAACAGGCCGGCGTAGGTGGAGCCGAGGGCGATGATGATCGCCCCGGTCAGCGTGGCCAGGTCGACGATCCGCTCGCAGCCCTGGTCGACGGCGTAGGCGAGCGCGTCGGCGAGCAGGAGGCGGCCCTCGGCGTCGGTGTTGTTGACCTCGATCGTCCTGCCGTTCATGGCGGTGACGATGTCGCCCGGCTTCACCGAACGCCCGCTCGGCATGTTCTCGGTCGAGGGGACGATCGCGGTGATCCGCACCGGCAGCTCGAGCTCGGCGATCGCCCGTATGGCCTCGAGCACGGCCGCGCCGCCCGACATGTCGAACTTCATCTCCTGCATCTTGGCCGAGGGCTTGATCGAGATGCCGCCGGTGTCGAAGGTCACGGCCTTGCCGACGAAGCCGAGGTGCCGGCCGCGATCCTCATCGCCGGTCCCCGAGTAGCGCAGCACGATCAGCTGCGGCTCCTCGTAGGTCCCCTGGGCGACCGAGGTGAAAGCGCCCATGCCCAGCGACTCGATCCCCGCACGGTCGAAGGTCTCGATCGACAACGACTCGTGGGCGTCGGCGAGGGCGCGCGCGTGGTCGGCCAGATAGCTCGGGGTGGCCACGTTGGCCGGGAGGTTCTGGAGGTCGCGCGCCGCGTTCGAAGCCACCGACACGACGCGTGCGCGCTCGGCCTCGCCCTCGATGTCGACGCCCTCGGGGATCCGCTCGCTCACCAGCTCGAGCGAGTGCACGTCCGAGGGGGGCGAATCGCCCTCGCCGTCGGACTTGGACTTGTAGCGATCGAACTTGTAGAGCTTCAGCAGCGTCCCCTCGACGAGCGGGGCGACCACGCCGTCCGAGTCGGGGATCGTCCAGCTCAGCGAGCGGCTGCCGAGCTCGCTCGCCCGAGCGGTGGCCAGCGCAGCGGCCACACGCGCCTTCTCGGCGTCGAGCTCCCCACGCTTGCCCAGCCCCGCGATGATCACTTTCCGAAGCGAGCCGGCGTCGCCCGCGACCTCCTCGTGCGCCACCGCGACCTTCTTCAGGGCGCCCTTGGCCTCGCCGGCGTCGACCAGCCGCTGGAGGCCCTCGTCCTCGAGCGACTCGCCCTCGAATAGGCCGACGATGCGGGTGTCGGCCTCGGTGTCGCCCGGGTCTCCGCGGCGGGTGGTGACGCTGATCTCGCTCATGGCGCGGCGGAGTCTACGGAGCGGCGAGAGATAAGGTGGGACGCGGACCGCAAGCAGAACGAACCAGCAGGAGGCCGTTTCCCCCATGCCCAAGACCGTCGTCCTCGGCACCGCCCGCACCCCGTTCGGGAAGATGGGTGGCGCGCTCTCCAAGCTGGATGCCGTCGAGCTCGGTGCCACCGCTGTGGAAGCCGCGCTCGAGCGCGCGGAGGTCGCTCCCGGTGAGGTGGAGGGCATGGTCTTCGGCCAGGTCCTCCAGGCCGGTCAGGGTCAGATTCCGAGCCGCCAGGTGCAGATCAAGGCGGGCATCCCCAAGGAGGTGCCGTCAGAGACGATCAACAAGGTCTGCGCCTCGGGAATGCGCGCGGCCGGGATCATCGACCAGGGCATCCGCGTCGGCGACCTCGACGTCGGCGTGGCCGGCGGCATGGAGTCGATGTCGAAGGCGCCGTACCTCATGCCCGACGGTCGCTTCGGCCACCGCATGGGGGACGCCAAGATCCTCGACGCCATGACCCACGACGGCCTGCGCAACCCCTTCACCGGCAAGCAGATGGCTCCCGAGGCCTCCGAGGTCGCCGAGGAGCTGGAGATGACCCGCGCCGACATGGATCGCTACGCGCTGCGCTCGCACGAGCTCGCGCTCCAGGCCATCGACGAGGGCCGGCTGCCCGAGGAGATCGCCCCGGTCACCATCAAGGACCGCAAGAAGGGCGAGGTCGAGATCGCCGTCGACGAGGGGCCACGCTCCGACGCGTCGCTCGAGCGGATGGCCGGCCTGCCCGCACTGTCGGAGGGGGGGACCCACACCGCGGGCAACTCGCCCGGGGTGAACGACGGCGGCGCCGCGGTCGTCCTCGCCTCCGAGGAGTGGGCCGAGCGCAACGGCAAGCAGGTCCTGGCCAAGGTCGTGGCCACCGCCGCGGTCGCCGACGACTTCGCCTACCTCGCGCGCACGCCGGCCAACGCCACCAGGAAGGCACTCGAAAAGGCCGGGCTGTCGGTCGAGGACATCGACCTGTTCGAGATCAACGAGGCCTTCGCCTCGGTCGCGCTCAACTCGCTGCGCATGCTCGGCGTCGGCGAGGACAAGGTCAACGTCAACGGTGGCGCGATCGCCCTCGGCCACCCGATCGGCGCCTCGGGCGCGCGCATCGTCGGCGCGCTCGTGCACGAGCTGCGCCGTCGCGGCGGCGGCATCGGCGTGGCCGCCATCTGCTCGGGTGGCGGCCAGGGCGACGCGATCATCCTCGAGGTGAACGGCGGATAGCGGCCGCCGGGCAGGCGAGGTCCGAGCCGGCGCCTCGCGGCGCCGCCTTCTTCGACCTCGACAAGACGCTGATCGAGGGCTCGAGCGCGATTCACTTCGGGCGCGCGGCCTACCGCCGGGGGATGGTGACCCGCGGTCGACTGGCCCGGGACGCCTGGGCCAACATCCGCTACCGCATCGGCGGCTCGACCGACGAGCAGAATCACGAGGTGCGCGAGCGCATCCTCGCCGCGATCGCCGGCCAGCGGGTCGTCGATCTCGCGCGCCTCGGCCCCGAGGCGCTGAGCGGGATCCTGCCGGCCCTCTACCCCGAGACCCTCCACGCCGCCTACGAGCACCAGGACGCCGGTCGCCCCGTCTACATCGTCACCGCCGCCTCGCACGAGCTCGCCGAGATGCTCGCGCGCGTGCTCTGGTTCGACGGCGGCATCGGCACGCGCTCCGAGACTCGGGGCGGGGTCTACACGGGCCGCCCCGAGGGGCCGTGGGTCTACGGCGAGGGTAAGACCGAGGCGATCCGCCGAGTCGCCGAGCGCGAGGGTATCGACCTCTCGGCCTCCTACGCCTACTCGGACGCCGTCTCGGATCTGCCCATGCTGCGCCTGGTCGGCAACCCCGTGGCGGTGAATCCCGACTCCGGCCTCGAACGGGTCGCCCGCGCGGAGGGCTGGCGCATCATGCGCTTCGAGAAGCTCGGTCGGCGGCTGCGGATCGGCGGGGCGGCCGCGGCGCTGGGGCTCGTCGCCGGTGGCGGTGGATACGCCGTGGCGCGCTTGAAGCCTCGGCATGCGTGGCGGCGGCGTCTCGGGCTCGGCTGACGCTCCGCGCCGGCGTCCCGGCGGACGCGGCCTGAGGTCCGGCCCCTCCGACTCGGTTCAGACGGCGACGACCTCCGCGGCGATCGCCGGCGGCTGTGTCGACGTCCGGAGCACGGTGCAGTAGCGCTCGGTCTTGACCCGCAGTCCCTCCAGCTCGTCGGCCGAGGCGTCGGGCGCCTCGACCTCCAGGCGGAGGCGGATCGCCTCGAAGCCGACCTGAGCGTCGCGATCGACTCCCAGCGTGCGCCGCAGTTCGAGGTCACCCTCGACGGCGACCTCGATCCGC
>JBBSNG010000165.1:0-5018 GCA_038232755.1 Solirubrobacterales bacterium | reverse complement strand
CCTAGTGGACGGGACGCAGCACGACATCTGGGCGGTCAACGCCGAGTCCGTCTACCACGAAGAGGGCGTCGAGGACGAGCAGCCCTATCGGGAGGCCCCCGAGACGCCGTCGATGGCCCAACCCCTCGCCAGCGAGAGCTAGCTCGCGGCTGCAAATCTGCGCTGAGCGGTGTCCTCGGTCGCTCGTGTGCGATGCGCACTTCGCTCCCTGCGTCCTAGCTCAGCTTGATTTTCGCTCGCGAGCCAGCTCTCGCGCTTGGGGAGATCACCGACGGTTCGGTCAGCTCGCCTCGGCGGGTTCACCCTCGGTCTGCTGGCTCTCCGGCTGGTCGCTGCCTGAGCCGTCCACCTGCGAGTCGCCTCCGTCTGCTTCTGCGTTGGCGCTGTCGGAGGTCTCGGCCTGCGGGTTCTCTTCGCTCGAGGAGCCTTCCTGGGTGGACGAACCGTCCTCGCCCGAGGACTCGTCGCCTTCGTCACCTTCGCTCTTGGCGCCCTTGTCCATGCCGATCTCGTCGGCTTCCTCGCCCACCGACTTGTCGGCCTTGTAGTCGTCCGGGTTGTCGACCATCTCCCCCTGGACCTCTACCGACCCGTCGGCGTGATGGCGCAGGGATGAGGGTCCCATCTGGCGTGCCGGTCCCTCCTCGTAGCCTTCCTCGCCCTCGGCACCTCCGAAGCTGAGGTACATCGCCTTGCCCCTCGGCCAGTCCGCGAGGTCGTCGGGCGGGCCGTCCTCTACCATCTTGTCGATCTGGGCTCGGGCGGTGTCCTCGTCCTCGGCCACCGTCGAGAGCTCGACCTCGTCGGTGCCGACGCTCGTGCCCTCTTGCTCTGAGCCTTCCTCCTCCGAGCCCTCCTCCTCGCCAGAGGCGCTCTCCTCGTCCGAGCCCTCCGCCTCGGTGTTGCTCGAGTCGTCCTGCTCCGAAGCCTCCTCGGCGGAGTCCTGACCCTCGGAGTCGTGCTTCTCCTCGCCCGAGTCCGATCCGACCAGATCCTTGACCCGGCTCTTCATCCGCCCGAAGGTCGACTCCTCCTTCTCGGCGGGTGCGTTCTTGGACTGCTCGTCGACAGCTTGCTCCTCGGTCATCTGTTTCTCCTCCCGGTGAGAACTGGTCCGAATGTACCCGAGCCGCGCACCGACCATGCGCTGCGCGCCGACGCGCGCGCCGACGGCGGCCTTCAAGGGTCCGAAGGGTCGACCATCTAGACTCGCGGGCTCGCCACGCGTTTCACCTGTCCACCTCCGGGAAACACCCCGTCGGCGCCCCTCCGCCGCCCGCCCGCCTCGTGACCGCGCCCCTCTTCGATCGCGCAGCATCCGGCCAGAGCCTGCTCGAGCGAGAGCTCGCGCTCGCCGCCTGGTCGGCGTCGAACGACTATCCGGCCGACGCTTGGGAGCCCGCCAGCCTGCTCGCGCTCAAGCGGGAGACCGTCTCCGTCGTCCTCCCGGCGCGTGAGGTCGCCGACACCGTCGGCAGCGTGGTCGCAGCGCTCGCACCCTTCCTGGGAGCCGGTCTGGTCGACGAGCTCGTGGTCGTCGACGCCGCCTCGTGCGACGGCACGGCCGAGGCCGCCGCCCAGAGCGGGGCGACGGTCGTCCAGGAGTCGGAGATCCTGACGAGCTTCGGCCCCGCGCGAGGCAAGGGAGACGCGATGTGGCGGGGGCTCGCGGCGACGTCGGGTGAGATCGTCGTCTACATCGACACCGACACCCGGGACTTCGACGCGCGCTTTCTCCTCGGGCTGCTCGTCCCGCTCTTCGCGCGCCCGGATGTCCATCTCGTCAAGGGCGCGTTCCGGCGCCCGTTCAAGGTGGACGGGGCCGCGCCCGTGGCCGACGGCGGCGGACGCGTGACCGAGCTCGTGGCGCGACCCCTGCTCAACCTGTTCGTACCCGAGCTGGCGGGATTCTCCCAGCCGCTGGCCGGGGAGACCGCCGGTCGGCGCGAGCTGTTCGAGTCGATCCCCTTCCCCGTCGGATACGGGGTCGAGATCGCGATGATGATCGATGTGGCCGCGCGAGTGGGCGTCGAGGCCATGGCCCAGGTCGACCTGGGCACCCGCCAGAACCGCCACCAGCCGCTGCGCGACCTCGGGGCGATGGCCTACGCCGTGCTCGGCACGGCGGCGCGTCGGTTCCACGGGGCCGACGCCGTCGATGGCGCTCGCGGCGCCGGAGCACTTGCCGTACCCGGCGCCGAGGCGCTGGAGCTGCGGGAGGTCTCTCTGGAGGAGCGCCCCCCGCTGAGCATGCTCGCGGCAGAGACTCGTGCGGAGGGCGGACGCTCGGGAGCGCCCGCCGCCGGGAACCCTCCGAGCGGCCGGTTCTCGGCCTCGGGTTCCCGATAGCCTTCCGCGCCGCGTGAAGGTCGGAGTCCCCCAGGAGACGATCGAAGGCGAGCGCCGTGTCGCGCTCGTGCCCGAGGGCGTGGCCAAGCTCCGCGACCGCGGGCTCGAGATCCTCGTGGAGAGTGGCGCGGGACGCGACTTCAACCTCGACGAGGCCTACACGGACGCCGGCGCCGAGATCGTTGACGCCGAGCGGCTCTACGCAGAGGCCGATCTGGTGGCCAAGGTCCGCGCGCCGAGCGACCCCGAGGTCGAGCGCCTGCGCGACGGCCAGCTCGTCCTCTCCTTTCTCCCGCCCGTACCCAGCGCCGAGCTGGTCGGTCGCCTCGCCGAGCACGGTGTCGTCGCGGTCAGCATGGATTCGGTGCCCCGGATCGCGCGGGCCCAGAGCATGGACGCGCTCTCCTCACAGAGCTCGGTGGCCGGCTACAAGTGCGTGCTCATCGGCGCCGACTCGCTCGGCCGCTACCTGCCGATGATGACCACCGCGGCCGGCACGACGAAGGCCGCGAAGGTGCTGATCCTCGGAGCGGGGGTCGCCGGCCTCCAGGCCATCGCCACCGCCAAGCGCCTCGGGGCCGAGGTCACCGCCTTCGACATTCGTCCCGAGGTCAAGGAGCAGATCGAGAGCCTCGGCGCCACCTTCCTCGAGGAGCGCGAGGAGCGCTCCTCGGCTGCGAGCCAGCAGCCCCCCGCCCGGGCGGAGCCGCGCGCCGGCTTCGCGGGGTTGTGGGACGAGCTCAAGCTCGGTCTCGGCATGTCGCTCGACGACGCCGAGGGCGAGGCGGCGAGCGCCAACGGCGCGGGCGAGGACGAGGCCGAGCAGGCCGACGCTCAGGGCAGCTCGGCTCCTGGCGGCTACGCCCGCGAGCAGGCCGAGGACAAGCAGGCGCGAGACCGCGAGCTGATCAAGGGCCAGCTCGGCGAGACCGACATGGTGGTCACGACCGCGCTGATCCCCGGCCGTCCGGCGCCGACCCTGGTCACCACCGAGATGGTCGAGGCCATGCCGCCCGGATCGGTGGTCATCGACCTCGCCGCCGACGCCGGCGGCAACTGCGAGCTGACCGAGCCCGGCCAGACGGTCGCGCACGGGCAGGTCCGCGTGATCGGGCCGCGCGACATTCCGAGCGGGATGCCGATTCACGCCAGCCAGCTCTACTCGCGCAACGTGGTCAACCTGATCTCCCACCTCGTCGACGACGACGGCCAGCTCCAGCTCGACTTCGACGACGAGATCACCGCCGGCGCTGTGGTCACGCACGGCGGAGAGGTCCGCCACGAGGGCGCGCGCGAGGCGCTCGGCCACCGCACCGAGAAGGCCGAGGCCTAGACGGTGGCCGCCGAGATCCTCTCTCAGCTCATCGTGCTCGTGCTGGCCATCGCGCTCGGCTTCGAGCTGATCTCGCGCGTGCCGGCGCTGCTGCACACGCCGCTGATGTCGGCGACGAACGCCATCCACGGCATCGTGATCGTCGGCGCGGTAGTCATCGTGCTGACCGCCGAGGACACGTTGACGACGGTGCTCGGCCTCGTGGCGGTGTTCTTCGGCGCGGTCAACGTGGTCGGCGGGTTCATCGTGACCA
The DNA here is from genome assembly GCA_038232755.1 of Solirubrobacterales bacterium. Classification (GTDB taxonomy): domain Bacteria; phylum Actinomycetota; class Thermoleophilia; order Solirubrobacterales; family Thermoleophilaceae; genus JACCUC01. The sequence continues at coordinate 1,083 of JBBSNG010000165.1, read as the reverse complement.
ACCGCATGCTCGAGATGTTCCGCGGCGGCTCGCGCCGCAAGCGCGGATAGGAGCGGCTCCCATGGCACTGAGCACGGGAACGACCCTCGTCTACCTCTTCGCGGCGGCGCTGTTCATCTTCGGCATCCGCCTGCTGCGCTCGCCCCAGACCGCCCGCGCGGGCAACCTGGTCGCCGCCGTCGGCATGTTCGTCGCCTTTATCATCACCTTCTTCGAGTTCCCCGCCGACGCGCTGACGCTGGTGCTGATCGCGGTCGTCGTGGGCCTCGGCTCGGCGGTCGGCGGCGTGATCGCCGTGCGCGTGCCGATGACCTCGATGCCCCAGTTCGTCGCCGCCTTCAACGGCGTGGGCGGCGGCGCTGCCGCGCTGATCGCCTTCTCGGAGCTCTACGAGCTCAATCAGGGCGGTGACGCGAACCCAGTGATCGTGATCATGATCTTCCTGGCCATCTTGATCGGCGGGGTCAGCTTCTCGGGCAGTGTCATCGCCTTCACGAAGCTCGAGGAGATCGCCCTCGGCGGTTCGGTGACCTTCCGCGGACAGAAGGCCGTCAACGGGCTGCTGTTCCTGCTGGCCCTCGCCGCAGGGGTCAACGTGCTCGCCGGCGGCCCGGCCCCGGTCGCCTTCGCCGCTGGTGCGCTCGCCATCGCGCTCCTGCTCGGCGTGCTGCTCGTGATCCCGATCGGCGGGGCCGACATGCCGATCGTGATCTCGCTGCTCAACGCGTTCACCGGCCTGGCCGCCGCGGCTTCGGGCTTCGCGCTCGGGAACACCATCCTGATCATCGCCGGCGCGCTCGTGGGCGCCTCGGGCTCGATTCTCACCTACCTTATGTCGAGCGCCCTCGGGCGACCGCTGTCGAAGATCCTCTTCGGCGCTGTGGCCGCCGCCGGCACGGGCCCAGCCGCCGGCGACGGCGAGGACAAGCCCGTGACCTCCGGAGGAGCCGAGGACGTGGCGGCGACGCTGGCCTACGAAGCGGACTCGGTCATCTTCATCCCCGGCTACGGGCTCGCGGTCGCGCAGGCACAGGGCGCGATGGCGGACCTGATGCGCACCCTCGAGGCCCAGGGCAAGGACGT
>JBBSNG010000164.1:0-5020 GCA_038232755.1 Solirubrobacterales bacterium | reverse complement strand
GGGTCGGCTCCGACCCCGTAGACGATCCCCGGGATCCAGCCGGCGCGGCGCAGGCGGCGCGAGGAGCGCGACCCGATCTCGGGGCGCTCCTCGACGGCCAGGGATGGGCGTTGGGCGTCGGCCATGGCGGGGGCAGTCTAGAGCTTCTCCCGGCGAGGAGAACGCGCCATGGCCGCGAATCGATCAGGATGGTCGCGTACGCGCGGCAGCGAAACGGGCGGTGGCGCAACCCGTCACGACGTCCGGTCTACCGACCTACCAGAGGAGAGCACCATGGCAGAGCACGACGAAGGCCACGGCGCCGGTCCGGAACGCGGCGGACGAACGGACACCGACACCTCGAAGGCCAAGAAGGGCGGCGGATTCAGCTTCGGCGCGGCCTTCTTCGGGTGGATCGTCACCCTGGGCCTCACCATCCTCCTGACCGCGATCGCGAGCGCGATCGGCCTGGGCGCCGCCGATCCCGCTCAGCTCGCGCGGAGCGCCGGCACCGCCGGCATCGTCGGAGCGATCGTGGTGCTGGTCATCCTCGCCATCGCGTACTTCGCCGGGGGCTACGTCGCGGGGCGGATGGGCCGCTTCGCCGGAGTCAAGCACGGGCTCGGCGTCTGGGTCATCGCGCTCGTCGTCGCCATCCTGCTCGCCATCGCCGGGACGGTGGTCGGCTCGCAGTTCAACCTCGCCCAGCAGTTCGGCCTGCCCCAGTTCCCGGTCGCTGGGACCACGGCGACCATCGGCGCGATCGTCGGACTGCTCGTCGTCCTGGCTGTGACTCTGGGAGCCGCGATCCTCGGCGGCAAAGCGGGCACCCGGTTCCACGAGAAGATCGACCGGGCGCAGGCTCGGTGAGCCTCGCGACCCCTAGAACAGCTGGTTCTCCCCCGAGAAGATCTCCGACACGGAATCGTCGGTGAAGATCCGTCGGACCGAGTCGGTGAGGACGTCGGCGCTCGTGAGCTGACGGATCAGCGGCGGCGCGCCGTCGCGCAGCGGCACGGTGTCGGTCACCACGATCCCCGACAGCGGGGAGGCCTCGAGCGTCTCGAAGGCGTGGCCGGCGAAGAGCCCGTGGGTGGCCACCGCGTAGACCTTCGAGGCTCCGCGCTCGATCACGGTCTGGGCCGCGGCGGCGAGCGTGCCGCCCGTGCCGATGATGTCGTCGACGATCACCGCGACCTTGCCCCGCACGTCGCCGATGACGGTCCCGATCTCGGCGACGCCCTGGGCGGGGCGCTCCTTCTCGAGCAGCGCGTAGGTCGTGCCGACCTTGCGCGCGAAGTTGCGCGTGAGCTTCACCCGGCCGGCGTCGGGGGCGATCACCACCAGGTTCTCCTCGTCGCCGAGCTGGTCCTTGACGTGCTGGGTGAGGATCGGCATCGCGGTCATGTGGTCGACCGGCTTCGAGAAGAAGCCCTGCACCTGGCCGGCGTGCAGGTCCATGGTCACGACCCGGTCGACGCCCGCGGTCTCGAGCATCTTGGCCACGAGGCGCGCGGTGATCGGCTCGCGCGGGGCCGACTTCTTGTCCTGGCGCGAGTAGCCGTACCACGGCGTGACCGCGATCACCCGGTGCGCCGAGGCTCCCACGGCGGCCTCGATCATGATCAGGAGCTCCATCAGCGCGTCGTTGGCGCTGATGCCCTCGCGCTCGTTGCCGCAGATCGACTGGACGATGAAGATGTCCGCTCCGCGGATCGAGTCGGCGTAGCGGCAGTAGACCTCCCCGTCGGGAAAGGTCTTGAGGCCGGCGTCGGTCAGCTCCATGCCGAGGCGCTCGGCGATCCGCTGTCCGAGCTCGCCGCTGGCCCGCCCGGCGGCGACCATCATGCGCTTGTCGTAGCCGATCGGGAGGCTCTTCGCGACCGCTGTCGGCTCGGTCTCCAGCGCGGTCACCCGGCTCCCTCCTCCTCGCTCGCCCGCTCGGCGTAGCCCTCGACGTTGCGCTGGCGCGACCGGGCGATGCCGAGCGCACCCGCGGGCACGTCGTCGACGATCACCGATCCCGCGCCAGTGTAGGCGCCGTCGCCCACGTGCACCGGCGCCACGAACGCGGTGTCGACGCCCGTCCGCACGTTGCGGCCGATGTGCGTGCGGTGCTTGTCGCGGCCGTCGTAGTTGGCGGTGATGTTGCCCGCACCCACGTTGGCGCCCTCGCCGATGTCCGCGTCGCCGATGTAGGAGAGGTGGGGGACCTTTGCGCCGCGGCCCACCTGCGCGTTCTTGACCTCGACGAAACTCCCGATCTTGGCGTCCTCGCCGATGCGCGCGGCGGGGCGAAGGTAGGCGAAGGGCCCGATCGTCACGCCGTCGGCGACCTCGGCATCGACGAGCTGCGAGTGCGGGGCGTGCACGCGATCGCCCAGGGCGGACCCGTGGATCGTGGTCTGCGGGCCGATCGTGCAGCGCCGCCCGATCCGCGTCCCCGCGGTCAGCGTCACGCCGGGCCCGATCGTCGTGTCCTCACCGATCTCGACGTCGCAGTCGAGGTAGACGGTCTCGGGCGCCGAGAAGCTCACTCCGGCGCGGGCGTGGCGCTCGATGAGGTCGAGGCGCGCCACCCGCTCGACCTCCATGAGGTCGGCCCGGTCGTTGACGCCGAGCGCGCTGCGCACGTCGTCGGTGCGGCACGTGGCGATCCTGCGCTCGCGCTCGCGCAGCAGGGGGAAGACGCCGGTCAGATAGCGCTCGCCGTCGGTCTCGGCCACGCGGGAGAGGGCCTCGAGCAGGTCGGTGGCGCGGAAGGCGTAGCTGCCGAGGTTGATCTCGCGCACCGCGAGCTCGGAGGCGGGGACGTGCTCGGGGTACTTCGTCTCGACGAGGCGCTCGACCTCGCCGTCGGCGTCGCGGAGGATGCGTCCGTAGCCGGTGGGGTCGAGCTTGTCGGTGGTGAGCAGGGTGGCGGCGGCCTCGCGCCGCGCGTGGCGGGCCAGCAGACCGCTCAGCAGCTCGGCGGTCACCAGCGGGTGGTCGCCGGAGAGGACGACGACGTCGGCGTCCTCGGCGCTCGCGGCCTCGATCTGGTCGCGGGCGGCGAGCACCGCCGCGCCGGTTCCCTCGCCCGAGCGCTGCTCGGCAAGCTCGGTCCCCGCGGGCAGCGCGCGGTCGAGCCCGGATCCCGGACGCGTCACGCAGACGACGCGCTCGGCGCCGGCCTCGCGCGCCGCGTCGATGACCCACTCGATCATGGGGCGCCCGCAGACGCCGTGGAGCACCTTGGGCAGCGAGGAGCGCATGCGGGTGCCGTGGCCAGCGGCCATGACGAGGACTGTGGGGGCAGAGGCCACGGCCTCAGCGTAACGAGCCGGGGTGGCGGACCGGCCGCGGCGCCGCGATCTATCCTCGGCCGCCGGTGGGGAGTGGTGTAACCGGCAGCACGGGACACTTTGGATGTTCAAGATCAGGTTCGAATCCTGGCTCCCCAGCTGAACTCCTAGTCGCTTGCCTGCTCACGGGGGACGCGCCCGGCCTCGGCGCCGCGCTCGGTGGCCGGACCCGCCGGAGGTGCCAGGCCGAGCACGCGCATGGCCTTGAGCCCCAGTCCGAGGCGCTCGCGCCCGTCGCTCGATCCCACGTCGAGGCCGGTGAGCTCGCGGACCCGCTCGAGCCGGTAGCGGACGGTGTGGCGGTGGGTGAACAGGCGCTGGGCGGTACCGGCCACGCTCGCGTCGGAGTCGAGATAGGTCTCGAGGGTCCGTAGCAGCGCGGTCTCGTACTGGTCGTCGTAGGCGACCAGCGGTGCGATGGTCTCTGCGTAGAAGCGCTCGAGCTCCTCCGGATCCTCGCTCATCGACGACAGCAGCAGCCGGTACGAGCCGGTCTCCTCGAAGGCCAGCGTCTGCTCGCCGCGGGCCTCGGCCACGTTCGCAGCCAGCAGAGCCTCTGCGCCGGCGCGGTAGAGGTCGGCGGCGTCGGTGACGTAGCGGCTGCGGGCGACCGCGAATCCGTGCTGGGGGAAGCGGCTCTCGAGCTCGCGCAGGACCGCGGTGCCGGCTCGCTCGGCCAACGGCGGGTCGGCGCCGGGGACGACGATCACGAGCTCGCCCTCGCCGCCGGTTCCGGCCCGGCCCCGCGCGTCGCGCTCCGGCCCGCCGCGGCGACGGCCGGAGATGTCCTGGATCGAGGCGCCCAGCGCGCCGGTGGCCACGCGCCGCGCGGCCCGCTCAGCCGCCGTGAGGACGCGCGCGCGCCAGTCGCCCTGCTCGGGTTGGTGGGCGTGGGCGCGAACGACGAGCACGCCGGCGCCGTCGGTCAGGTCGGTGCCGAGCTCGCGGCCGCGCGCGACGATGTTCTCGCGGTCGGTCGCGCGCCGGTTCATGACGTCGTCGAGGAAGCGTCCGACCGCGGCCTCGGTGGCGCGCTCGGGGGCGCGGGCACGCTCGACCTCGAGGGCGATGACCGACCCGGCCATGCGCAGGACGGCGTCTGGCTGAGGGGCCGAGGTCGGATTGGCCGACCCGTCGCGGAGACGGAAGCGCAGCTCTCCGACGCGTCGCTCGGCGACCCGCAGCTCAAGCAGTCCCACACCGCTCCCCGAAGCGAGCACGGCCCGTTCCTCCTCGGGTGAGCGACAGGCGACCGCGAGCACCCCGAGCGCCGCGTCGAGCACGACCACGCCGGCGCCCAGGCCGCGCGAGACTGCGCGCACGACCTCGTGCAGCCCGGCGCCGCCCTCGACGGCGGCGGAGATCTCGCCGAGGGCCTCGAGCGACGCGACCGCCGGGGCGGAGCTCGTCGCCTCGGCCTGTTGGTTCGGAGCGGTGGCCTCGGCGTCGGTCATCGTGGCTCGATTGTATGGACGGCGCGGCCCGTCTCCAGGCCGTCCCGAACGGGCCTGGGGCTACCCCCAGCGGTCGTAGGACCAGACGAGCGCGCCTCCGATGGCCGCACCGGTGACCACGAGCCCGGCAAGGATGAAGATCGTCAGAAAGGCGGCTGCGGCCTTCTCCCACGGCCGCGAGTAGGAAGCGCACGCGGGAGCGACGATGAAGGCGAGGTAGCCGATGACGATCGCGCCGACGGC
>JBBSNG010000163.1:0-5067 GCA_038232755.1 Solirubrobacterales bacterium | reverse complement strand
CGAGAAGACGAGCGCCGCCATCCGCTCCTGGCGTGGTCCGATCTTCGTCGGCATGACCGCCACCGGCGCGCTGATCGCCCGCCACGTCACCGACCTCTTCCCGACCCAGACCTCGCGCTTCGACCTCGCTCAGGCCGCCCGCCGCGGCGTCATCTCTCCCCTGCGCTGCGTGCGCATCCCCCCGGGCGTAGGGGTGAACACGATCGCCAACGTCCCTCTGCGCAAGGGCGAGGTCGATCAGGACTTCGACCTCGAGGAGCTCGCCGCGCTGCTCGACCAGGGGCCGTTCAACGCGGCTGTCGCCGACCTGTATCGCGTGCGCTTCAAGAACCTCCCCGGCGTGGTCTACGCCGCCGGGGTCCGCCACGCCCACAACGTGGCCCAAGCGATGCGCGACGCGGGACTCGAGGCGATGGCGGTCTCCGGCGAGACGCCCAAGCGTGAGCTCACGCGCGTGCTGGCGGCCTACGAGCGCGGCGAGATCGACGTGCTCGTCAACGCCCAGCTGCTGGCTGAGGGCTGGAACTCACCGCGCGCCACGGTCTGCATGCACCTCGCGCCCACGGCCTCGAAGCGCATCTACCAGCAGCGCGTCGGGCGCGTCACCCGACGCCAGCCGGGCAAGGAGGCTGGGATCGTCGTCGACTTCGTGCATCCCTCGACCCAGAACGACGACCCGGTCGTGACCCTCCACGGCCTGCTCGACCGCGACGTCTACCGCGGTGGGGCGATCGTCGTCGGACCGGTTCGGCGCGGACGCGGCCGGCGGCTGCGAGTCGAGCGGCGTGTGGTCCCGGTGGCGGCGGAGACCGAGCGCCGCTACGCCGTCTTCGAGCGCGAGCTGTGGCGAATCGCCGTCGAGAACCTGCCGTGGATCGACCAGCACGCCTGGGCCGCCCTCGCCGGCAAGCAGGTCAGCTCGAGCAACTGGCGCCGGGCCAAGGCCATGCTCCAGTTCGACCGCACCGGCGAGCTGCGCCGGCGCTTCCTCCTCACCGCCCTCCAGCGCAATCGCAACACGCAGCTGCGCCTGCGCGCGCTCTCCGAGATCCCGGAGCTGCGCGACGCCGACGCCTTCACCGAGGCCGTCGACATAGTCGGCACGTGGTCCCGCGACGAGCGCCGCGAAGGCGCCAAGGTGCTGCTCGGCGCTCTGGCCGAGCGTCAGGTCGGCCGCCGCGACCAGGCGGCGAGCTGGATCTGGGACCTGGCCGGCTTCACCCGTGAGGTCCACGAGGAGTACGCCGCTCAGCGCTGGCCGGAGACCAAGCGCCTCCTGGGGCTGCTGGTCAACTCCTCCGCCGCGGCGCACGGGCGCAACGCGCGCCGGCTCGTGCACCAGGCGCGGTCACACGACCGCCGGCTGTGCGCGGCGCTGCTCGCCGCGGCGGTCGCGCACACCCCCGAGGCCATGCAGGTGCTCACCGGGGCGCGCACGCGCATGGCCCGCAAGCCCTCGTCGCTCGCGCGCGAGCTGCTGCGGAACTTCCCCAAGGGCCGGCGGCGGCGAGGCGGACGCCGGCGCAAGCGTCCGGCCGGAGACGGCGCCGGGAACGCGAAGCGAGCACAGGGCGCCGCGGAGGGAGCCTCGGCGGGCGCCGGCGAGGCGAGCGAAGCGGCCTGAGGGCCACTCACCAGCCGAGCGTTCCGGGGCTCCCCTTGAACGGTCCCTCGATGTCGGTGGTGATCCAGCCGCCGTAGAAGTCGCCCGCCTGCGCCTGGACGCGCTCGTCGCCGAGCCAGCAGGCGTCGACGCGGCTCGGGTAGAAGCAGACGTGGTCGCGGAGCTCGGCGTAGGCCGGCACCGGGTCGGGGTAGAGCCAGGCGGCCGCGGCCTCGCGGCGGCCTCCCACCTCGAGGTCGAGGTAGCGCGCCGTGCCCTTCCACTCGCACAGGCTGCGACCCCGGCCGGGGTGCAGGTACTCGGCGGCGACGTCCTCGGGAGGGAAGTAGATCGTCGGCGGATGGCTGGTCTCGAGCACGCGCAGCGCTCGGGTCGAGTCGGCGATGGTCACGCCGGCGAGCTCGACGCGCGCGCGCCGCTCGCTCGGCACGAGCGCCGGCGGACGCGGGTACTCCCAGACTGATTCCACCTGATGCGCTCTAGCGCAGTAGCCGCGACAGGCGCCGGTCCTTCAGCACCCGTCCGCCCGTCTGCTCCTGGGGACAGTAGGTCGTGACGTGGTCCTTGAAGAACACCGCCTCGAGCGTCGTGGCGCAGCGTGGGCAGGCCTCGCCCTGGCGGGCGTGGACCTTGAGCGGCATCGGCGCCTTGTCGGGAAGCGTGTCGCCGACCACGCGCTCGTAGTGCTCGAGGGCGCCGCCGAGGACCTCGTCGCACGCCGAGTGCAGAGCCTCGACCGCGGCGTCGTCGAGGTCGGCGCCCTGACGGAAGGGCGAGAGCCGTGCCGTCCACAGGATCTCGTCGACCCACGAGCGGCCGATGCCGGCGATCGTCCGCTGATCGCGCAGGAGCGGATGGAGATGGCGCGGCTGGCGCACGAGCGCCGCGAGCTCGTCGAGCGGCGGCGGAGGCCAGGCCTCGGGACCGAGCTTCGCCACCGCCTCGTCGGCCTCGACGTCGGCGAGCGGAAGCAGCTTCGCCCATGCGCGCTGCTGGGTCCCGAACTCGCGCAGGCGCAACTCGCGCCCCTCCTCGAGCGACAGCCGCAGGCGCACGCGGCGATCGCGCATCGAGGCCCGGCCCTCGAAGATCCCGATCCGGCCCGCCGACATGAGGTGCACGAGCAGCGCGAGCTCGTCGTCGAAGACGATGATCGGCATCTTCCCGGCGCGCCGCGCGCCGGTCACGCGCCGGCCCACGAGGTCCTCGAGCGGGGGGGCGAAGGTGCGCATGGTCACCACGCCCGGTGCCGCGGCGGCCTCGACGCGGGCGCCGGCGAGCGCCGCGCCGAGGCGGCGAACGGCGATCTCGACCTCGGGCAGCTCGGGCATGGTTCGCCTAAGGCTAGGGCGGACGGGGCTCGAGAAGACGCGGGTCGAGCGCGAGCCGGCGCAGCTCCTCCTCCGCGAGGGCGCGCCGGGTCGAGGCGAACTCGAGCTCCCAGGGCCGCTCGGCGAGCGCGGCCAGCCGCCGGTAGGAGACCGAGCCGAGCGCCCGGTCGGCGAGAAAGCGCTCGAGGCCAGCGGCGTCCCCGGGGTCGCTCGACCGGATCAGGCGCCTCAGGGCCGCCGCCTCGTCCGTCCGAGCGGCGCGGGCCGGCGCGTAGGGCAGGACCAGGGTGAGAATCGGGATGGCAGCCACGACCGCGCCGATGAGGAACGCGGCCCGCTCGATCTCGTCGCGCGTGGCCTCGCCGCGGGCGACGATGTCGCGGCCGGCGTCGCTCACCGCTGCGCCGGCCTCGTCGAGCGCTCCGCCGAGCAGCGGGACGTCGACGCTTCCGAGCGTCTCTCCCACTCCTCCGACCGCCCCGCCCACCGACCGAAAGGCGCCGGTCAGCTCAGTAAGGCCCCCGACGGTCTCGGCCACCGCCACGCCGACGAGGATCCACATGACCGACCAGGCCAGCACGGCGAGGTCGAGCAACAGCACCTTTCGTCCATTGGGCAGCGTGAGCATCTTGGCTTTCTTCGAGACGGAGCCGGGCCGCTCGCGCCATCGTGACGCCGGGTGCGGCCGTAACCACTCGGTTGTCCATCGCGAGCGCCGCGACGACCGCGCGGCCGAGGGTTCCCGTCCCGCCGGTCACGAGCACCTCAGCCACGGATCCGGCCTCGGTCTGGCAAGGTGAGCGCCCGATGGCGGCCTTCCTGGAGAGCACCGGCCGCCGACGACCGAGCAACGGCCGGCGCACGTCGGTCATGCGTGCGGGCCTGGCCGTGCTGTGCCTCGCGAGCCTCTCGACCGGCGGCTGGGCGTTCCTCGCGCCGCGCTCCTTCTACGAGGACTTCCCCGGCGCGGGTCGGCATTGGGTCTCGCTGCTGCCGCCGTTCAACGAGCACCTGACGACCGACGTCGGTGGCTTCTACCTGGCCTTTGCCCTGCTCTTCGGCTGGGCGGCGGTCACCCTGGCCCGCCCCCTCCTCAACGCGTTGCTGTCCGCGTACCTGATCGCCTCGGTCCTGCACGTCGGCTACCACCTCGCTCATCTCGACGGCTACTCGACGCTCGACAAGGTAGGACAGACGCTGAGCTTCGCGGTGCTCATCGCCATCGCGCTCGCCGTGCTCGTGCTCTCGGCGCGGCGGCGCGGCGGCCCGCGCTGGCGCTGAGCCCACTCGCTCTACCCTCCCCCGGGTGAGGATCTCAGTGGCCAGCGACGAGCGGACGGGCGTGGCCGAGCGCGTAGTCGAGGAGCTCCGCCGGCGCGGGCACGAGCCGCTGCTGCACGGCGCCCTGGCCGAGGGCGAGCGCGACGACTGGGCGTGGGCCAGTGTGGCTGCGGCGCGCGACGTCGCCGATGGCGCTGCGGACCAGGCCATCGTCTGCTGCTGGACGGGCACCGGAGCATCGATCGCCGCCAACAAGGTCGCCGGGGTGCGCGCCGCGCTGTGCGCCGACGCGGAGACCGCCCGGGGCGCGCGGCGCTGGAACGACGCGAACACGCTGGCCCTGTCGCTGCGAACGACCAGCGAGGCCCTGCTCGAGGAGATGCTCGATGCCTGGTTCGACGCCGAGCCGAGCGAAGAGCGCGACGACGTCGCGAACGTTCGTCACCTCGAGCGGATCGCCGTCGAGAGCTGACCATCCGCACCGGCCGTCCGCGTGCAAGGATGCGCCGCCGATGAGCCCCGCCGACATCGTCGACACCGCCGAGGACGCCGCCGCCCAGGACCATCCGCCGCTCATCGTCCGCCGGCCGCTCGAGGCCTTTCTCGACGGCCACGGGCTCGGCGAGGGTGAGATCCAGGCCGAGCGGATCGGCGAGGGCCACTCCAATCTGACCTTCCTCGTGCGCCGCAGCGGCGAGGAGTTCGTGCTGCGCCGCCCGCCGCGACCGCCGCTGCCGCCCTCCGCGCACGACGTCCTGCGCGAGGCCCGGGTTCTCAGGGCCATCGAAACCACCGAGGCCCGGGTCCCCGAGGTGCTGCTCACCTCGGAGG
>JBBSNG010000162.1:0-5263 GCA_038232755.1 Solirubrobacterales bacterium | reverse complement strand
GCGGATCGAGAGCGCGGCCCGGGAGGTCGTCGACGGCTGCGCGATCTCGGCCGGGCAGGAGGTGCTCGACGTCGCCGCCGGCAACGGGAATGCGGCGGCGCTCGCGGCCCAGGAGGGCGCCGCGGTGGTGGCCTCCGACCTTACGCCGGCCATGGTCGAGCTCGGGCGCCGGCGCACCGAGGGCGAGGGACTCGATGTCGAGTGGGTGGTGGCCGACGCCGAGGAGCTCCCATTCGCCGACGAGCGCTTCGACTGCGCCACCTCGGTCTTCGGGGCGATGTTCGCCCCCCGACCCGACGTGGTGGCGCGCGAGCTCTTTCGGGTCGTGCGCCCGGGCAACACCGTCGGGATGGCCAACTGGACGCCTGAGGGCTTCAACGGACGCTTCTTCGCGCTCGCCAACAGCTACGCGCCACCGCCGCCCGAGGACATGCCCCGGCCCACCGACTGGGGTCGCGAGGAGGTCGTGCGCGAACGCTTCGCGGACCTGGCCGGCCCGGTCCTCGTCGAGCCGAGGTTCGTCCGCTGGAGCTTCGCCGACTCCGACGAGGCGTCCCGGTTCTTCGGGGAGACGGCGGGGCCCTCGGTGACCCTCATGGGGATGCTCGACGAGGAGGCGCGCGGTCGACTCCGCGCCGACTTCGCCGAGCTCGTCGAGCAGTTCAACTCGGCGACCGACGGATCGGTGGAGATCGACGCCGAGTACCTGCTCGTCGTCGCGCGGCGGCGCGGCTAGCCGGACTAGGACGGTCCCTCGCCCTTCGGCCCCTGCCAGTCCGGCACCACGTTTCCCTCGGCCGGGATCGGGCGCGCCTTGAGCATGCGGGCGAGGTGGACGAGGTTGTGAGCCATCCAGCCGGCGGTCTTGCGCGTGTAGGCGTTCTCGTTCCAGCCGTCCGAGTCGATGAAGGACGGTCCGGGTCCGGCGCTGCCGACCCAGTAGCAGTCCGCGTTCGGCGGGATCGTGCAGCCGAGGTGGCCGAGGTTGTAGAGGGTGGTGCCGGCGGCGTCGTGGGCTCCGTCCTCGTTGCCCGTCACGACCACGCCGGCGACCGTGTTGTAGAGCGGATACTGCCCGACCTCGTTGGTGTCGTTGTAGGTGCCGTCGAGGCGTTCGATGATCATCTGACAGACGCTCGAGCGTACACCGAACCAGAGCGAGGTGCCGATTATGAGGATGTCGGCGGCAAGGATCCGCTCAAGGATCCGCGGCCATTCGTCGCCCTCGCCGAGGTCCGACTCGACGCCGAAGGGGACGTGGTGGTCGACCACCCGGAGGATCTCGGTCTCGCAGTCGAGCCCGTGGAGGATCTCGGCGACGCGTTCGAGCAGCGCCTCGGTGTTCGAGGTCTCGGGCGACTTCTTGAGCGTGCAGTTGAGCATCAGCGCACTGAGCTCGGCCATGGTGTGGCTCCTCTCGGTCGCGGGCGCTCGTCGGACCGCCTCGTCGACTCGACCCTACTTCGGCTCGGCCGCGGCGGCAACAGCTCTCACGGTCGGGTAAGGCGGCCGTAACTTGACCGCGCGGCTCGATCTCGAGTACCACGGCGGCGCCTTCTCGGGCTGGGCCCGTCAACCGGGCCGCCGGACCGTTCAGAGCGTGCTCGAGGGGGCGCTCGCGGCGGCCGAGCGGCCGGTCGAGCTCTCGGTGGCGGGGCGTACCGACGCCGGCGTGCACGCGCGCGGCCAGGTCGCCAGCCACCCTGGCGAGCCGGCCGCGGCGGGGCGGCTGAACGCGCTCCTGCCCTCGGATGTGCGGGTGGTCCGCAGCGTGGGGGCGCCGGAGGGCTTCGACGCCCGCCGCGATGCCCGCGCGCGTCTCTACCGGTACCGCCTGCTCACCCGGTCCGTCGCCAGCCCGTTCGAGCGAGGCAGGGTCCTGCACCGTTCGCGCCGGCTCGACCGGGGCGCGCTCGACGCCTGCGCAGAGCTCCTGCGCGGAACGCACGACTTCAGCGCGTTCACGCCGACTCAGACCGAGCACGTGCGTTTCGAGCGCGAGGTCTCGCGCGCCGAGTGGGAGCGGCCCGGCCACGACGTGCTCGAGCTGTGGGTCGAGGCCGACTCCTTCATGCGCAACATGGTGCGGGTCCTCGTCGGAACCATGCTCGAGGTCGGCTCCGGGCGACGTACGGTCGAGGCCTTCGGAGGCCTGCTCGCGGGCCGGCCGCGCTGCGAGGCTGGACCGACCGCACCGGCCTGCGGTCTCTACCTCGAGGCGGTCCGCTACTGACGGGCCGGTGGGCGCTGCGCCGCACACCCCTATCCTCAGCACGCTCATGCGGGTCCTGCTCACCAACGACGACGGCATCCAGGCGACCGGGCTGAACGCCATGCGCCGGGCGCTCCTCGACCTTCCCGGCGTCGAGCTCGCGGTCATCGCGCCCGACTCGAACCGCAGCGCGAGCGGACGCTCGATCACCACCCGGAGCCCGCTCTGGGTCGAGGAGATCGAGTTCGGCGACGGCACCGTCGGCCACGCGACCGAGGGGACTCCGGTCGACTGCGTGCGCTTCGCCGCGCTGGGACTGGTCGAGTCGCCGCCCGACCTGATCGTCTCGGGCATCAACCACGGCTCGAACCTCGGCGACGACATCACCTACTCGGGCACGGTGGCCGCGGCGCTCGAGGGCATCGTCCTCGGCGTCCCGGCGATCGCCGTCTCCCAGCAGTCGACCAAGGGCGAGATGGACTTCCGCCTCGGCGACCGCTTCGACTTCGAGACCGCTGCGGCCTTCGTGGCCCGCCTCGTCGGCGAGCTCGAGACCGTTCCGATGCCCTCGGGCACCCTCCTCAACGTGAACTGCCCGGCCGGCGCGCCCCGCGGAGCGCGCTCATGTCGCCTCGGCAAGCGCATCTACCGCGACAGCCTCGAGCTCTCGGAGGAGAGCGGCGGGCGCCGGCGCTACCGCATCTACGGCATGGACCCGGATTACCACCGCGAGGAGGGCACCGACTTCGCGGCGATCGCCGAGGGCTGCGTCGCGGTGACCCCGCTGCACTTCGACCTGACCGACTCCGCCGGCGTCGAGGCGCTCGCCGGGTTCGACCTCGGCGGGCTGCTCGACCCGGCGGTGAGCGAGGTTGAGTAGCGCCCCGCCGGCCGCGGCCGAGCGGGTCGCCGAGCTGCGCTCAGAGCTCGAGCGCCACGGCCATCTCTACTACGTCCTCGACGAGCCCGAGATCTCCGACGCCGACTACGACACGCTGCTGAACGAGCTGCGCGACCTCGAGGCCACCCACCCCGAGCTACTGGCCCCCGACTCACCGACCCAGCGCGTGGGCGGGCGGCCGCTCGAGCGCTTCGAGCCCGTCGAGCATCTCCAGCCGATGCTGTCACTGGCCAGCGCGCGCTCCGAGGAGGAGCTGCGGGCGTGGGCGCAGCGAGTCCTCACCCTGGCCGAGAAGAGCGAGCTCGACGCCGAGGGACTCGACTACGTGACCGAGCCGAAGATCGACGGGCTGGCCATCTCCCTGCTCTACGAGGACGGAGTGCTCGTTCGCGGCGCCACCCGGGGTGACGGCGAGATCGGCGAGGACGTGACCCAGAACCTCCGCACCATCGGCGCGATCCCCCTGCGGGTGGCCGACGCTCCCCCGCGGCTTGAGGTCCGCGGCGAGATCTACCTGCCGCGCTCGGACTTCGCGAAGCTGAACGAGGCGCGTGCCGCCGCCGGCGAGCCGACCTTCGCCAACCCGCGCAACTCGGCCGCTGGCTCGATCCGCCAACTCGATCCCGAGCTCGCCGCCGCGCGACCGCTGTCGATCTGGTGCTACGGCGTCGGCGCGGTCGAGGGCCTCGAGCTCGAGACCCACCGCGAGTGGCTCACATGGCTGAGTGAGCACGGCTTCCGGGTGAGCCCCGACGTGGCCGTGCACTCCGATCTCGAGGCGCTCGCCGCCGAGTGCCGGGCCTGGGAGGAACGCCGCGACGGGCTGGACTACGAGATCGACGGCGTGGTCGTGAAGGTCAACCGCCTGGCCACCCAGCGGGGCCTCGGGGTGGTCGGCCGCGAGCCGCGCGGCGCGATCGCCTGGAAGTTCGCCCCGATGACGGCCCAGACCGACCTGCGGCGGGTGGCCTGGAACGTCGGGCGCACCGGCCACCTCGTCCCCTTCGCGGAACTCGAACCGGTCCAGGTCTCCGGGGTCACGGTCAAGCTCGCCACCCTGCACAACGAGGAGGACCTCCACCGCAAGGACGTGCGCGAAGGCGACGAGGTGATCGTCATGCGCGCGGGGGACGTGATCCCTCAGGTCGTCTCGCCGACCCCGGCGGCCCAGCGCAATCCCGACCGCGGCGAGCCGCCGCAGCCGCCGGCCCAGTGCCCGTCGTGCGGCACGCCGACGGTCAAGCCCGAGGAGGGGGTGTGGACGATCTGTCCGAACCGGGCCTCGTGCCCCGGCCAGCTCCACCAGGCGGTCAAGCACTTCGTCTCGCGCGGGGCGATGGACATCGAGGGACTCGGGGAGCGCCAAGCCGAGCGGCTGCTGGCCGAGCGGCTGATCGAGAACGTCGCCGACATCTACGAGCTCGGCGAGGATGACCTCACCGGTCTCGAGGGCTTCGGTTCGATCTCGGCGCGAAACCTGCTCGGCGCCATCGACACTTCGAAGGAGCGCCCCTTCTATCGCGTGCTGTTCGGGCTCGGCATCCCCGGCGTCGGCCTGGTGGGAGCGCGTGGGCTGGCTCGGCGGTTCGGCTCGATCGACGCGTTGGTCGGGGCCTCGGCCGAGGACGTCGAGGCGACCGAGGGCTTCGGTCCGGTACTGGCCAGCACCATCGTCGAGACGCTGGCCGAGGAGCGCACGCGCGACCTGATCGAGCGCCTGCGCGCCCACGGCCTTCAGCTCGAGGAGTCCGGTGGCGCCGCGGTCGAGGGCCCGCTGTCGGGTCGGACCTTCGTCATCACCGGCACGCTGCCGAATCTCTCCCGCAAGGTCGCGACCGAACGGATCGAGGCCGCCGGAGGGAAGGTCACCGGTTCGGTCTCGGGCCGCACGGACTATCTCCTGGCCGGCGAGGACCCGGGTACCAAGCTGGCCCGCGCGCAGGAGCTCGGCACGACGGTGATCGGCGAGCCGGAGCTCGAGAACCTGCTCGCCGGCTGAGGTCGGCGCGCGTACGCGGCGTCGGCTAGTGGGCCTTCTCCAAAGGTTTGACCGGAAACCTCGGGTTGGTGGCGAAAAGGGACTCATCCCGATGATGGAGGTGGCGATGCGTCCCCCGGAGGTGTTCGTGCGGCCGTTGGCGCATGGCGAG
>JBBSNG010000161.1:0-5355 GCA_038232755.1 Solirubrobacterales bacterium | reverse complement strand
GGCGTTCCTCGGCCTTCAGCTTCGTCCAGAGCTGAGTCAGGAACTGCTCACGACGCGGCCGTGCCACCGCGAGAAACATAGCGCCTCGGATCCGTGTCCCCGAGGCGCGCCAGACCCTGTCCGCGGCGGGTCGAGAGGTGAGAATCCCGACCGTGCGGGTGAGGCGGCCCACGGCCACCTGCGAGAGGCGCCCGAGGCCGGGGACAAGCGCCCGCTCGACACGCTGGCCTGGCCGCGACCCTCGCCGAGCGCGGCCGGGCGGGTTGCTAGCTTTGCCCGGCCGTCGACCGCCTCACCCGCCTGCGCTCGCGAGCCGGGTGTCGCGACAAGGTAGGTCTCGATCAGCAAGCTCCGCCAGACCCTCGGTGCCCACAAGTGGGCCAGCGCGCTCGCGCTCGCGCTCGTGGTCGTGGCCGCGGCGGTGGTCGCCGGCGGGTTGCTGTACCTCGAGTCCCAGCAGTCCGAGCTGACCGTCGGCCCGGGCGCGGGCCCGCCTGAGTCTGAGGCGCCCGAGGCGAGTCCGAGCTCGTTCGTGTGGCCGACCTTCGGCTATGACCGCGCCCGCACCAGCCACCTGCCGAGCGACCTCAAGCCGCCGTTCAAGCGGGTCTGGAGGACCAAGCCGACCGGGGAGTTGCTCGAGTTCCCGCCGTCGCTGGCGCGGGGACGGCTGTTCGTGGCCGAGAACAACGGCCGGGTGATCGCCCTCTCGGCGCGCACCGGTCGCAGGCTCTGGAAGCGGGACCTCGGCGCGCTGGCCGCGTCGACGCCTACCTACGACAAGGGACGGCTGTACGTGACGATCCTCTGCCTTAAGGCGTGCACGACGGCGATCGGCAACACGGAGAGCGACGGCCGGGGCCGCATCGCCGCGCTGAGCGCCCGCACCGGCAGGGTGATCTGGAAGCGCGATCTGTCCAGCCGTGCCGAGTCGACCCCGGTCGTCGTCCGCGATCGCCTCTACTTCGGCAGCGAGGACGGGACGGTGTACGGGTTGAGCACCCGCACCGGCAAGACGGACTGGACCTACAAGGCCGCCGACGACGTCAAGGCCTCGCTCGCGTACAAGAACGGTCGCCTCTACTTCGGCGACTACTCGGGCTCGGTCAACGCCCTGCGCGCCCGCGACGGAAAGCTCGTCTGGAGTCGCAGCAACGTCAGCCCCGAGAACTTCTACTCCGCGCCCGCGCTCGGCTTCGACCGCATCTTCCTGTCCAGCACCGACGGCAAGGTCCACGCCCTGCGCATGAACGGCGACGTCGACTGGCGCTTCAGCGCCGGTCCGCAGGGCTACATCTACGCATCTCCGGCGCTCGCGGACCCGCGCGGGCTGGGCCCGACGGTGTTCATCGGCTCCCACGACCGGCGCTTCTACGCCCTCGACGCCCGCTCCGGAGACGTTCGCTGGTCCAAGCGGGCGTTCGGAGAGATCTCGGGTACGGCGGCGGTCATCGGCCAGTACGTCTACTTCTCGGCTTTCCGCGGCAGCCGCACGACCTATGGGCTCCGCACGCGCGACGGCAAGGAGGCCTTCCGCCGACCGCAGCGCGCCTTCGATCCAGCGATCGCCGACGAGCGGCGCCTGTACCTGGTCGGTTACGCGTCGATCACCGCGCTCGAGCCACGCGGCGAGCGCGGGAAGGGTAAATCGCCGAAGCGGTGACGGGCGGCACTCGGGGCCCGCCCCGAGTGCCGGGGCGGGCCGAACCCGCGGGTACGCGATGATCGCGGCATGCTCAGGGCCCTGTTCTGGAGCTCGGCCACCTTTGTCGCGTACACGCACGCCGGCTATCCGGCGCTGTTGTGGACGCTCAGGAGGCTCGGGATCGGCGAGAGTCGTACGTCTCGAGCAGCGGCGCCGGATATCCGGTCCACTCGGTCCGAGCGCGGCGCGACTCCCACGGTCGCGTTCGTCGTCGCCGCCCACGACGAGGAGGACGTGATCGCCGATCGAGTCGCGAACGCGCTCGCGCTCGACTACCCGCGCGAGGCGCTGGAGGTCGTCGTGGCCTCCGACGGCTCGGCCGACGACACCGTCGCGAGGGCGCGCGCCGCCGGCGCCGACCTCGTGCTCGACCTGCCCCGCGCCGGGAAGGTCAATGCACAGGATCGCGCCGTCGAGCACACGAGCGCCGAGGTGCTCGCCTTCTCCGACGCCAACAGCGCCTGGGAGCCCGACGCGCTGCGTTGGCTCGTCGCGGTGCTCGCCGATCCCGCGGTGGGTTACGTGTGCGGGGAGGTCCGCTTTCGCAGCCCCGAGGGCGGCAACCAGGAGGGTGTCTACTGGCGCTACGAGAACGCGGTCCGCGCGCTCGAGTCGCGGCTGGCGGGCATCACCGCTGGCAACGGGGCGATCTACGCCGTACGAGCCTCGGCCTACATGCGGCTCGATCCTCGCACGAGCCACGACCTCTCCTTTCCGTTCAACATGGTCAAGCGCGGGCTGGCAGCCGTGTATGAGCCCAGCGCGCGCGCCGAGGAGACGATGGCGCCGACGCTCGAAGGCGAGTTTCGGCGCAAGCGGCGCATGATGCGCCACGCTTGGCCGACCGTGCTCGGCGGTGGGATGCTGCGCTTGAAGGCCTACGGAGCGGCCTACGCGCTCCAGATCGCCTCGCACCGGCTCCTTCGCTACGCGAGTCCAGCCCTGCATCTCGTCGCTCTCGCGACGAGCGCTGCCCTCGCCGCCCGGCGCCGGCGGGTCTACACGGCGATGCTGGCCGCGCAGCTGGCCGTGCTGGCGGCCGCGGCGGCGTCACCCGGGCTCGACGCGCGCTCCGTGGGCCGCCCGAGCCGATCCGTGCGCGCCGCGCGGCTCGCCCGCTACTACGTGCTCGTGACCGCCGCGGTGGCCGCGGGCCTGTGGGATCACCTGCGCGAGGGAACGCCCGACCACTGGGA
The DNA here is from genome assembly GCA_038232755.1 of Solirubrobacterales bacterium. Classification (GTDB taxonomy): domain Bacteria; phylum Actinomycetota; class Thermoleophilia; order Solirubrobacterales; family Thermoleophilaceae; genus JACCUC01. The sequence continues at coordinate 2,454 of JBBSNG010000161.1, read as the reverse complement.
CCGCGACGAGGGAACGCGATGAGCCCGGCGATCGATCGGGCACTGGCCGCGCTGGCCCTCGTGGTGACGGCGCCGGTGCTCGGGCTGGCGGCCGCGGCCATCCGGCTAGAGGGCGGGGGCCCCGCGTTCTTTCGCCAGCGCCGCGTGGGCCGCGACGGCCAGCCCTTCGAGCTGTTCAAGCTGCGTACCATGGTCTCCGGCGCCGAATGGATCGGCACCGGGCTCGCGGTCGACGAGGGTGACCCGCGCATCACCCGCGTCGGCGCGGGCCTGCGGCGGCTGTCGCTCGATGAGCTGCCGAACCTGATCAACGTGGTGCGGGGCGAGATGGCGCTCGTCGGCCCGCGTCCCACGATCCAGGTCCAGGTCGACCGCTACACCGAACGTCAGCGCCGCCGGCTCGAGGTGCGCCCTGGCATCACCGGGTGGGCTCAGATCCACGGCCGCGCGGCGCTTCCGTGGCACGAGCGCATCGAGCTCGACGTCTGGTACGTCGACCACCGTTCGCTCTGGCTCGATCTGAGAATCATCGTGCGTACCGTCGAGCTGCTGGTGAGCGGCCGGGGCCTGTACCGGGGCGAGACAGGCGGCTGGCGGACGGGCGGTTGAGGGTTCGACGGTGCAGCAGAGCGGGCTGCGCGGCGCCGGCTCGCGGGGTGGAGGGACTTGGAGCCTTTCCCGCTCCGCCATTCGGTCGCGGCCATTGAGCCTCACGGCTCGCTTGACACCATCCCGATCCGCCGCCCCACCTCATCTGGTTGACAAGCCCATGCCGATCGATTAGAGGTGCGGCTCGGAAGGAGAGAGCGGCTCTCCTCGACGACGAACGGAGGAGCATGAGCTCGCGGATGGCCGGAACGCGCGTCGATGAGATCGTCGACGGCATCTACCGCATTGCGACCTTCGACACGGAGGCCGGCATCACGTTCAACCAGTTCCTGATCGACGACGAGCGCCCGGCGCTGATCCACACCGGCGTGTACCCGGCCTACGACGCCGTCCGCGGCGCGGTGGCCGAGGTGCTCGACCCCGCCAAGCTCGCCTACGTCGCGCTGCTGCACTTCGAGGCCGACGAGTGCGGCGGGATGGACCGGTTCCTCAGTGAGGCTCCCGACTCGACGCTCGCCTGCAGCGCGCTTTCCGTGGGCCTCAACCTGAGCGGTTGGGACTACAGAGGCAAGGTCCAGGGCTTCATCGACGGCGAGAGGCTCGACCTCGGGCGTCACCGGTTGCGCTTCCTGGAGACGCCGCACGTGCACCACTGGGACTCGATGATGCTCTACGAGGAGAGCACGGGCAGCGTGTTTCCCTCAGATCTGTATCTGCAGCCGGGCGAGCAGCCGCCGGTGGTCACCGAGGACCTGGGTGACGCCATGTGTGCCGGCTACCGCGACATCGGGATCTTTGCGCACGAGCAGCCCGTGCGCAACGTCGCCGACCGCCTCGAGGCGCTCGAGCCGCGGTGGATGCACGCCATGCACGGCGGCTCGATCACCGCCGAGGCGATCCCCCGCTACACGCGAGCGCTGCGCGAGCAGCCGTTCGGCTACACCGGCAAGCTACTCGGCCGTGACGTGGTCGCGCCCGAAGAGGCCGTACCGGGCGTCGGCGCGTCGCAGGCCTAGCGCCCGTCCCGCGGTCGCGCCGGTGTCCCCACGGCGACGCAGCCCTCGGGTAGGTCGTCGAGCACGGTGGCGCCCGCGCCCACGGTGGCGCCCGCCCCGATCACGACCCCCTGGGTGATCGCGGCGCCGGTGCCCACGCTCACTCCCTCGCCGACGCTCACGTGTCCCGACACGTTGACGCCGGGGAGGACGGTCGCGTAGGCGCCGATCCGGGCGTCGTGGCCGAGGGTGCACGCCGTGTTGACGGTCGCGAACTCTCCGACCTCCACGTTCACCGAGGCGACGTTGCCCGGTCCGATCGTCGCGCCACGACGGACGGTCGTGTGACGCGAGATCACCGCGCTCGGGTGCACGATGGCCGGGAAGTCGACGGCTAGGTCGGCCAGCGCCGCGACGATGCGACGCTTGACCTCAGGCGCGGCGAGGCCGAGAACCACGGCCACCGGATCAGAGCTCGCGCGAGTCTCGAACCACTCGCGCCCGCCGAGCACCGGATGCGACGTGCGCTCCTTCCCGTGCGCGTCCGGGTCGTCGTCGACGAAGCCGAGGATGCGAAATCGCGGCCCGGCGTCGTCGGCGTCTTCGACCCAGAACATGATCTGCTGGCCGAAACCGCTCGCTCCGTAGACGACCAGGTCGCGCATCGGCGCGCGAACCACGGACGCGCCGGGTTGCCGCGAGCCCCCGTGGAGGCTCAGCGCTCGACGAGCCGGACCGCGTCGGCGATCAGCCAGCCGGGCGCAGAGGTCCAGCGCGAGACGAGCACGCTCGGCTCCTCGCCGGCCGCAAGCGAGTACGTGCCGAGCCCGACCCATCTGCCGCCGTCCTC
>JBBSNG010000160.1:0-5379 GCA_038232755.1 Solirubrobacterales bacterium | reverse complement strand
GGTCGTTTTCGGCTTGCCGATATGCGCCGCGTGATCCTTGCTCACGCACCTCGATCCCGGCCGGCGCCTCGCTAGGGTGACGCCTTCGATGGCCGCCGCCGACCAACCCCGCGCTCCGTTCGTCAAGACGGCCTCCTACGAGGCCGAGCCCGACGAGGTCGGGCGGGTCCTCCTCCTCTACTCCGGAGGGCTCGACACGAGCGTGATGCTCAAGTGGATCCAGGACGAGTACGAGGCCGAGGTCGTCGCGTTGACCGTGAACCTCGGCCAGCCCGGGGAGGACTACGACGTCGTCCAGGGCAAGGCCCTCGACCTCGGCGCGCTGGAGTGCCGGGTCGTCGACGCGCGTGAGGAGTTCGCCGAGTCCTACGTGCTCCCCGCGATCAAGGCCAACGCCCTCTACGGCGGCGGCTATCCGCTCTTCACCGCGCTCGGCCGGCCGCTGATCGCCAAGCTCGCGGTCGCCGCGGCGCGAGAGACCGGCTGCGACACGATTGCCCACGGCTGCACCGGCAAGGGCAACGACCAGGTCCGTATCGAGGCCACGGTGGCGGCCCTCGCCCCCGAGCTACGGACCATCGCCCCGGTCCGCGGCTGGGAGATGGGGCGCGAGGAGGAGATCGCCTACGCGCGCGAGCACGGGATCCCGGTCAAGGGCGGGACCGAGGCGCCGCCCTACTCGATCGACGACAACCTCTGGGGCCGGTCGTCCGAGGGCGGGCCGATCGAGGACCTTGCCAAGCCTCCCTGCGACGACGTCTTCCAGCTCGTGACCCGGCCCGAGGACGCGCCGGACGAGCCGCAACTCGTCGCGATCGAGTTCGAGCGCGGCCGCCCGGTCGGTCTCGACGGGGAGCGCCTCGGCCTCGTCGCGCTGCTCGAGCGCGCGGGCGACCTCGGGGCCCGCCACGGCTGCGGGATCGTCGACCACATCGAGGACCGGATCGTCGGCCTCAAGGTGCGCGACCTCTACGAGGCCCCGGCGGCGGCGCTGATCCTCACCGCCCACCGCGAGCTCGAGAAGCTGGTGAGCACGATCCACCAGAACAACTTCAAGCCGGGCCTCGACCGCCAGTGGGCCTTTCTGGCATACGCCGGGCTCTGGCAGGAGCCCCTTCTCGGCGACCTCGACGCCTTCATGGACCGGGTCAACGACCAGGTCACCGGCACGATCACGATGAAGCTGTTCAAGGGCAGTGCAACAGCCGTCGCACGCTCCTCGCCGAACGCGCTCTACGATCCCGCCCTGGCCGGCTTCGGCGAATCCGGCGGGCTCTTCTCGCAGGCCGCCTCGCCCGGCTTCATCGAGCTCTGGAGCCTTCAGTCGCGGATGGCCTATGGGATCAGGAACCGAGGAGAGGGAAACTGATGGGAAAGACGCGGTACACGGTCCTCGGCTGGGTGGTGTGGCAGATCGGCTCGCGGGTCGCCAAGCGCAAGCTGGCCGAGCAACGGGTCAAGCTCGGAGCCGTCGCGCTCTTGACCCTCGCTATCGCCGTGGGGTTGGCCGCCGCGCGCGCCGCGGCGGACGACTAACAAATCGCGCGTCTCGGGGGTCAGTCGTAAAGCTGTCCGAGTGCGGAGCCGAGGTCAGTCGAACAGCCATGAACGTCGCCACCCGCCTCCCACACGACCCGAGCTCGATCGCCGAGGCCCGCCAGGCCGTGGACGGGCTCGACCCCGCGCTCGACGACGAGACGATCGCCACCGTGCGGCTGCTCGTCTCGGAGCTCGTGACCAACAGCGTCCGCCACGGGGTCGCCGACGAGTCGGGCCACATCGAGCTGTCGCTCTCGGCCACGCGCGACTCCATCCGGGTCGAGGTCGTCGACGCCGGCGACGGCTTTACCCCGCGAGCGCGGGTCGAGGGTCAGGACGCGGCCTCGGGCTGGGGGCTGCACCTGCTCGAGGTCCTCAGCCATCGCTGGGGCAGCGAGCACCATCGCGGCACGCGGATCTGGTTCGAGATCGACAAGCCGCCGGTCGCCGCCAGGGCCTGACGGGCCGGAAGGCTCAGACCACGCTGAGCTCGCCGCCGGCGAGCGAGGCCACATCGGCGCGAAAGGCGCTCGAGTCGGTGACGCGATAGTCGGGCCCGAGCACGAGCATCCGCTCGCCGACCTCGAGCACGAGCTCGTGACGGCCCGGGAAGTGACTCACGAGGTCCTTCAGGTCGTCGAGGAAGGCTGCCGGCACCGCGGCGGCAAGCTGGAGGCGGAGCCGCGCCGGCGTCGTGGCGCTGGCCGCCTGGGCGCTCGCGCGCTCGACCTCGTCCGTGCTCGGGGCGAACGGTTCGACCTCCTGCACGACGACCTTGGTCTCGCCACCCTCCTTATGGTCGACACGGCCGCGCAGCACCACCACCGAGTCGACGTCGAGCTTGTCCTCGTTGTCGGCGTAGGCGGAGCTGAAGACGAGGATCTCGACCTGGCCCTCGAGATCGTCGAGGGTTGCGAACATCATCGGCTCGCCCTTGCGAGTGCGGATGCGCTTGCACTCGGCGATCATCCCGCCGACCGTCACCCACTCACCGTCCCGCTTGTCCGCGAGCTCGGCCAGGCCACAGTCGACGCGCGCTCGCAGCGCGGCGCGGACCTCCTTGAGCGGGTGGCTCGAGAGGAAGAGCCCGAGCGTCTCCTTCTCCCAGGCGTTCATGTCCTGGCGGCTGTCGGGCAGCGCGGGGACCGCCAGCTCCTGGCGGAACGGGTTGGTCCCACGGCCCGAGCTGCCGTTCGTGTCCTCGGGCTCGCCGAAGTCGAAGATCGAGCCCTGCCCGAGGAGCGCGTCCTGCTGAGCCTTCTGGCCGGCGCCCTGCGCCTGCTCCAGCACCGACAACATCCCGCTCCGCGTGGCGGTGGTCGAGTCGAGCGCGCCGCAGCGCACGAGCGACTCGATCGCCCGCTTGTTGACCGCGCGGCAGTCGACGCGCTCGCAGAAGTCCCAGATCGAGCGGAAGGGACCGTCCTCGGCGCGTGCGGAGAGCACGGCCTCGACGGCGGCGCCGCCCACGTTCTTGACGGCGTCGAGTCCGAAGCGGATCTTCGCGTCGTCGTCGTCGCCGTTCCCGCCCTCCTGGCGCAGCACCACGAAGTCGTGGCCGGACTCGTTGACGTCGGGCGGCATGACCTCGATCCCCATCTCCTCGCAGCGAGAGACGAAGAACGGGACCTTGTCCTTGGTCTGCATGACCGAGGAGATCAGCGCGGCCATGTACTCGGCCGGGTGGTTGGCCTTGAGCCAGGCGGTTCGGTAGGAGATTAGGCCATAGCAGGCGGCGTGGGCGCGGTTGAACGAGTAGTCGGCGGCGGCCTCGTTGGCCGCCCACAGCTCCTGGATCACCTTCTCGGGCGTCCCCGTGGCTCGCGCTCCCTCGAAGAAGCGCTCGCGCAGCGAGGCCATCTTGTCGCGCAGCTTCTTGCCGATCGCCTTGCGCAGGTCGTCGGCCTCGGGGCCGGAGAAGCCGGCGATCTCCTTGGCGATCTGCATCGACTGCTCCTGGTAGAGGATCACCGAGTAGGTCGACTCGGTGATCGGTCGCAGCCGCTCGTCGACGTAGGTGACGCGCTCGGGGTTGCGCTTGTTGCGCGCAAAGGTGTCGATGTGGCGCATGGCGCCCGGGCGGTAGAGGGCCACGAGCGCGACGACGTCCTCGAACTCGGTGGGGCGGACCTTGCGCAGCGCCTCGCGCATCCCGTCGGACTCGAACTGGAAGACGCCGATCGACTCGCCGCGGGCGAGCATCTCGTAGGTCTTCGCGTCGTCGAGCGGGAGGTGCGCCATGTCCGGGCGCGCGCCGGTCGAGCGCTCGATGATGTCGAGCGCGGACTCGATCACGTCGAGGTTGCGCAGCCCAAGGAAGTCCATTTTGAGCAGCCCGATGTCCTCGATCGGCCCCATCGAGTACTGGGTGATCGTGCGGTGGACGCGGTTGCCGTCCTCGTCGGTGTCCTCGGCGAGCTGGAGTGGCACGATGTCGGTCAGCGGGCGGTCGGAGATGACCACCGCCGCGGCGTGGATGGACGAGTTCCGGACGATCCCCTCGAGCCCGCGCGCCACGTCGACGACCTGACGAGCCTGAGGATCCTGGGCGTAGGCTGAGGCCAGCTCCTCGCCCTCCTTCATGCAGTCCTTGAATGAGGGCGAGCGGCCCATGATCGGCTCGGGGATGAGCTTGGCCAGGCGGTCTCCGGTGGCGTAGTCGAAGCCGAGCACCCGGGCGGCGTCGCGGGTGGCGGCGCGCGGGGCCATGCGCCCGAAGGTGGCGATCTGGGCCACCGAGTCGCGGCCGTACTTCTCGGCCACGTACTGGATCACCCGCTCGCGGCCCTTGACCGAGAAGTCGATGTCGATGTCCGGCATGGAGATGCGCTCGGCGTTCAGGAAGCGCTCGAACAGTAGGCCGTGCCCGAGCGGGTCGACGTCGGTGATGCGCAGGGCGTAGGAGACGATCGAGCCCGCGGCCGAGCCGCGCCCCGGCCCGACCGCGATGCCCTGGTCCTTCGCGTAGGTGACGAAGTCCCAGACGATCAGGAAGTAGGCGGCGAAGCCCATCCGCTCGATGACCGCGAGCTCCATCTCGAGTCGCTCGTGCGCCTCGGCGGGGACCGGATCGCCGTAGCGGCGGCGCAGCCCCTCCTCGGCCAGGCCGCGCAGGTACGCGGGCTCGGGCTCCCCGTCCGGCGTCGGGTAGCGGGGGATGAGCATCTTGTCGAGCTCGAGCTCGACCGAGCAGCGCTCGGCGATCTCCAGCGTGGTCGGGAGCGCCTCGGGCCAGGCCGCGAACGAGTCGACCATCTCCTGGGAGTCCTTGAGGTAGAACTCGTTGGTGTCGAAGGACATCTTCGGCTGCTCGAGCGTCGACTTCGTCTGCACGCACAGCAGCGCGCGGTGGTGGTCGAAGTCCTCGCGGCGCAGGTAGTGCACGTCGGCGGTGCCGACCACGGGGCGGCCCACCTCCCGGGCGATGCGGGCGATGCCCTGGTTGGCCTTGTCCTGGTCGGCGATGCCGTTGCGCTGGAGCTCGAAATAGACGTCCTCGGGGCCGAAGACCCCGAGCAGGTCGTCGACGTGGGCGCGGGCCTCGGCCGGGTTGTCGTCGACGAGCCGGCGGCAGAAGCGCGACTGCAGGCAGCCGGTCAGGGCGATCACCCCGCCCGCGTAACGGGAGAGCAGCTCGAGGTCGACGTTGGCCTTGCCGCGGCGGTAGCCCTCGAGGAAGCCGGCCGAGCTCAGCTTGGTCAGGTTGCGGAACCCCTCGTCGCTCGAGGCGAGCAGCGTCAGGTGGTTGCGCTCGTAGCGCACGGCCTCCGAGCGGATGTCGTCGACGAGGTAGGCCTCGAGGCCGAGGATCGGCTTGATGCCGTGCTTGGAGCAGGCCTT
>JBBSNG010000159.1:0-5382 GCA_038232755.1 Solirubrobacterales bacterium | reverse complement strand
GACCAGTGGTCGACCCCGCTTGAGTGGCTTCGCGTCGCGGCCGCGATCGCGGTCCCCGGAATCCTCCGCGCAGGACGGGCCGGCCGCGAACAGTGAGGTGAGGATGGCGCCGATCACGAGCGCGACGCGGGAGCGAGCGAGGAGCATGCTCGGCAGTGAAGCCGCCTACGCCGCCGGGACCGAGGTGACCAGCGGGTGAACATCGAGCGGCGATCGCACCGCTTCACGCGCCGAGCGGTCGATTGCCGACCCAGTAGCGAGGGCCGGGGCCGAGGCCGCCGCCCTTGAGGCGCTCGAGCTCGGCGATCCGCCTGTCGATGCGCGCCATCCACCCCCTCGAGAGGCGCGACCAGTCGCCGCGGGTCGGCGCGCGATGCGGAGGAAGCTTGGCGAGCTCGCCCCCGATCTCCCCGAGGGTGAGCCCTACGCGCTGGGCGAAGACGATAAAGGCGATCCGCCGGAGTACCGCCCGCGGGTAGCGGCGGTGGCCCGAGCCGACCCGCTCGGAGATGAGGCCGCGCTGCTCGTAGAAGCGCAGTGCCGAGGCCGCGACGCCGCTGCGCGGCGAGACCTCGGTGATCGTGAGCGGCGTGGACACGGCCTTAGAGAAAAGCACTTCTGTTCCTTGACCCAAGCTCACTTCCGCTTGTAGTGTCGGTCGCAGTAGCTCGAACAGCCCCCCAGGGGCAGGGGGAGAGCGCTCATGAGCGATGTGCAACCAGCCGGCCACCAGATCACCGAGGAGGTCACCTCGTGGCCGGGGATCGAGGCGGGGACCGGCTCCCGCGGTGAGCTCGCCTTCAAGTTCGGCCGCCGCGAGATCGGCCACCTGCACGGCGACCGCGTCGCCCACTTCGGCTTTCCGAAGGGAGTCTGGGCCGAGCTCAAGGAGCAGGGTCGGATCGACTCCTGAGGGCGCGCGGCCACCGGCTCATCGCACCACCCGCGCGCCCACGACATAGGCGCCGTAGGCGGCGACCAGGCCGGCTCCCTCGCGACGGCCGAGCCGCCCGCGCAGCAGCAGGCCGAGCAGGACCGCCACGACGAGAACCAGGACGGGAGCGTGAAAGGACCTCACCGACTCGGGCACGGAGATCGGCCGCACGAGCGCGATCACGCCGAGTGACCCGGTCAGGAGGAAGAGGAGGGTGCCGAGGGCGTTGCCGACGCTGATCTCGGGATGGCCACGGTGAGCCGGCAGCATCTCGAGGACGACCTCCTCGAAGGAGACGGCCGCCGCGACCACGAGCAGTCCGAAGACGGTCTCCGAGACCCCGAGGCCGTCGACGATCCCGCGCGTCCCGAAGACCAGGACCTCGGCCCCGACGACGAGCCCCGCGAGGCCCGCGAGCAGGCGCAGCCAGAGCCGGCGCGGGCGAAGAGCGTCCGGCTCCGGCGCCTGCCCGGCCCTCCTCGCACTGAGAGCCACCACGCCCACGAGCGGGAGGAAGGCGACGACCAGCACGGCGCCGTCCGCCCGCGAGAGGAATCCGTCGGCGAGCAGGGCGACCGCCAGGGCGGTCGCGGCAGCGGCGGCCAGGAGCATCGGCCGGGGCGTGCGGACCGAGAATGGGGCAACCAGCGCGGCGAGGCCCACGCCGATCGTGACGAGAAACACGGCCGCGCCCACGGAGGTGCCGAGCGCCGTCCCCGGCAGACCGTCGAGGGTGGCGGCCACGCCGGCCCCGGTCGACTCGATGTCGAAGCCGAGGACGAGCGCCGACAGCGCGAGCCCCGAGAGTCCGGCCGCGGCCGCCCACCCGGTGAGCGCCTTGACGAGGCCCTCGACCGACTCGACGAGCAGCCAGGCGCCACCGCCGAAGGCGACCAGCGAGAGGACGAGGCTCACGGCGCCGAGCGCTCGAACACGGCCTGCGAGTAGCGCTCGAGGGCCTCCCGTGCCCGCGCGAGGGCGGAGTCGGCGTCCACCGCCCCGCCGGCGTCGCAGACGTCGCGCGTCCTGATGCGCTCGTGCCAGCGCTCGAGCTTGTCGAGCTCCGCCTCCTCCTCCTCGAGCTCGGCCGAGGTGAACTTCTCGATCTCGAACTCGTGGTCGATCTCCGCGAGGAACTGTCCACACTTGGCAACCAGCTCGGCGAACTCGGTGTCGCGCGCGGCGTTCCAGGCCTGGACGAGACGAATGCCGTCCTCACCCTCGATCGGCCCGCCGCGGAAGGCGAGGCTCTCGCCGCCGAGCTCGGCGACCAGGGCGCGGAACCGCCCCAGCGCCGCTTCGAAGCCCTCCGCGTCGGGGAACGCGACGACCGACTGCTGGAGGTGCAGAGCGCTCGAGCGGCGTACCTCACGCCACACGGCGACCCGGGCGCGAGAGGACGGATCGGGGGGCAGCTTGTAGGTGAGCAGGACCCAGTTCATCGTAACCCGCGTTACCCTGTCCGCGTGTTACGCAAGAGTAGCGCCCAAGACCACGTGCGAGGTACCGCGCGCCGACTCGTCGCGCGGGCCCGTCGCGCGGTCACGGGCCGCGAAGCCGTGCTCGCGGCCGCCCTCCTCGTTTTCGCCGGACTGTGGACCTTCGCCGTGCTTGCCGAGGATGTCCTCACCGGCGACCCGCTGGTCCAGCTCGACCAGCGCCTCGCCGGCTGGCTCCACGACCGAGCAACCCCGGGCCTCACCACCGCCTTCGAAGCGGTGACGACGCTCGGCAGCGCCTCGGTGATCGTCCCCCTGGCGCTCGCGGCGATCCTCGTCCTGCTGACCCGCACCAAACGGGCCGAGGCGCTCTTCGTCACCCTCGTCCTCGCAGGGGCCGAGGGCCTGACGATGATCCTCAAGGCAGGCTTCGAGCGCGAACGCCCGTTCTTCCCCGACCCGCTCGCCACCGAGAGCTCGTTCTCGTTCCCGAGCGGGCACGCGACGGTGTCGCTGGCGGTCTACGGCGCTCTCGGCTTCCTCCTGGCCCGGCGGTCGTCGAGCTGGCGGGGGCGAGCGCTCTGGCTCGGCGTCGCGGCGGGTCTGGTCCTACTCATCGGCGCGAGCCGCCTGGTGCTCGGCGTGCACTTCCTGTCCGATGTGCTGGCCGGCTTCAGCGCCGGCATGGTGTGGCTCGTGCTCTGCGCCGTCGGGATCTTCGGGCGCCCCGCGCCGCGGTGACGACGACGAGGCGTCCCCGGAGCCCGGCGAAGCGACGAAGTGAACCGGCGCCGGTCTTGACCGCGGGGCCTGCACCGAGGCGAGGCGAGGGGTAGCCTGGGCGGCCCGTGTCCGTCTTCGACGACCCGCCCGCCGAACTCTCCCCGGAGCGGGTGGCCGAGCTTCTGGAGCGCGGCGAGATCGAGCTGATCGACGTGCGCGAGCCCTACGAGCACGAGGCCGGCCGCATCGCCGAGGCGCGGCACCTACCCCTCGAGCGACTGGCCTCCGAGGCTGAGACCATCGCCCGCGGCCGGCCCGTGGTCTTCCAGTGCCGGCTCGGCGCGCGCTCGGCCATGGCGACCCAGGCCTTCCGCGCCGCCGGCTACGACGCGCATAACATGACCGGCGGCATCCAGGCCTGGGTCGACGCCGACCTGCCCCTGTCGCCGGCCGGCGGCTACGTGGCCCCGCACTGACGTCGTGCGAGGCCGCTTCATCGTCGAGCCGCCGTTCCCGCTGCCGCCGGGCTACGTCGTGCACGTGCCCGGCCGTGGCGAGATGTTCGTTCGCGACTCGGGCGGGCAGGGCCCGGCGGTGCTCCTCCTGCACGGATGGATCTTCCAGTCCGACCTCAACTGGTACCGGACCTACGGGCCGCTCGCCGCGGCGGGATACCGGGTGGTCGCGCTCGACCACCGCGGGCACGGCCGCGGGGTCCGCGCCGAGACGCCGTTCCGCCTCAGCGACTGTGCCGCCGACGCCGCCGCCGTCGTGGAGCAGCTCGGCTGCGGACCGCTGACCGCGGTCGGCTACTCGATGGGCGGCGCCATCGCCCAGCTCATGGCTCGCGACCACTCGCAGCAGGTCTCGGGCCTCGTCCTCTGCGCGACCTCGCGCGACTGGCAGGACCCGCGCATGGCCGCGGTCTTCGCCGCCATGGGGCTGGTGCGGGTCACGCTCAACCTCTTCCCGTACGCCTTCTGGCGCCGCGCCCTACGGCGAGAGGGCTTTCCCGACGACGCCACCACCGCCTGGGTGGCGGCCGAGCTCTCGCGCGGCAGCGCGCGCGACATCGCCGAGGCCGGGCGGGAGCTCGGTCGCTTCGACAGCAGACCGTGGATCCGGGGACTGGAGACACCGGTTGCGGTGGTCGTCAACACGCGGGATCGCACCCTGGCGGTGCGCAAGCAGGAGGAGCTGGCGGCGGGGGTCGACGGGCCGAGCTTCGAGTTCGACGGCGACCACATGGCGGTTGTGGGCCAGGGGCGGCGGTATGCGCAGACCCTGCTCGAGGCGATCGGAGCGGTGGCGGGCGAGGGTCGAGCGGGCGTCCGGCGACCCGCTGCGTAGGAGTCGACTCGTCACGTTGCCATGGCGAACACCAGTGGCGTACCCTCTTCGCGAGGCATCCGATGGTTTGGCTGAGGCGGCTCCCCCTCAGCAACGCACTCGCCGGACGACACGCACCTCGACGCGCGTCGGCCGTGACGGCGCGGTGAGGGAAAGGCAGTCGCGCACCGCTGCCGTGTGCCGGCAGAAGCCACACGCGAGTAAGTCCGAAGGCGACATCACGGCCGGCGTCATCGCCAGCGGCGCGTCGCAGGCGGGACAGGCGAGCGTCCCGATGGCCAGACGCCGCGGGCGCGCGTCGCGGCGCGTCTCGTGTGGTCCGGCTACGCGTCCGATCGGCTCGGAGCCCACCGGCTCGGAACCGTCGATCTCACGCTGGAATGGCATCGGCCCAGTCTAGGTCCGTCTGCGGGCGATGACCTGAACCCCCGTCCGGTATCGCCGTGCGTGCAAGGCCTCCGAGTCTCGTGCTCGACCACGTTGCGAGCGCTCGACGTCACCCCTCGTTGTCTCCGGTGAGCGCTGGTTGGCGCTACTCGTCGCGGCCCGCGGCCTCGCCGCCGAGCCGCCGCCCCTCGGCCGCTCCTCCCTCGCCCGCAGCCCCCGGCAGCACCGCCCCCAGCCGCCCAATCGCCTCGGTGAACTCGCTCGGAATGATCCACATCTTGTTCGCGTCGCCCTGCGCGATCTGCGGCAGGGTCTGGAGGTACTGGTAGGCGAGCAGCTTCGGATCCGCGTCGCCGCGATGGATCGCCGCGAACACGGTCTCGATGGCCTTCGACTCGCCCTCGGCCTCGAGGATCTGCGACTCGCGGTGGCCCTCGGCGCGCAGGATCGCCGACTGCTTCTCGCCCTCGGCGGTGAGGATGTGGGACTGCTTGACGCCCTCGGCGGTGAGGATCGCCGCGCGCTTGTCGCGCTCGGCGCGCATCTGCT
>JBBSNG010000158.1:0-5387 GCA_038232755.1 Solirubrobacterales bacterium | reverse complement strand
TTGACGATCAGGCCGTCGATGTGCGCCTCGGCGTCGCCCTCCTCCATCTCGAGCGCGTAGGTGAGCTCGGAGGCGAGGACCTTCTTGGCCCGGGTGAACATCTGCTTCTCGCCGGTCGAGAGGCCCTTGTCGGCCTCGCGGATGGCCAGGTTGCGTACGACCTCGGCGAGCTCGTACACGTCGCCGGTCTTGATCTTGTCGCGGTTGTGCTTGAACCGGCGGTTCCAGTTCTTCGGCATCGAGGAGACGTCGTCGCGCAGTACGGCGATCACGCGCTCGACCTCCTCCTCGTCGATGATCCGCCGAAGTCCCGCCCTGGAGGCGTTCTCGCACGGGACCATGACCGTCATCTCGTTGTGGATGATCTTGATGGTCAGGTACTCGCGCTCCAGCCCGAGCACGTTGCGGAGCTCCTTCTTGAGAACCTTGCCGGCGCCGTGGTGTGGGTAGACCACGTGGTCGCCGATCTTGTAGTCGATCTCGGGGATGATCTCGAGATCCTCAAGTTCCTCTTCCCAGGCTACGTCGGTGGCTACGTCGGTGATGGTGTCCTCCTCGTCGTCGCGCGGCGCGGGCGCCGCGCGTGGTTGGTTCAAGTGCTCTCGGCGGAGATCACTAAGTCTGCATGTAGCGGTCCACGAGATTGATCTCCTGAAGGCCGCGCAGGCCCTCGCGGATCTCCTTGGCCCGCGACTCCCCCACGCCCTCGAGCGCCTCGAGATCGCCGTCGGTGGCGGCGAGGACCTCGTCGAGTCCCTCGAAGGAGCGAACGATGGCGTCGATGGCGAGACGCGGGACGCGGGGGATGCGCCCGAGGATCCGATAGCCCCGGGGCGAGACGGGAAAGTCGAGCGTCCCGACCTTGCGCTCGTACCCGAGCAGCTCGGCCAGGCGACCGAAGTCGAGCACGTCCTGGTGCGGCAGCCGAGCCAGCGAGTCGAGCACGAGTGCGAAATCCTCCTCGGAGGCCGGCGTGACGTAGTCGCGCACGAGTGCGGCCTTGTCGGCCGCGACGCCGACCATGGTCTCCTCGAGCTGCATCTCGATCAGGCGGCCCTCGGTGCCGAGCTCGACGATGTAGCGCTCGACCTCGACGGCCATGCGGGTCACGAGCTCGGCGCGTTGGAGGACCGTGAGGACATCGTGGAGCATCACGCCGCCGGCGAACTCGAGCGCGGTCAGCCGGGTGGCCACCTGGTCGAGGCGGCGGCGGTACTTGTCGAGCGTGGCCAGCGCCTGGTTGGCCTTGGCCAGCACCACGGGGATCTCCTCGAGGATGTACTTGGAGCCGTCGAGGTAGATCGAGACCACGTCACGGCGCTGGGAGATGGCGATCACGAGCGCGCCGGTCTGCTTCGAGGCGCGCTCGGCCGTGCGGTGGCGGGTGCCCGTCTCGAGCGAGAGGATCGTCGGGTCGGGCATGAGTTGGACGTTGGCCCAGAGGATCTTGGTCGCGTCGGCGGAGAGCAGGATCGCGCCGTCCATCTTCGCCAGCTGGTAGAGCAGGGCAGGCGTGTAGTCGATCTCGACGCGCAGACCGCCCGAGAGCAGGAACGACAGCTCCTCCTCCTCGCCGACCACGAGCAGCGCGCCGGTGCGAGCCTGGACGATGTTGTCGACGCCCTCGCGAATGGCCGACCCGGGAGCGACGGTCTCGAGCGCCCGGATAAGCCGGGGCTCCTGACGATGCTCGAGCTCGCTCGGCTCGTACCCGGCGTGTGTGAGCATCACTCCATGATAAGCGATGAACTTATGCTTATCCTGTCAGGTCTCGCTTGCCATGCCTATTCTCGAGACGTGACTCACGCGGCCGCCTGCTCCGTCTCGCGGGCTCGACCTCCCAGTGCGGTGGCGAGCGCCTGACGCAAGGTGCGCATGGAGCCCTCGGGCGAGAGCACGGGCTCGAGACCGAACTTCGCCGCCTCCGCGCTGCGCCGCTCCGGATGGGCCACGAAACGCAGCTCGCCGGTCAGCCCGATCTCTCCAAAGGCGGCGAGGGGCGGATCGTCGCCCGCGCCGCCGGAGCCGTCGCGGAGCAGCGCGCGCCGCGCGTCCTCGCCGCCGCCGGACCGCCCGCTCGAGCGCAGCGGCACGCCACGAGCCGCCGAGGCCAGGGCCAGAGCGACGGCGAGATCGGCGCCTGGCTCGTCGACCCGCACGCCGCCGGCGGCCGAGACGAACACGTCGCTCGATCCGAGCCGGATGCCGCCGTGGCGGGCCAGCACCGCGAGCACCAGCGCGAGACGATTGCGGTCGATCCCGCTGGCCACCCGGCGCGGGGGCTGGAGCTCGGACGGCGCCACTAGGGCCTGCACCTCTACGAGCAGCGGGCGCGAGCCCTCCATCGCGCAGAGGACCACGGACCCAGGCGCGCGCGTCGCCTCGGAGACGAATCGCGCCGAGGCATCGACGACCTCGACCAAGCCGGATTCGCGCATCTCGAAGACGCCGACCTCGTTGGTCGAGCCGAAGCGGTTCTTGACCGCGCGCACGATGCGGTAGGAGCGCTCGCGCTCGCCCTCGAAGTGCAGCACGCAGTCGACGAGGTGCTCGAGCACGCGCGGGCCCGCGAGCGACCCCTCCTTGGTCACGTGTCCGACGAGGATGGTGGCTACGTCGCGCTCCTTGGCCACGCGCGCGATCCGGCCGGCAACCTCGCGGACCTGCCCGACCGTTCCGGGAGAGCCGGTCAACCCCTCGGCGTGCAGGGTCTGGACCGAGTCGACCACACAGACCTCGGGAGCCTCGGCCTCGATCGTGGCGAGCACGGCGTCGAGGTCGGTACCGGCGACGATCGGCACCCGCAGGGCGTCGGGCCCCAGTCGCTCGGCTCGGAGCTTGACCTGGGCCGCCGACTCCTCCGCGGTCACGTAGAGCGTGCGCCGCCCGGCCGCGGCGAGATGGCCGAGCGCGCTCGCGGTGATGGTCGACTTGCCGATCCCCGGCGCGCCGCCGAGGAGCACGAGCGATCCGGGCACGAGCCCGCCGCCGAGGACCCGGTCGAGCTCGGTGATGCCGGTCGAGAGCCGGGCGAGCGCCGGCGCCTCGACGTCGGCGAGCGCGACGGGGCGCAGCGCCCGTGCGCCGCCGCCCCTGCCCGCGCCGGCCGGCCCGCGCTTCGGAGCGCCGTGCTCCTCCACCAGAGAGTTCCAGTCGCCGCAGCCGGGGCAGCGACCGTGCCAGCGCGGGCTGTCCTGGCCGCAGTTCGAGCAGACGTAGACGGAGCGAGCCATGCTCATCAACCTAAGGTCCCGAGAGGACGGCCTCACCCCCCTCGGCCCGCCAGGCCTCTGACGCCGCGGCCCGAACGGGCGCCTCGGCGTTCGCCTACCGTCGGCATCCACCCCCAGGGTCTGACAGCATCGAGGACCGGGCGCCGCCCGCCCCCCCGCGTGACCGCCACCGCCGCCACACCCGCCTGCCCCGCTCCGGCCTCTTACGAGACCTGCCGGCGCATGCTGCGCCGCCACGACCCGACCTACTTCTGGGCGGTCCGCCGTCTCCCCGCCGACGTCCGCCCCGCCGTCTACGCGCTCTACGGCTTCGTGCGCGGGGCCGACGAGATCGTCGACGGGCCGCACCGTCCGCCCGAACCCGAGTTGCGGCGCGCCGCGCTCGACGGCTGGGAGGCCGAGCTAAGGCAGGGGATGGAGGCCGGCGGCTCGCCTCACCCGGTGATCGCTGCGCTCGTGGACGCAGCGAGCCGCCACGCCCTCCCGCTCGACGAGCTCTCGATCTACATGGACTCGATGCGCGTCGACTGCGACGACGTGCGAATCGAGAGCCGCGCCGAGCTCGACCGCTACATGCGCGGCAGCGCCGGCGCGGTCGGGCGGATCATGGCCTCCGTGCTCGACGCGCCGGCGGCCCACCACGAGGCCTTCGAGCGGCTGGGAACGGCATTCCAGCTCACCAACTTCATCCGCGACGTGCGCGAGGACTACTCACTCGGGCGGATCTATCTCGCGGCCGAGGATCGCCGCCGCCACGGCGTCGAGGAGTCGATCATCGCCCGCGGCGAGGCGACGGCGGGCTTCCGCGCACTCGTGGCCGAGGAGGTGGGGCGGGCCCGCGAGCGCTTCGATGAGGGCCGCCCCGCCAGCGAGGGCGTCGCGCCGCCGGTTCGACGGGGGATGCGGCTGGCCCGCGGCGTCTACCTCGGGGTGCTCGACCGCGTCGAGGCGGTCGGCTACGACGTCCTGCGTCCGCGCCCGCGCCTCGCGCCCTGGCGCGCCGGGGTCGCGGCCGTGCTCAGCCTGCCGAGGGCCGGCGCGTGAGGGCCCCCAACCGATGACGCGCCGGGCGACCACGCGCGGTGAGGCACGGACGTCCCTGGCGGGGACCTCCGCCGACGTGCTCGTGTGCGGGGCGAGCTTCGCCGGCCTGACCATCGCCCGCGAGCTCGCCGGCACGGGCGCCGACGTGCTCGTGCTCGACCGCTACGAGATCGGCGAGCGCCAGACCTCGGCCTGCGCCTGTCCAACGCCGTGGCTCGAGGCCATGGGCCTCGAGGGCTCGATCCGCCAGGAGATCCGCTGCATGGGCTTCCACACTCCGCACGGCTCGGCTCGCTACCGGCTGCCGTGGAGCTGGTCGGCCTTCGACTACCGCGAGCTCTGCCGGCTGCTGTGGGCGCAGTGCGGCGGCGCGCGCTTCGAGACCGCGACGGTCAAGGGCCGGATCGAGGCGGACGGCGACGGCGGTGCCGACGGGAGGTCCGGTGCTCCGATCGCGGTGGCGACCGATCGTGGCGTGGTATCGGCGCCCCTCGTCGTCGACGCCCTCGGCTGGCGCCGGGTTCTCGCGGCCCGCAGCTTCCAGCCGCCCGACGCACCCCTCTCGCGCGGACTCGAGGTCCATCCGCCGGGCGGCGGCGAGGATCTCGACGTCTGGATCGACCGCTCGCTCGCGCGCCGCGGATTCGCCTGGAGCGTCCCGGCCGACGGCGAGCAGCGCGTCGGCGTCGGCTCCTACGATCCGCGCGATCACGTCAAGCGCCCGACCGAGGACCTCGCCGAGCGGCTCGAGCGTCCGGCCGTTCGCTATCAGGGCAACTGGTTCCCGCACCGCCTGCGCCCGGCCACGGAGGCCGGCGTGTTCTTCGTCGGCGACTCCGCCGGCCACTGCTTCCCACTCTCGGGCGAGGGGATCCGGACCGCGTTCTACTTCGGTATCGCCGGCGGGCGCGAGCTGCGCCGCGTTCTCGACGGCGAGATCGCCCGCGCCGAGGCCCTCGAGCGCTACGCCAGCTTCAGCGCCCGCCACGCACCCGCGTTCCGGCGCGCGCTCCGGTTGCAGCGGCTGATCCCGGCGCTGCCGCCGCGCTTGCTCACGAGGCTGTTCGCCCTGCTCGCCCGCCAGACCGTGGTCGATCGATCGTTCGGGTG
>JBBSNG010000157.1:0-5570 GCA_038232755.1 Solirubrobacterales bacterium | reverse complement strand
CTGCATCACCTGAATCCGATCTTCATGATGGCCAACTCCGGCGCGCGCGGGTCGTTCAAGCAGATCCGCCAGCTCGCCGGCATGCGCGGGCTGATGGCCAACCCGAAGGGCGAGATCATCGAGCGCCCGATCAAGGCCAACTTCATGGAGGGCCTGACCGTGCTCGAGTACTTCATCTCGACCCACGGGGCCCGCAAGGGGCTCGCCGACACGGCGCTGCGCACCGCGGACTCGGGCTACCTGACGCGACGTCTCGTCGACGTCTCCCAGGACGTGATCGTGCGGATCGAGGACTGCGGGACCGAGAACTACATCGAGACCGCGCTGACCATCCCGGGTGGCGCGCCCAACGAGAGCATCGCCGGCCGGTTCGCCGCGGCTCCGTTCTCAGGGCCCGACGGCCAGTCGTTGCTCGAGCCCGAGGAGCTGATCACCGCCGGCAAGGTCGATCAGATCCGCGCCGCCTTCGCCGACGACGAGGCGGCCGCGGCCGTCCCGGTGCGCTCGGTGCTCAAGTGCATCGCCGAGACCGGGATCTGCCAGCGCTGCTACGGCGTCGCGCCGGCCAGCGGCAAGATCGCGGCGATCGGCGACGCGGTCGGCATCATCGCCGCCCAGTCGATCGGCGAGCCGGGGACGCAGCTCACGCTGCGGACCTTCCACACCGGCGGCGTCGCCGGGGCCGACATCACCCAGGGCCTCCCGCGCGTCGTCGAGCTGTTCGAGGCGCGCAAGCCCAAGGGTCTCGCGCGGCTCGCCGAGGAGGACGGCGTCGTCGCGATCGAGGACACTGACAAGGAGCTCGTGGTCACGGTCACCGACGACTCGGGGACCGAGCACCACTACCGCTTCCCGCGCCGGACCCGCCTGTGGGTCGAGCGTGGCCAGCGGATCGTCGCCGGTACGCAGATCAACGAGGGCTCGATCTACCCCCACGAGCTGCTCGACATCCGCGGGCGCACCGCGACCGAGGTCTACCTCGTGCGCGAGGTGCAGAAGGTCTACAAGTCGCAGGGCGTCGACATCAACGACAAGCACATCGAGATCATCGTCCGGCAGATGATGAAGAAGGTGCGCGTCGATCAGAAGGGCGACACGCTGTACCTGCCGGGCCAGCTCGTGGACCGGCACGACTTCGCGAAGGAGGACGATCGGATCGCCGACGGTGGTGGCGATCGCGCCGAGAGCGCTGAGGTCATCCTCGGGATCACCAAGGCCTCGCTGGCCACCGACTCGTTCCTGTCGGCGGCCTCCTTCCAAGAGACCACCAAGGTCCTGACCGACGCGGCGCTCGAGGGCAAGACCGATCGTCTCGCCGGCCTCAAGGAGAACGTGATCATCGGCAAGCTGATCCCGGCCGCCACCGGATTGCGGCGCTACCGGCGGATCGAGATCGAGCCGACCGAGCCGGCCCAGCGCCCGAGCGCGACGGAGCTCGGACTGCTCGAGGACGGAGAGCTCGCGGCCGAGCTCGGGCTCACCGACGGTGAGATCGAGGGGTTCGGGATCGGCAGCGACTCGTTCAGGGAGGAGCGGTCGTTCGGCGACGAGCTGGCCGACCTGACCGTGCCGCCGGCCGAGGACCGCAGCGAGGAGCAGTAGGCATGACGCGCCGCCGGGCCTGAGCTGAGAGGTCAGGCCCGGCCGGGCGCGGCGCCGGAGATCTCGTCGGCCCAGCGCAGCAGCCGCTCGACGTGCTCCTCGTCGAGACCGACGGCGGGGTCGGTGGGCACGAGCAGAGTGGAAGCCGCGCGCTCCCGCGCCCAGCGCTCGCAACGCTCGTCGAGGTTGTCGTCGAGCCAGGCGGCGGGTCGTTCGCCCGCGTACTCGTCGATCGCCTCCACCTTCCAGTGCGCGGTTCCGAAGACCGCCCGGCCATCGAAGGTCAGGGTGGGAAGCTGCGGCGCCTCCAGCCCGAGCAGCCGAGGCAGGTACTCGTTGGCCCGCTCCTCCCAGCCCGTCGCCCACACGAGCTCGTAGCGCTCCGCCAGCCGGCGCAGCCGTTCACCGGCCGTGGCACTCAGGCAGTGGATGATGCCGTCGACGTAGTGGTAGCTCCCGGGCGGGTCGTCGTGCGAGGGGAAGCCGAACAGGCTGACCACGCCGTCGACGTCGACGAACAGGATCGGAAGGGGGGAGAGATCTTGGGGCGGCATGCTTATCGAGGTGAGCCGTAGGGGCAGACGCTGATCAGAGGGACGCTAGGCTCGAGCGAGGGAGGTAGGGGAGGGCCCTAGGGCCCAGACGGCGGCGTGAGGTCAGGGACCCGCCGCTCGCTCTCGTTCGTATATGACGCTACACCTCGGCATAGGCCTCGCACTGCTCTGCGCCATCGGGACCAACGTGGGCTTCCTCTTGAAGCACCGCGGCGCATCGGCCGCGCCCGAGGTCCTCTGGGCCCACCCGATCGCCAGCGCCGCGGCGCTGTTTCGGTCGAAGTGGTTCGCCGTCGGCTGGGTCGTGGCCCTCGGGGCGTGGATGCTCCACATCGGCGCCCTGGCCCTCGCTCCGCTCTCGGTCGTCCAGGCCGTGATCTCCGGCGGGCTCGTGTTCCTCACCGTGCTCGCGGAGCGCTGCTTCGGCTACTCGGTCGGGCGCCGGCAGTGGCTCGGCGTCGGCTGCACCGCACTCGGGCTCGTCCTGCTGGCCGTCACCCTGCCCGGCGCCGACGGGGATCATTCGTCGTACTCGCTCGCGGGCATGATCGCCTTCGAGTCCGGGCTGTTGGCGGTCGGGACGCTGCTCGTGCTCTCGTCGCGCCTCGGCAGCCCGTCCCACCACCACGGTGCCCTGCTCGGCGTGGCCGCCGGCATCCTCTTCGGGGTCGGCGCGGTCGCGCTCAAGGCGCTGACCGGTGCCGTCGGAGCCGGGGGCCTGCTCGCGCTCGTCTCACCCTGGCTCGCAGCGGCCCTGATCGCGTGGGTCCTCTCCTTCTACGCGTCGGCCCACGGCTTCCAGCGCGGCGAGGCGGTCCCGGTGATCACCCTCACGAGCGTGGCCGCCAACGTCTCGGCGATCAGCGGCGGCATCATCGTCTTCGGAGATCCCCTGCCCGGCGATGCGCTCGGGATCGTGGTCCAGTTCGTCGCCTTTGCTCTGGTGATCGTGGCGGCCGCCTTGACCCCGGCGCCGATGCGAGCCGCGAGCGACTGAGTCCCGACGCCCTAGGCCGCCCGCGCGGTGCGGTCGAGAATCGTGCGGGTGACCAGGTCCGGGTCGTCCCACATGGGTACGTGGCCCGCCCCCGCCAGCGGCCGGAGCTCCGAGCCCGGGATCACCCGCACGAAGCGCGGGCCCTGGCGCGGAAGCAGCAGCCGGTCTCGGGAGCCCCAGGCGATGGTGACGGGAACGCGGATCTCGTCGAGTCCTCGGGCGCGGTCGGAGGTCGACAGCTCGAGGGTCTCGAGGACGGTCTCGCTGCCGCCGATCGCCTCGAGGGCGTGGCAGGCCTGAGCCGGGTCGAGCTGCCACGGCCGGCTCGCGACCAGAGAGAAGATGCCCGTTCGCCCGGCCGCCGTGCGCGTGACCGCGCGCGCGTACGGCCGCAGGCGGCGCGTCGCTGCGTAGGCGACCTTCAACTGGCCCCGCGCATAGGCCGCCTCGCGCGGCGTCCACAGGCCCGCGGGCGAGAGGCCGGTGGCGCTGCGCGCGCGTCCGCGCCGCGCGAGCTCGAGGGCGACCCAGCCGCCGAGTGAGTTGCCGGCGAGGTGTGGTCGTTCGAGTCCGAGCTCGTCGAGCTGGTCCGCGACCGCGTCCACCAGTGCGGGGACCGTGGGTCGCACGCCCTGCGCGAGCGGCGGGGAGTCGCCGAAGCCGGGCAGGTCGATCGCGAAGACCTCGTGCCGGGCCTCGAGCGCAGGCAAGACGGGCAGCCAGGCTCGCCAGCTCGCCCCGATCCCGTGGACGAGGACGAGCGGCTCCCCGACGCCCCCGCGGTGGTGGTTGAGCGGTCGCTCCACGCGCCGCGCACCCTATCCTCAGAGCGCTGAGCCCAGCGGCCGACTGCTAGAGTCGCGGCCCAATGCCGAGCATCAATCAGCTTGTCCGCAAGGGCCGTACCCGCCCCAAGAAGAAGCTCGCGACCCCGGGTCTCAAGTCCGGCCAGGGCCGCAAGAGCCGAGTCGCGGCTCCGCAGCGGCGCGGTGTCTGCACCCGCGTGTTCACGACCACGCCGAAGAAGCCGAACTCCGCGCTCCGCAAGGTCGCGCGCGTGCGGTTGACCAATCAGATGGAGGTCACCGCCTACATCCCTGGCGAGGGTCACAACCTGCAGGAGCACTCGGTCGTGCTCGTCCGCGGCGGCCGCGTCAAGGACCTGCCGGGCGTTCGCTACAAGGTCGTCCGCGGGACGCTCGACGCATCCGGGGTCTCCGGCCGCAAGAAGGCTCGCTCGCAGTACGGCGTCAAGGCCAAGTAGTAGATGCCACGCCGCGCCGCCGCCGGGGTTCGCCCGGTCGATCCCGATCCCGTGCACAGCTCCCGGCTCGTGCAGCAGGTGATCAACAAGGTGATGATCGACGGCAAGAAGTCCTCGGCCGAGCGCATCGTCTACGACGCCCTCCAGATCCTCTCGCGTCGCACCAGCGACGATCCGGTCGACTCGCTCGAGAAGTCCCTGCGCGAGCTCACGCCGGTGCTCGAGGTTCGCTCCCGTCGCGTCGGCGGCGCGACCTATCAGGTCCCGGTCGAGGTTCCGAGCCGCCGCGCCCAGACCCTCGCCGTACGCTGGCTGATCCAGTTCGCCCGCGCCCGGCGCGAGCGGACCATGGCCGAGCGCCTCGCCGGGGAGCTCAACGATGCGCAGTCCCAGCAGGGCGGCGCCTACAAGCGCAAGGACGACATCTACCGGATGGCGCAGGCCAACAAGGCCTTCGCCCACTACCGGTGGTAGGAGGGTCCTGCAAACCTTCGCTCAGCGGTCCTCGGTCGCTCGTGTGCTGGAAGCACACTTCGCTCCCTGCGTCCTAGCTGAGCTCGGTTTTCGGACCCTCCGGTGAGACTCTCGCCTCCCTGAGCGTGGAGAGCCGAGCGCGAGGAGCAGGTGAGGTGAGCAGCGCGCAGGAGCACTACGACGACCTGCTCGCCGAGCACTACACCTGGATGCTCGGCGATGACATCGAGCAGACCGCTCGCGCCCAGCGGGCCCTGCTCGAGCAGCTCGGCATTAGGCCGGGCGCGCATGCCGGCGGTTCGACCGCGGTCGATGTCGGGTGTGGCTCCGGTGCGCAGACCCTGGCGCTGGCCGACATGGGATTCGACACCGTGCTCGCCGTTGATAGCAACGAGGCCCTGCTCGCGGAGCTGGCCGGGCACGCCGCCCGGCGGCCGGCGGTGCGCACGGTGCACGGCGACGCCGTGGACGCGCTAGCGGAGCTTGCCCCGGGTGGGGTCGACGTCGTGGCCTGCATGGGCGACACGCTGCTGCACCTGCCCCCCCCGTCGCTTCTCGTAGAGCGCGCTGAGTTCTCCGGAGGGTCAGCGCAATGAGGACAGGCCGCCGGGATCAGCGACGGCGCGACGGGAGACGCGCGGGCGTCCGCCGTTGTTCTCGAGCCATGCCCGGATGCTCT
>JBBSNG010000156.1:0-5575 GCA_038232755.1 Solirubrobacterales bacterium | reverse complement strand
GCCGAGAGCTTCGTCGACTCCTTCAAGACCGAGCTCGTCTCAGACCGCGTCTGGCGCTCGCGTGCGCAGCTCGAGCTGGCCATCGTCGAGTACGTCGGCTGGTTCAACACGAGCCGGCTGCACGAGGCGCTCGGCGACGTCCCGCCGGCCGAGTTCGAGCATCTCTACGTGGCCCGCTACGTTCCCATCCCCTCCCTCTCGTGAAGGAGGGAAAGCAGATAACCCGGTCTCCGCGAAACCCGGTCCGGCTCAGTACGAGCATGAGAAGGAGCAAGCACGGCGAGCCGCACGTGCACCGCGAGGAGGGCGTGAAGGACGGCGACAACCCGGAGGACGCCTTACGGCAGGACAAGCGTCCCAGGCCTGTCGGTCCGGCCACGTCATCGCTCGACAAGGCCATGGGCGACGGCACGATTGCGCCGGATCCCCACACGCCGTCGCGGACGCCGCGCGACTAGCGCGCCGGACTCCCGCCGTCCGCGAGTCGTGCGCAACGGCTGGTCGGTCGCCGTGAGGCTGACGGCGAGTTGCTGCGTGGTGGTGGCCTGCGTCGGCGTCGCCGCGTGTGGCGGCTCGAGCGCGGCAGGGCGCCCCGGCGAGCGGGTCACGCGGGTTATCGACGGCGACACCGTCGACATGAAGCGCCTCGGCCGGGTCCGGCTGATCGGAGTCGACACGCCTGAGCAGGGACGCTGCTTCGATGACGCCGCCACTCGCTTCACGCGCGAGCGCCTCGAGGGTAGAGTGGTTCGGTACGAGCTGGGCGCCGAGCGCAGGGACCGCTACGACCGCACGCTCGCCTACCTCAGTCGCGACGGCGAGATGCACACCCTCGCGCTCCTGCGCGAGGGCTACGCGAGGATCCTGACCATCGCTCCGAACGACCGGTACGAGTCGGCCTTCGAGCGGGCCGAGCGCGAAGCCCGAGACGGTGACGACGGCCTGTGGGGGCGATGCGACCCCGATCGCAACGCGGCGCAGCGGCCGGTCGAGGAGGAGCCGCGCGGTCGCGGATGTCTGCCTACAAGTGCCTGTCCCGGCAAACGCGACGGGGACGGCGACGGCTGCTACTGCGAGTGAGCCAATCGTGCGCTCCGTGCCGCTCTCAGCTTGCTCGTCCCGCCGCGCGCAGGACCCGGCGCTCGTCGAAGGGCCCGAACCAGCGGTCGAGCTCGCGACCCGAGCGGTCGAAGACGATGACCACCGGCTCAGCCGGCACTCTGAGCTGGTCCCACGCATAGGAGTCCTGGTCCCAGAGGACTCGCATGTTGCGCATGTCGTGCTCGCGGACGAAGCGCGGCGCGCTCTCGGGAGATCCGTGGGAGCCGAGCCCGATCACGTCGACCCGCTCGCGCTCGCGCGCGGCAAAGCGGTCGACGGCGGTGGCGCTGCGCTGGCAGATCGCGCAACCAGGGCCCCACAGCCAGAGGGCGACGGGCCGGCGGGCGGGGGTGAGCTCGGCGAGGTCCACCGGGCGGCCGTCCGCTAGATCCTTGACGGTGAGGGTGGGGAGGCCCGGAGGCTGTGACGCGTCGCCGGGGGTATTCGCGCATCCAGCGGCAGCGAGAGCGAGCACGAGGAGCGAGAGGGCGAGCGCGAACGCGTGTCTCAGCGGCCGCGACCGTCGGCGACGAAAGCTCATCGAGGCCGAGCCTAGCCGGGCCGATGCACGTGGTCGGGTGCGAAGCCGACGATGGGATTCGAACCCATGACCCCCGCTTTACGAGAGCGGTGCTCTGGCCAACTGAGCTACGTCGGCAGCGGCGACGGAGTCTAGCCCCGGCCCGGGAACCGCACGCTCACTCCGTAGCGCCGACCAGCCGCTCGAGCCGGAAGCCGAGCGCGGCCAGCGCGAGCTCCTCGGTCACGTTCAGCTCGAGCGACGCGCGGGTCTCCTCGCAGCGCTCGACGGCCGCGCGGAAGATCCGCTCGTCGGTCTCCCCCGCGACGCTCGCGAGGCGCTCGAGGCGGTCGACGGCCAGGACCGCTCCCTCCGCCCCCGCGGCGAGGCAGCCGAGATCTCGGAGCGTGAGCGCCGCGAGCGTGAGGCCGAGATCGAGGACCTCGGTCCGGGCCCGTCGCCCGTCGCGCTTGGCGGCCTCCTCGAAGTCGCGCTCGACGGCGCGGCGCTCACGCCCCTTGGGCTCCGACTCGAGGCGCCGGTCCGCGGCGACCTCGACGGCCTGCTCGGCCTCGGCCCGGCGCGCCTCGGCGCGCTCGAGCAGGCCTCGCCACGGCTCGGCGCTCTGCGCGGCGGACGAGGTCCCCTCGACGAGGCCGAGCATCCAGCCCTCGACCTCGGCTCGCAGCGATTCTCCGTCCTCCGAGGCCAGGTAGCGCGCCCGCGAGCCGTCTCCGAGCGCCAGACGACCGCACGCGGCGGCGCGCGGACCGGGCACGCCCTCGCCCTCGAGCGCGGCGGCGATCCGCTCCGGCGCGAGCGGGTCGAAGCGCACGAGCTGGCAACGCGAGACCACCGTCTCGAGCACCTGGCCGAGCGACTCGGTGAGGAGGATCAGGTGCACGAAGGCCGCCGGCTCCTCGAGCGTCTTCAGCAGCCGGTTGGCGACCTCGTCGTTCATGGTCTCGACGCGCTCGAGCACGAAGACCCGGCGCTTCGACTCGAACGGCGTGCGCGAGGCGGCGGCCACCACCGGCTCGTCGACGTCGCCGACGCGCATGACGTGCGCCCCGGTGGGGCGGACCCAGGTCAGGTCGGGGTGGGTGCCGACGAGCGCTCGCCGGTGCGCGTCGTCGCGGTTGGGGGCGCCCTCGGCCAGGAGCTCGGCGGCGAGCGAGGCGGCCGCCGTGCGCTTGCCGGTGCCCGCGGGCCCGTGCAGGAGATACGCGTGCGAGGGCTGGGCGTTCGGACCGATCGCGGTGGCGAGAACGAGCCGCGCGTGCGGCTGGTCGGAGGTGCCGCGGAGCGGCGCCGCGCCCGCGACGGGCGATCCCTGCTGCGTGAGCTTCGCCTCGCTCACGAGCGGGCCTCGACGGCGTACGTCTCAGGCTCGCCCGAGCGCGCCTCGGACTCGCGGCGTCCCCCGGCGCCGGGCCGGGCACGTTCGACCGCTGCGAGCACGTCGGCGTGCACCTCCTCGGCCGGCCGATCCGCGTCGAGTCGTCGCCAGCGCCCGGAGCTCTCGGCGGCGAGGGCCTCGTAGGCCTCGAGCACGCTGGCCTGCAGAGCGGTGCCCTCCGCCTCGAAGCGGTCGGTCTCGCCCGCCCGATCGGCCGCGGCACGTGCGTCGAGGGCGAGCAGAAAAGTCAGGTCGGGGACGAGCCCGCCGGTGGCGAAACCGTTGATCCTGGCCACGTTCTCGACGCCCAGTCCGCGCGCCGCGCCCTGGTAGGCCAGCGAGGAGTCGAGGAAGCGGTCCGAGACGACGATCCGGCCCTCGGCCAAAGCCGGTGCGATGACCCGCGCCACGAGCTCCGCGCGTGCCGCCGCGAAGAGCAACGCCTCCGCCTCGGGGCCGACCACCACCGAGGGATCCTTCACCAGCTCGCGCACCCGCTCGCCGACCGCGGTCCCCCCCGGCTCGCGGACCGCGAGCGCCTCGCCGCCCAGCGCCTCGCACAACATCCGCGCCTGGGTCGTCTTGCCCGCGCGGTCGATGCCCTCGAAGGTCACGAACAGGCCGGCCACCCCGGCGACGCTACCAACGGCGCCAGCGGTGGCTCTCGACCGGTCCACCGGCCCTGTCCACCCGCCCTGCGCCAGGCCATAACATGCCGCCGCTCATGCGCGCCCTCGTCACCGGCGGAGCCGGCTTCATCGGGTCGAACATCGTCGATGCCCTGCTCGCGCGCGGCGACGAGGTCACCGTCCTCGACGATCTCTCCACCGGCCGGCGCGACAACCTCGAAGGCGCCCTCACCGCCGGCGCCGAGCTCATCGAGGGTGACGTTCGCGACGCCCCCGAGCTCGCCCGCCTGCTCGAACGGCTACGCCCGGAGGTCGTCTTCCACCTCGCCGCACAGATCGACGTGCGCCGCTCGATCGCCGATCCGGCCTTCGACGCGCGGGTGAACGTCGAGGGGACGATCAACCTGCTCGAGGCGGCGCGCTCGATCGAGGGGATCCGCATCGTCAACACATCGACCGGCGGGGCGATCTACGGCGAGGGGCGCATCCTCCCCGCGCCCGAGGACCATCCGGTTGCTCCCGAGGCCGGCTACGGGCAGTCCAAGTTCGCCGCCGAGGGGTACTGCGAGCTCTACTCACGCCTGCACGGCGTCTCCACGGTCTCGCTGCGCTACGGCAACGTCTTCGGGCCACGCCAGGACCCCCTCGGCGAGGCGGGCGTGGTCGCGATCTTCTGCGGACGGCTGCTCGCCGGCGAGCGGCCGACGATCTTCGGCGACGGCCTCCAGACGCGCGACTACGTCTACGTGGGCGACATCGTCGAGGCCAATCTGGCCGCCGCGGCGTCGCCGATCGGTGGGCCGGTCAACATCGGCCGCGGGGTGCCGGTGTCGGTCCTCGACCTCGTCGCCGCGCTCTCGAGCATCGAGGGCCGCGACCTCGACCCGGAGCTCGCGCCGCGTCGCCCCGGCGAGGTCCAGCACATCCACCTCGACGCCGTGCGGGCTCGCTCCGAGCTCGGCTGGCAGGCCCGGACCGATCTCGAGGAGGGCCTCGCTCTCACGCTCGACTCGCTGCGCTGAGAACGCCGGCCAGCGGCACTTGTCTTCCCCGCTCAGAGCGGGGTTCTGCTCACCGGAAAGGCTCGCGATCGGCGGCCCCGACCCGGTAGAATGGAGGGTGTGGATCGCGTCGTCCACGACACCGCCCGAGTCGCCTAGGGGTCCGTCCGACCGCTGTCGCATGATCGACAGCCCGCCTCGTTGAGAGGGACGAGCGGAGCCCGTACAAAAGACGCGACACCTTCCCGGAGGAGCCATGCCCAGCCACACCACCGCCGACACCACCACCCACCGCACCGGTCAGGGTGTTCGGGTCGCGCGGAGGTTCACCGAGGCCGGCACGCACCCCTTCGACGCCGTCGGCTGGGAGATCCGCGACGCGGTCATCGGCGACCCGGCCAAGCCGGCCTTCGAGCAGCGCGGCGTCGAGTTCCCCGCGACCTGGTCGCAGAACGCGACCAACATCGTCACCCAGAAGTACTTCCGCGGCCAGCCCGACTCGCCCGAGCGCGAGCGCTCGGTGAAGCAGATGATCGGGCGCGTGACCGGTCGGATCGCCGAGATGGGCCGCGACGGCGAGTACTTCGCCTCGGCCGAGGACGCCGAGGCCTTCGAGGCGGAGCTCACGCACGTGCTGCTCCAGCAGATGGCGGCCTTCAACTCGCCGGTGTGGTTCAACGTCGGCTGGAAGGCGCCGGGCGAGGAGCAGTGCTCGGCGTGCTTCATCCTCTCGGTCGAGGACGAAATGCACTCGATCCTCGAGTGGAACACCAAGGAGGGACAGATCTTCCGCGGCGGCTCGGGCTCGGGGATCAACCTGTCGAACATCCGTGGCTCGATGGAGCCGCTCTCGAAGGGCGGGACGGCGAGCGGGCCGGTCTCGTTCATGCGCGGAACCGACGCCTGGGCGGGCTCGATCAAGTCG
>JBBSNG010000155.1:0-5607 GCA_038232755.1 Solirubrobacterales bacterium | reverse complement strand
GCCGCCCGCGCGCCGCCGCGCCCGCGGTCCAGGGTCTCGCGGGTGTGTCCGAGCTTCAGCTCGGCCCGCCTCCGGCGGCGGCGGTGCTTGCCGAGGCCGGCCGCCTCCTCGATCAGGAGCCGCCGCTCGGCGGGCCGCGAGTGGATGATGGCCTCGACCCGGCCCTGGGAGACCACGGAGTGCATCTCGCGCCCGAGGCCAGTGTCCGAGAGGACCTCGGCCACGTCGACGAGGCGGGCGCGGGCTCCGTTCAGCCGGTAGCCGCCCTCGCCCGAGCGCTCGAGCCGGCGCGACATGGAGATCTCCGAGAGCCCCCCGGCTCCGCCGGCGACCCCGCCGCGCATCGTTCCGTCGGAGTTGTCGAGCACGACCTCGACCTCGGCCGCGCCGCGCGAGCCGACGCCCTGGCCGCCGGCGAAGATGACGTCCTGCATGGTCTGACCGCGCACCGCCGAGGGACTCTGCTCGCCCAGGGCCCAGAGCACCGCCTCGGCCACGTTCGACTTGCCCGAGCCGTTCGGCCCGACGACCACCGAGACGCCCGGCGAGAACTCGAGCTTCGTGCGATCGGCAAACGACTTGAAGCCCTTGATGGTCAGCGAGCGCAGGTGCATGGGGATCTAGCTCGCGTCCTCGTCCGCAGGGTCGACGAGCAGCCGGTCCTCGCCGCGGACGCTCTGCTCGCCGCCGAGGGCCTCGAGCGCGGCCTCCTGCTCGGCGGCCTTCTTGGTCTTGCCCTCGCCCCGGCCGAGCGCGGCGCCGGCGACCTCGGCGACCGCCACGAACGAGCGGTCGTGCGGCGGTCCCTGCTCGGAGTCGATCCGGTAGGCGACGATCTCGCCGCGCCGAGCCAACCGCTCCTGGAGCACGGACTTGAAGTCGACCGGATGCGAGAGGGCCTCCTTGACCTGGGCCGAGAAGGCCGCGACCACCGTCGGGGCGACGCGCTCGAACCCGAAGGTCAGGTACGCGGCGCCGATCACCGCCTCGCAGACCGAGGCGAGGATGCGATCGCTGCGCACGAGCCCCGAGGCGTCGCGGCCCGGGGGCGCCGCCGCGAGCACCCGCTCGGCCAGGCCGAGGTCTCGCGCCACCTCGGCGCACGCGCCCCGGCTGACGGCCTGGGCGCGGAGCTTGGTGAGCCGCCCCGCGCCGAAGTGGGGAAAGCGCGGATAGATGTCGCTGGACACCGCAAGACCGAGCACGACATCGCCGAGGAAGGCGAGCCGTTCCCACGAGTCGCTGCGGCGCTCGACCCACGAGGCGTGGGTGACCGCCTCACGGGCGAGGTCGTCCGGAATCTCCTCGAGCAGGCCGGCGAGCGTCTCCACAGCTCCGGGCGCGCTCGCGGTCAGCGCGTGGCCTGTGGAGCGTGGGCGAGGATGTAATCGACCGCCTGGCCGACCGAGACGATGCGTGCCGCCTCCTCGTCGGGGATGCGCACGCCGTAGCTGTCCTCGAGCTCCATGACGAGGGTCACGAGGTCGAGCGAGTCGGCGTCGAGATCCTCCTTGAAGCGGGTGCTCTCCTCGACGCGCTCGGGCTCGATCTCGAGCTCCGAGGCGAGGTGCGAGCGCACGCGCTCGAGGATCTCCTCTCTGGTCATGGCGCGAAGCTAGCACTGCCCGCGGACCGCAGGACCCCCGCGGAGGCGAGCGCCTCCGCGGTCCGCTCGACCCCTCGCTCGTCGACCGCGCGGCGGGCCAGGCGGACCGCGTTGGCGATCCCCTCGGCGTTCGAGCCGCCGTGCGCGATCACCACCGGACGGCGCAGCCCGAGCAGGACCGCGCCGCCGACCGCGTTCGGGTCGAGCTCTCGGCGCAGGCCGGCCAGGCGCCCGCGGATCAGGAGGCCGCCGAGCGCGGCGAGCGCCGAGGAGCGCACGGCGTCGCGGACCGCGCCCGTCACCGTCCGCGCCGTGCCCTCCATGAGCTTGAGGGCCACGTTCCCCGTGAAGCCGTCGCAGGCGACGACGTCGACCGCCCCGGCGGTGACCTCGTGGCCCTCGACGTTGCCGGCGAACTCGTGTCCCTCGGCATCGGCGTCGAGCGCCGCGAGTCGCGCGTGGGCCTCGACCACGTCCGCCGTCCCCTTGGTCGCCTCCTCCCCGACCGAGAGCAGCCCGATTCGCGGACGTTCGACGCCGTGCACCGCTCGCATGAAGGCCGCGCCCATGAGGGCGAACTGCACGAGGTGCTCGGGCCGCACCTCGACGTTGGCCCCGGCGTCGAGCAGCAGGGTCGGGTGGCCCGGCACGGGCACGAGCGCGGCGATCGCCGGGCGATGGACCCCCCGCAGCCGCTTGACGTGGAAGAGCGACGCGGCGAGCGCGGCGCCGGTGGCCCCGGCCGAGACGAGCGCCTCCGCGCGGCCGTCGCCGACGGCGCGCGCGGCCTGGACGATCGAGGCCTCGGGCTTCGACCGCACGGCGTGAGCCGGCTCCTCGTCGCCGGCGATGACCAGTGGTGCGTCGACGACCTCGCCGGGCGGATCGACGATCCGGTCCGCCGGGCCGAACAGGACGACGGACGTCCCGGCGCGGCGGGCTCCCTCGACGACGGTGGCGACGCCCTCGTCGGCGCCGCCGGTGTCGACCGCGATCACCGGAGCGTCGGGCGGGCCGGCGGGCGCAGGCGCACCATCCGAGGCGCGCCGATCATGGCCTCGAGCATCGAGCCCGGGCCACGCCCGGAAACGCTACTCCGCCGCCTCGAGCGGCTCGGGCGCGATGACCTCGCGTCCGGCGTAGCTTCCGCACACCCCGCAGACACGGTGGGGCAGCCGCGGCTCGCCGCACTGCGGGCAGGCTCGCGTCGCGGGCGGGCGCACACGATGCTGCGAGCGTCGCTTGTTGGTGCGGGCATGCGACTGCTTCTGCTTGGGGACGGCCATCGCCGCGCCAGTCTAGCGGCGGGCCGGCGCCGCCCGCCGGCAGCCCTCTACTCGAGCCGGAGCTCGCGCAGCGCCGCCCAGCGCGGGTCGGGCTCAGCCTCGTGGGCGTGCTCGGGGCCCGCTTCGTTGAGGTTCTCGCCGCACACCGGGCACAGCCCGCGGCACTCGTCGCGACACACGATCGACACCGGAAGCGCGAGCACGAGCGCGTCGCGGGCCCAGGCCTGCAGGTCGAGCTCGTCGCCGTCGAAGTAGGGAGAGTCGAGGTCCTCCCCGCCGCCTGGCTGGTCGACCTCGCGGGCGTCCACGGGCACGACGCGCTCCGCCCGCTCGAGACAGCGCATGCACGGGCCCTCGAGCGGGACGCGCGAGCGCAGGCGAAGGGCGTAGCCGGGGCCGGTGGTCCGGGAGACGTCGAGGCGCGCGGCGACCGCTCCGGCGGGGGCGTAACGCTGGCCGCCGAGCTCGATCGGCTCGATCCTCACCTCGAGGTCGAGGCGCCGGCCCTCGCCGGGAGAGAGCGCGAGCCGTGCGAGATCGAGTTGCTGCACGGTCTCGGCCACCCTTCGAGGTTAGCCACGGACACGCGACATCCTCGGTCGCCAGCCGGCCGGATCGTCCTGGACCAAGCCGTCGCCGCGTCGTAGGGTGGAACTACACCGGCGGCGAACCAAGGGAGCAGAGATGGCAGGCGAGCTGGCGTTCTTCGAGATCGGCGTCGAGGACACCGAACGCGGACGAGCGTTCTACGAGGGGCTGTTCGACCGCTGGCGCTTCGAGCCCGGTCCCTCCGAGGGCTTCGTGATCGGAGCCCCGAACGTGAGAGGCGGGATGCACGGCGGCGACAGGGGGGCCAGTCCCTACGTCTTCTTCCGGGTCAACGACATGGAGGCCGCGCTGACCCGCGTGCGCGAGCTCGGCGGCGGCGTCGAGGAGATGGACGTCGAGGGCGACGCGGAATCACAGGCGCGATTCGGTCGCTTCAAGCTGTGTCGCGACGACCAGGGCTCGTCGTTCGGTCTGCACGAGCCGCCGAGTGACCCGGATTGACGCTGACCCGCGCCCACGCGTTGTTGACGTAGCCCTTCGGGTTCCACAGGTGGGCGGCGCTCTCCGGCTGGGCGGCGGCCGCACTGTCCCAGGCACGGGCGACGATGTCGGTCGTCCCCGCGGCGACATCCACCTCCGTCGCCCATAGACGCCAGCTCCAGGGACTCTGCTGGCCGAGCAGATCGGCCTGGCGCCAGCTCCGACCGCCGTCGGCCGAGACGTCGACCCGCACGACGCCGCGATCGTCGCCGGCGAACGCGTAGCCGGAGACCCGCAGCGGCCCCACCGCCACCGTCGCGCCCTCCTCGGGCGAGAGAATGTCGGCGTTGACGGCGACCGCGCCGAGGGCCACGCCCTCGCCAGGCGCGATCGCGTCGGGGTCGGCCTCGGCCGGTAGGAGCCGGTAGGTCTCGGCCTGGAAGAAGTTGTCCGAGGGCTCCGCCCGCGCCGTGATCCGCTCGAGCCACTTGACGCTCCGGGCGCCGATGTAGCCGGGGACGACGAGGCGGACCGGTGATCCGTGGACGGCCGGCAGCGACTCGCCGTTCATGCTCCAGGCCAGCAGCACCTCGTCGGCGGTCGCCTTGTGGCGGGGGATCGACGCCCCGAAGGGCTGCGGTGGGTCGGGCTCGTCGGAGACGTCGGCGCCGAGGAAGGCGACGTGGTCGGCGTCCACGTGCAGGCCCGCCGCGGCGAGCACCTCGGCCAGGCGAACGCCGGTCCAGACCGCGTTCCCGGTCGCGCCCGGCCCCCACGGCGCCTCGCCGGGGATGTCGCGGAACGACAGGAAGCCGACACGGCGGTTGCCGGCGCACTGGAGCGTCGCCGCGAGCTCGTGGTGAGCGAACCGGGCTCTGAGCTCCTCGAGCGAGAGCTCGAGCTCATCCTCCACGAGCCCGTCGACGCGCAGGCGCCACGACGAGGGATCGATCTCGGGGACCGGCCCGTGGTTGCGCACGTAGAAGGCGTCGAGCGGGGTGACCGTCTCGTCCACGAGGGCTGAGCGCGGCGGCTCGGCGTTGAACGGGTCCTCCCCGTGGACGACGAGGTCGGTTCGCTTGCCCCACCTCATCGAGATGGGCCTACCCGGAGCCGGAACCGCGCAGTCGGCGCGGCGCGCGGAATCCGGTGCTAGCCGACCTCGGCGCCCTGCTCGCGGCCCGCCAGGCGCTCGCGTCCGCGCTGGACGGCCTGCGTGAACTTCTGGAGGTTGACCTCGAGGGTGTTGAGGATGTCGTCGGCGTAGTCCTCGGCGCCGAGGCGGATCTCACGCTCGCGCGCGCGCGCCTCCTCGACGATGTCCTCGGCCTGGCGCTCGGCGAGGCGGACGACCTCCTGCTGGTTGATCAGCCGCTCCTGCTGGTCGCGGGCCTCGCGGATTATCCGCTCGGCCTCGCGCTTGGCCTCGGCCAGCATCTCCTGGCGCTCCTTGACGATCCAGCGCGCCTGCTTGATCTCCTCGGGCACCGTGGCCCGCATCTGGTCGAGGATGTCGTAGATCTCCTCGCGCTCGACGCGGACCTGGTCGGTGAGCGGCACGGGCTTGCCGTTGTGGATCGAGTCGTCGAGCTTGTCGATCAGAACCAGTACGTCCATGCGGAGAAACCTATCGCCGGGGGATCAGGTGCGCTTGAGCTGTTCGTCGAGTCGCGCGGCGACGGCGCG
>JBBSNG010000154.1:0-5618 GCA_038232755.1 Solirubrobacterales bacterium | reverse complement strand
GTAGCCGCCGAGCCCGGTCCAGGTGTAGTCGAAGCTCTCGGGGCGGTCGGCGAGCCCCAGGCCGGGCAGGTCGAAAGCTACGCCTCGTAAATCGCGGGCGGCAAGCTCGTCGAGCACCTTGCGGTACAGGAAGGACGACGTTGGGACGCCATGCATGCAGAGGACCGTCTCGCCGTCTCCGGCCTCACGCACGAAGCCGGTCATGCCGGCGGCGGTGAAGGCGCGGCCCGCGGCACGATGGTCCGCGACGACCTCAGTGCTCGTCATCAACCGACCCTACCGTCGGCGCTGGCCCAGACCTCCCGCCTCGGCCGCTGAGCAGGCCGAGGTTCGACACGACGAAGGGGATCAGGAAGTTGGCCGCACTACGCACCCACGTCAGCGTCGATGCGTCCCCGCCGAGTATCACGGCCCCCTGGTTGACGGCAGTCAGCAGGAGGCCGACGACGAACGCGATCCGTGTCGTCCGGCGCAGGTGCGTGCGACGCAGGCAGTAGGCGAGCGCCTCGCGCGTGCCACCCTCGTATCGCGAACTAGCGGTCACCGCGGGAGATTGTGGCGTGTCGGCGGGAAGGTGCATCCGATGGGTGAGACCAGCCGGAATGCGATGCGATTCATGTCGCGTACTCGGCTCCAAATGAACCCTTGAGCCGCTGGCAGGGTCGTACGCCGAAGATCGCCGCCGAACCGCGGCCGTCCACCAACGTGACTGAGGACCGATGAAACGTGTGCGCAACCTCTCCGCCGTCGCCGCCGTTGTGCCGAGCGGCGTTGTACTGGCCTCCTGTGGTCCTCCAAGCCGGTCGCGAGGTTGATCAACACCTTCTCAGCCATAGGCGCTCCCTCCAAGAGCCTGCGTTATCCCAATCTCCAATGGGCACGCGTCGACCGAACCGCCGGAGAGTCGGGGCTGGGCCCGCTCATGTTCATGCTTCGCGACCCGGACGGCTACCACGTCGTCGTGGTCGAGGAGCCGGCTGCCGCATAGCTCCGCCTCGAGGGCGTCGGCGTCGATGAGCGGCTCCGGCTTGGGTCGCGAGGCAGGATTGCGTCTGATGCGCGGGAGAGCACCCACCTGCGCTAAGTCGTGCTTTCTCTGCTCGCGCGCCATCGTCAGCTACCGCACGCTAACCCCCCCGCGTCTCTCCAGCGACGCGGTCCCCTGCGCGACCGCGGATTCGCGGGGCGCCCCTTCGGCTCGTGCTCGTCAGATCACAGGGCGTTGCCGCGACTCGCCGTCGAGCGTCGGCCCTGTTCACCCGGCGGCAGCTCCTTCCGGCGGACGACCCCGACGAGCGCCCCGTCCGGTGTCGACACGACGGCGGTCTTGAGATCCCTGCGGTCGAGCCGCTCGGCGAGCGCGTCGAGCGCGGTGTCCATGCGGACGGTTGAGGGGCCGGGCTCCATCACCTCCTCGGCGCACCGGTCCGGGTCGCCCTCGAGGGCAACCCGGCCTAGCCGACCGAGGAGCACACCGCCGTCGGCCACCACCAGGGCGAAGCCGTAGGGGGAGGCCTCGACGTGGGGACGGACGTCGTCGACACGCTCTGAGAGGCGGCACGTCGCGACGTCGCGCCGGGCGAGGTGGCCGGCGCGTCGCTCACCCGCGCGCTCGCCCTCGGTGGGGAGGCCGCGGGCGATCCAGTCCGCCTTGCCTTCCACGTAGTCGAAGACCCGCTCGAAGCCGAGCGTCTCGAGCCGGCACGCGGCTCGTGGGCTCATGTCTCAGAGCGCGTCGTGGCAGTAGACGACCACCGGCCGGCCCGGGTCCAGGTCGGCCGCCGTCTCGGCACCGAGGCGCTTGAGTGGGATGTTCCGCGCCCCTTTGAGATGCAGCTCGGCGTACTCGGCCTCGGGGAGGACCTCGACGAGCTGCGCGCCGTCGGCCAGCAGCCTCCGGACGTCATCTACGCGCGCAGGCGGTGCCATCTCGATCTCTCCTTCCGTCGGGGGTATCGAGCCCGAGGCGGGCGTCGAGCGGCTCCCATGGACCGCACCGCGTCTCGACGCGGCGGCCGAGCACGAGCGTGGGAATCGCCCCCAGCTCGGGACAGCCCCGGTAGCGGGTGGCGGCCGCCACGAGGTGCGAGGCACCGAGCCAGCCCGCGGCGAGGGAGGTGGGGAGGCTGAACGCAAGCGGCCAGCGCAGCGTCGCCGCGGCGAGGCCGAGGAAGCCGACGCCCGCGAGGCCGCGGGCTTTGCGCTGGGCCTCGGAGAGGGCCTGCTCGCCGGATGCGGTGACCCCGGGGCATCACCCGGCGCCGGCCTGCGCGAGGGCCGCGCGGAGCCACTCGTCGGGCGGCGTGGGTGACGAGCCCTCCTCGGTGCGGAAGAGCCGGCATTTGAGCCCAAAGTCCGAGCGCCCTTCGGCGCCCGGCTCGACGTCGGCCCCGTCGACGCGCACCGTCGGCGAGCCGAGGAAGCACTCAGCCTCCGCCCCCTCCGGGGACTCGACGCGCCGCACGTCGACCCGAGCGTCGGGGCGGATCTCCGAGACCAGGGTCCGCAGGCGCGGAAGCAGCAGCTCCTGACTCGGGCAGCCTTCGAAGTAGAGGACCTCGATCCTCATCGGGTTCGACCCGCGGCGAGGAGGAGCCCGGGGCAGAGGGCAAGCGCCGCCCCGATCAAGCTGCCGACGGCCATTCGCATCGACAAACCGTAGGGCTTCCAGTCGCTGGAATGTCAAGGCCCTACCCTTCGTTCTCGTGGCGACCGCGACCCCTTTACTCATCGGCGAGCTCGCCGCTCGCCTCGGGCTCAACCCGAAGACGATCCGGTACTACGAGGAGGTCGGGCTCCTGCCCGAGCCCGAGCGCTCGGACGGGGGCTACCGCCGCTACGGCCGAGGCGACGAGGAGCGCCTGCGGTTCGTCCGCGGCGTGCGCCGGCTCGGCTTTGGCCTCGGCGAGATCAGGGAGGTCCTAGCGCTGCGAGACCGCGGCGAGCCGCCATGCTCTTACGTGGCGGAGCTGATCGAGCAGCGAGCCGCCGAGGTCGACGGCCAGATCACCGAGCTCGAGCGGCTCAAGCGCGAGCTGGCGGAGCTCCGAGACCGCGCGCGGCGCCTGCGCCCCGACGACTGTGGCCCCGAGGGCTACTGCCACATCCTGGAGGAACGCGAGCCCTAGGCCACTCCCGTTCGCCGATCAGCCTGCTAGCCAGCGCGTTGGGCGCGCGGCGGCCATGACGTGCACCCCGCCGTCGACTTGAGCGTGTGCCGCGGCGTCCCTCCGGTCTACTCGGAGCGACTACGCGGCGACAGAGAAAACGAGCAGACCTGAGATGAGCAGGCCGAGGACAACGACGGCCGCGACGAGAGCTGTCTCGGCGCGCGCCCAGCCGGCCACCGCCTCTCCCTCTGCCCGGGGCAGCCTTCCCGCCTCCGAGACGATCCAGCTGAGCACGGCGCCGACGAGCGAACCAGGGCGCTTGCGCGCCGAGCGCATCCCGCGGCCGAGCCGGCGGGCTGAATCACCGTAGTTGCCCACCCCTGCCGAGGCCCCGAGCACCTGAGCGGCGAGGGCGAGCGTGGGCAGGTTCCGAAGCCGGCGGACGGCGCGCAGCGAGATCGCGCGCAGGCCGTCGGCGCCGGCCGCTGAGCGCAGCCAGACGGCGGTCAAGACAAGCAGGGCGACGCGCACGGCGCGCGCGATGGCGAGCTCAGCCCCGAGCCCCCCGACGAGTCCGAAGGCGAGCGTCGACAGGGCGAGCGGGGCGGCGAGCGCGAGGCCCCCCGCGAAGCTGCGGGTCCCGGCGCGCACGATGACCCACACCGCGAGGAGCCAGCCACCGACGAGGGCGAGCACGACGGGACGCGTGGTGGCGAGCGTGATCGCGATCGCGACGAGGCCCGTCCCGACCACCGCGCGCGGGTCGGCGAGGCCCCGGCGGTCGGGCGCCGTCGCCGGTCGCTCGCCGAGTGCGGGGCCTGCGTCCGACCAGAGGCGAAGGCCCCGCCGCAGGACCCACGCCTGGATGAGGCCGGCGGCGAGCGACCAGACGGCGAGGAAGGCCGCAGTCACGAGGAGCGCTGCGGCGTCGCCTTCCGGCAGGAAGGTCAGCGTCTCGCGGACCGCCTCGTATGCGCCGGTGTACGCGTCGAGGCCGACGAGCACGAGGACATAGAAGATGCTCGTGACGATGTAGTAGCCGAAGCGGATCGCCGCGCCGGCGAGCGCCAGCACCAGCAGAGCCGCGCCACGCCGCTCGAGCGCCCCGAGCGCCGGCGCGCTCGCGGCGTGGGGCACGGGAATGCCCATCCGGGCCGGTCCCATCACCGCCACCGTCTCGATGAGGCTCGCCCCGGCGGCCGCGTAGCCGGCACGGGTCCCATGGCGCTCAGCGGCGCGCGCCAGCGGGACTCCCCCGGCCAGCGCCACCACGAAGCCACCGGGCACCGCCCGGGCGGCGAGGAATGTCATCGCCGCCACGTTCGCGAGGCCGGCGAGCGTGCGGTCGCGCTGAGCGCTCGAGGGAGGCCCGGCCGCCCTCGGTGAGTGCTCCCGCGGGGTATCGGCTGGCAACGCCTCGGTCGGCTCGCCCTGCTTGGCTCGTTCGACGAGAGCCCCGTCGGCGTCCGCGGGCGCCGTGCCGGCGTCGTCGTCACGAAGTGACTTGCCCGCGTGCGCGGTGTTCGGCCTGGGCTGCGTCGCCACGAGACCACACCCTACGCCGGTCCGCGCCCGGCGCTCGCGGCTCCGAGGCAACGACCCCGTCGCGCAGCCTGAGCCGGTCCCTTGCCTCACGGCACTCATCGATGCTTGGACCGCCTGCGTCGGTCAACTGTTCGCGTACCGCCGACTCGACAAACGGTTTCGCGACCAGGCAGCCTGCGTCGATCCATCTGGCTGACGTGGGACCGTCAACCCGAGAGTTCAGAACGTCACGACCTCGTAGCCCTCCGTGATGTATCTGTGCACGCTCGGATGACCCTCATACTCGTCGAGGAGTGGAACCGGACTCTGCTCGACCTGCTCGCACGCCATAGGCGTTTGAGCAGTACGTGCAAGCGCCCTCCACCAGATCCCGGGTGTCCGAGAGCAGCGAGTGGTACTCGTGATTTGGGTCCGCGAGCGCCGCGGCGGCCGCTGGATCATTGGCCCAGCACGATAATTCGAGGTATTCCTCGTGGTTGGGATAGCTTGGCGTGGCCGACCGCGTGCAAGCTGTCGTCCGGGCCCGTGGGAAGGGACACCCTTCGCCGCCGCGGTGTACAGCGGAGCCCGTCCGGTGGAGCCCGCGGAGGGTCGCCGGAGCTCGTGACGCCGGCGGGTGGCCTGAGCGGTCGGGTGTCTGGGGCGACGTCTCGATGACGCGACTAGGTCTGCGGGCGGTGGCGCATCTCCGAGAGGATCAATCCGTAGAGCAGGTGGTCGGCCGCGAGCGCTATTCGGTCGGCGACCCGCAGCTCCTTGGCGTGCGTGAGCCCGAGCAGCGGCGCGACGCCGAGCTCGAAGCCGACCCAAACGAGGACCCCGTACGCCGGACCCGCCCACAGTCGGCGGCGAACCGACTCGGGGAGCATCCCGAACACCGTCCCGCCCGCGGCGCCATAGGCCCAGTGAGTGAGCTCGATCACGGCCACACGTCGCTTCCTCGGGATGCGCTTCAGCAGCTTG
>JBBSNG010000153.1:0-5636 GCA_038232755.1 Solirubrobacterales bacterium | reverse complement strand
CGAACATCGACGAGCCGTTCGTCAACGGACAGACGCTCGGCACTCTCGACCTCCCGGCCGGCAACTACATCGTGATGGGCAAGCTCTGGCTCGACAACCAGGACAGCACCTCCGGTCGAGCCATACGCTGCTCCATGAAGAAGGGTGCCGAAGAGATCGATCGCGGCAAGAGCGGACTCGCCGTCAACGGCGGTCGGTCTCCCGACGAGCAGGTCATGACGCTGATCGGCGGTACCGAGCTCAGCACCGCGAGCCGGGTCGCGCTGAGTTGCGACGTGTACAACGGCGGGCCGGAGACGCCGGCGACACCTCCGAACGCCCGCTGGACGCGCCTCACAGCGATCAGGGTTGAGGATCTGACTCGACAGACGCGCTGACGGCCCGTAGGGCCGCCGTAGCCGGCGAGAGAGCGCCTCCCCGTGAGGGTGTCGCGTGGCAGCCACACCTCGGGCCCGCCGCATGCTCGCGGCCCGACCTGGCTGGCGGTCGGTACGGTTGCGTGGAGGGCGGCCTCGCTAGCTGATCCAGTCCGCCGCCCTATTCGCGACCTCCGAGGAGAACCACTTGCGCAACCCCCGAGCCTTCGCCGCCCCCCTCGCCGTCGGCGCCCCCTCTCCCCCGCTCGAGATACCCGTCAAGCCGGCGCGGATGATCCACTTCTTCGACCCCTCGAACGAGAAGATCGTGGGCAAGCTCCCCGAGCTCGCCCAGCAGTGCGACATCCTGCTCGGCAACCTCGAGGACGCGGTCTCCGTCGACAACAAGGTCGCCGCCCGTGACGGCTTGGCCAAGCTCGGAGGCGGCGA
Organism: Solirubrobacterales bacterium; assembly: GCA_038232755.1. Taxonomy (GTDB): domain Bacteria; phylum Actinomycetota; class Thermoleophilia; order Solirubrobacterales; family Thermoleophilaceae; genus JACCUC01. Next base: position 4,830 of record JBBSNG010000153.1, on the reverse strand, counting down.
CGTCGACCTCGGCGAGGCTGCGCTGTGGACGCGGGTGAACGCCCTCGAGTCGCCGTGGGTGCTCGACGACATCACCACCCTCGTCGAGGCACTCGGCGACCGGCTCGAGGTGATCATGGTCCCGAAGGTCGAGGGCGCCTGGGACATCCACTACGTCGACCGCCTGCTCGCCCAGCTCGAGGCCAGGCACGGCCTGACCAAGCCGATCCTCGTCCACGCCATCCTCGAGACCGCGCTCGGGGTGACCAACCTCGAGGAGATCGCCGCCGCCAGCCCGCGCATGCAGGGCATGAGCTTCGGACCGGCTGACCTAGCGGCCTCGCGGCGCATGAAGACCACGCGCGTGGGCGGCGGGCACCCCGGCTACCGCGTGATCGAGGACCCCGATCCCAGCAACGGCGACGCTCCGCGGGTCTCCGCGCAGCAGGACCTCTGGCACTACTCGATCGGCCGCATGGTCGACGCCTGCGCGGCGACCGGGATCCTGCCCTTCTACGGCCCCTTCGGCGACATCGCCGACGTCACGGGCTGTGAAGCCCAGTTCCGGGCCTCGTTCCTCATGGGCTGCGTCGGCGCGTGGACGCTCCACCCGCGCCAGATCGAGGTCGCGCGGCGCGTGTTCAGCCCCGACCCCGAGGAGGTCCGCTTCGCCAAGAAGGTCATCGAGGCGATCCCCGACGGCCGCGGCGTGCACATGATCGACGGCAAGATGCAGGACGACGCCACGTGGAAGCAGTGCAAGGTCATGGTCTCCCTCGCCGAGATGCTCGCCCACAAGGACCCGGGGCTGGCCGAGGAGTACGGGCTCGAGGGCAAGAGCCCGGAGGAGGCGGGTGTGGAGCTCGGCGAGGCCGTTCCCTCGAGGAGCTGACGCGGCGCGGCGCGGCGCCTGTTCCTCAGGTGACGAGCGGGTTGCGCACCTTCAGACCGGGAAACCGGCTGAAGCCCCGGTCGGCGGTCCAGAGCTCGCTCACACCGTTCGCGAGGCAGGTGGCCGCGATACGCGCGTCGAATATGCGCGATCCGCTCACCCCGCTGACGGTGAGCACGTCTCGAAACGCCCGCCAGTAGCCGGGCGGCTCCGTGAGCGTATGCACGCCAGGCGCCGCGAGATAGGCGTCGATCGATCGAATCGCGGTTTCGAGCGACACCTGGCCTCCAGCGATGCGCTGGGCCGTCAGCACTCTCAGGTACTCGTGAACCACGCTCCAGGGAAGCGCCCACGCGGGCGATTGCACGACCTCCGCCACCGCCTCGCGGGCGCGAGAGTGGTCCCGCGATCCCGTGTCCGCCGCGTATACGAGCAGATTCGTGTCAAGCGCAATCACGGCTCGTCGCTGTAGATGATCTCGCGCACCTGGTCCCAGTTGCGGAGATCGACACCGGGCTCGGGATGGAGCTCGAAGGTCACCGGCTCCCACCGCCAGGGCTTCTCGGGAACGGGCTTGGCCAAGACCTCACGCAAGCCGCGCTCCACAAGCGCACGCAGGGTCGTGCCCTCTGCCTTGGCATGGGCCCTTGCCGAGTCGAGCAGACCATCCGCAATATCGATTGTCGTCTTCACCTTGCCACCCATACTAACGGGGTAAGCCGCGCGCCGCTAGATTTTCGCCCCCTCCCATGCGCTTCTTCGAGTACGAGTCCCGCCGCATCCTCGAGCGCGAGCGGATCCCCATCACCCAGTCGGGGCACGCGAACACGCCCGAGGAGGCGAAGCGGATCGCCGCGGAGGTGGGCGGGCCGGTGGTCATCAAGTCCCAGGTCCTGACCGGCGGGCGCATGAAGGCCGGCGGCGTCAAGTTCGCCGACACCCCCGAGGAATGCGAGGCCCACGCGCGCGACATCCTCGCGCTCGAGATCAACGGCCACGCCCCGCGCGGCGTGCTCGTGGCCGCCAAGGCGCCGATCGCCCACGAGTACTACGCCGGCGTGATCTACGACGGCGTGCGCAAGCTGCCGACCTTCGTGTTCTCGGACATGGGCGGGATCGACATCGAGGAGGTCGCCGAGACCCACCCCGAGCACATCGGGCGCGGCCACTTCTCGACGACTCTCCCCCACATGGACTTCCGGGCCAAGGACGCGATCGCCCAGACCGGCCTGACCGGCCGCGACCTCACCCGCCTCACCCCGATCCTCTCCAAGTTGGCCCGCCTCTTCGTCAAGTACGACATGACCCTCGCCGAGATCAACCCGCTCGTGAAGCTCGAGGACGGCTCGTTCATCGCCGTCGACGCGCACATGGACATGGAGAACGAGGCGCGCCCGCGTCAAAAGGCGCTGCTGGCGGAGCTCGGCGTCGGCGAGGACGAGACGCGCGAGGCCCGCGAGGCCACGCCGTTCGAGATCGAGGGCGAGCGCATCGACTCGGTCGACCACCGCGGCGTGGCCGGCAACGTGACCGAGTTCGACGGCAACCTCGGCCTCGTGATCGGAGCCGGCGGCGGCTCGCTCACCCTGTTCGACGCGGTTCGCCGCCACGGCGGCACCCCCGCCAACTACTGCGAGATCGGCGGCAACCCGAGCGTCTCCAAGGCCGCCAACCTGACCAAGCTCGTGCTCCAGAAGCCGGGCGTCGAGAAGATCGCGGTGATGATGTCGATCGTCTCGAACACGCGCGTCGACATCGTCGCGCGCGGGGTGATCAAGGCCTGCGTCGAGCTCGGCTTCGACCCGGCCGAGAAGATCGCCATCTTCCGCATCCCGGGCGCGTGGGAGGAGGAGGGCTTCAAGATCCTCGAGCGCTACGGGGTCGAGTACGCCGACCGCTCGGTGTCGATGCACGAGGCGGCGCGCATCGCGGTGGAGAAGGTCGCCACGGACGCAGTCGACGGTGCCGCCCCGCTCCCCGGCGAGCAGCCGGGCGCCGAGCAGCCGCCGGCCGAGCGCCTCTCCGGCGCCGGCGAGGTCGTGGAGGGCTAGAGATGTCCATCCTCATCAACGAGCAGACCACGTTCATCGTGCAGGGCATCACCGGGCGCGAGGCCGTCAACCTCACGCGCGAGTGCCTCGACTACGGCTCGAACATCATCGGCGGCGTGACGCCCGGCCGCCGCGGTCGCGAGGTCCACGGCGTGCCCGTGTTCGACTCCGTGGCCCAGCTGGTCGAGGCCACCGGCCAGGTCCCCGACGGCTCGGTCGTCACCGTCCCCCCCGCCTTTACGCGTGACGCCGTCTTCGAGGCGATCGAGGCCGGAGTGAAGCTGGTGGTCATCGTCACCGAGCGCATCCCCCGCTTCGACGTGGCGCAGATGGTCGAGCTCGCCGGACTGCGCGGCGCGCGCATCATCGGCCCGAACTGCCTGGGGCTGATCCGCCCCGGCGTGGCCAAGATGGGTGGCATCGGCGGGCCGGCGCGCGACGCCGCCAAGGCCTACGGAGCGGGCTCGGTCGGGGTGATGTCGCGCTCCGGCGGCATGACCACGGAGATCTCCTCGACGCTGACCGCCGCCGGCCTGGGGGTATCGACAGCGATCTCGATCGGCGGCGACGCGATCATCGGTTCGACCTACGCCGAGCTCATGCCGCTGTTCGAGGCCGACGAGCAGACTCAGGCCATCGTCATCTACTCAGAGCCCGGCGGGCGGATGGAGGCCGAGCTCGCACGCTGGGTGACCGAGAACAACTCGCGCCTGCCGATCGTCGCCTTCATGGCCGGCCGCTTCATGGACGAGATGCCGGGAATGAGCTTCGGCCACGCCGGCACGATCGTCGAGGGCAAGGCCGACACCGCCGCGGAGAAGATCGCGCGGCTCGAGGCCGCCGGGATCGCCGTCGCCCAGGAGATCGCCGAGATCCCGGACCTCGTGCGCGACCGCCTGGCTGGTCACGCAGGCGCCGGCGGCGCACGGCAGGTGGTGGCCTGATGGCCGGGCTGTTCATCGACGTCGTGGTCGACGAGTCGGTCGCGGGTGACGCCGACCTCGCGCGCCGTCTCGAGGAGGCCTGTCCCGTCGACATCTACGCCAACGCCGGGGGGCATGTCGAGGTCGTCGAGGGCAACCTCGACGAGTGCGTCCTCTGCCGGCTGTGCATCGACACCGCGCCGGCGGGCACCGTGCGCGTCAAGAAGCTCTACGACGGAAGCGAGCTGGCCGCGAGCTGAGCGGCCGCCTCACGCGCGGCGATGCCGGAGCTGCCTGAGGCCGAGCGCGCTCGGCTCGTCGTCGAGGAGAACGCGCTGAACCGGAGCATCGTCGCGGTCGACGACTCAGACACCTACGTCTGCCGCCCGCACGCGCCCGGCGAGATCGCCGACGCGCTGATCGGCCGCCGTCTCACCTCCGCGCACCGGCGCGGCAAGACCCTCTGGGTCGAGACCGGCGGACCGGTGCTCGGCCTTCATCTCGGCATGGCGGGCCGCTTCGTCGTCGACGCGGACCCTGCGCCGCGCGGCTGGGACCGCTTCGCCCTCGAGTTCGAGGACGGTGGGCGGCTCGCCCTGCGCGACAAGCGGCGTCTGAGCCGAGCTGTGCTCGACCCGGACCTGTCCCGGCTCGGGCCCGACGCGGCAGAGGTCACGCGGGCCGACTTCCGCCGGCGCCTCGGGCACAGCGCCGCGCCGGTCAAAGCTCGCCTGCTCGACCAGTCCGCCGTCGCCGGCGTCGGCAACCTGCTCGCCGACGAGACACTGTGGCGAGCGGGAATCGATCCGCGCCGCCCAGCCGCCGAGCTCACCGCGGAGGACCTCGACGGCCTGCGCCGAGCCCTGCGGGCGGCGACCCGGGACGCCATTCGCAAAGGCGGCGTCCACACCGGCGACCTGATCGGCCAGCGTCGCCGCGGCGGGCGCTGTCCCCGCTGCGGTACCACGCTCGACCGAGCGAAGGT
>JBBSNG010000152.1:0-5637 GCA_038232755.1 Solirubrobacterales bacterium | reverse complement strand
GTCGGGAGCCGTCGCGGTGAGGCTGCACGGTCGGGATCGACCCAGCCGACAGTCTCGCAGACCTCGGATCGGCCTCTCGGTCGACGCTGCGACAATCGGGGCCATGGGTGGCGGCGGCGCAGAGCTGATCCCGATCGTCTTCTTCCTCGGGCTCTCCGCGGGCATCATCGGCAAGATCAAGGGGAGCTCGTTCGTGCTCTGGTTCCTGATCGGCGTGGGGACCCTCGGAGTGGGTATCCTCGCTGCGCTGCTCTACCGCGTCGAGGCCAACGAGCCGGTGGCCGCCTGCCCGACCTGCGGCAACACCGTGGCCATCAGCCACCAGGTCTGCTCGCGCTGCGGTGAGGACCTCGACTGGTCCTTCGAGGAGGAGGACCAGGAGGACCTCGAGCCCCACGAGGCTCGCTGAGAAGCGCTCAGCGAGCCGCCGTCGAGGCCTCTACGAGGACCACCCCGCCGACGATGGCCGCGATCCCGGCGCCGGTGACCCAGGTCAGCGGATCGTCGAAGAGCAGCCGGCCCAGCACGGCGACGAGGGCGACGCCGAGCCCTGCCCAGATCGCGTAGGCCACGCCCACGGCCATCCCGCGCTCGAGGACGAGGGCGAGCAGGACGAACGAGACGATGTAGCCGACGACCACGACCACGCTCGGGGCCGGCTTCGAGAAGCCTTCGGAGGCGCGCAGGGCGAGGGTTCCGACGACCTCGGAGAGGATCGCCCCGAGCAGCAGCAACCAGGTCACGAGCTCAGGCTAACGGCGGGTCGGGCCGGCCTCGAGGCGAGCCGGTCGCTTGCTAGAGTCCCTTGCTCCTCGCGCGCGGGCGCGCGTCCCTCGCGCAGTCCACCCGCCGTCCCAGAAGGAGCAAGTCCATGCGAGCTGTCGATGCCATCGTCGAGTCCCTCAAGGCCGAGGGCGTCGACACGGTATTCGGCCTGCCCGGAGGCGCGAACCTGCCGACCTACGACGCGCTCTACGACGGCGGCCTGCGCCACGTCCTCTGCCGCCACGAGGCCGGCGCGGGACATGCGGCCGAGGGCTACGCCAAGGCGAGCGGGCGCGTCGGAGTCGCGCTGGCAACCAGCGGTCCCGGCGCGACCAACCTCGTCACGCCGATCGCCGACGCGATGCTCGACTCCGTGCCCACGGTGTTCATCACCGGCCAGGTGCGCACCGACCTGATCGGCACCGACGGCTTCCAGGAGGCCGACACCACCGGCATCACCATGCCCGTGGTCAAGCACTCGATCCTCATCCAGGACCCGCGCGACATCCCGAGCGCGATCGCGGAGGCCTTCCACATCGCCCGAACCGGACGCCCGGGCCCCGTGCTCGTCGACGTCCCCCAGGATCTCTCGCGGGCCGAGATCGACTACGAGCCGATCGACTCGGTCAACCTGCCGGGCTACCAGCCCACCCAGGAGGGCAACGCCAAGCAGATCAAGCTCGCGGCCAAGGCGCTGGCCAACGCGCGGCGCCCGGTCATCTACGCCGGCGGCGGGGTGATCAACGCTGAGGCCTCGAAGGAGCTGATCGAGCTCTGCACCTCCGACGCCTTCCCGGTGACCTGCACGGTCATGGGCCTGGGCGCCTTCCCCGCGCCGCACGACCAGTGGCTCGGGATGCTCGGGATGCACGGCACCCGCTCGGCCAACTACGCCATGGACGAGGCGGACCTCATCTGCGCCGTCGGCGCCCGCTTCGACGATCGCATCACCGGCAAGCTGTCGGAGTTCGCGCCGCGCGCCAAGTTCATCCACATCGACGTCGACCCGGCCGAGATCTCCAAGAACGTGCCCGCGCACATCCCAATCGTCGGCGACGCCAAGCGCATCCTCACCAAGCTCGTGCGCGAGTACCGCGCGCTCGGGGCCGACCGCTCGCGCCTCGACGGGTGGTGGGAGCGCATCGCCGGCTGGCGCGAGAAGTATCCGCTCGGCTACGAGGACTCCGCCGACTCCGAGATCAAGCCCCAGTACATGGTCGAGGCCATGTACCAGGCCACCGGCGGTGAGGCGATCATCACCTCCGATGTCGGCCAGCACCAGATGTGGTGTGCCCAGTACTACGACTTCCCCCAGCCGCGCCGGTGGATCAACTCGGGCGGGCTCGGGACGATGGGCTTCGGCCTGCCGTCGGCCATGGGCGCGCAGGTCGCGTGCCCGGATCAGCAGGTCGTCTGCCTCGCCGGCGACGGCTCGCTGCAGATGAACATCCAGGAGCTCGCGACCTGTGTGACCGAGAACATCCCGGTCAAGATCTTCCTGATGAACAACTTCTACCTGGGCATGGTCCGTCAGTGGCAGGAGCTGTTCTGGGACCGGCGCTACTCGGGCGTCGACATGGGCCGCACGCCCGACTGGGTCAAGTTGGCGGAGGCCTATGGGGCGACCGGCATGCGCGCGACCGACAAGGGCGAGCTGCTCGACGTCATGAAGGGCGCGCTGGCGACCGAGGGCCCGGTGCTGGTCGACGTCCAGGTGACGAAGGAAGAGAACTGCTACCCGATGATCCCGGCGGGCCAGGCGGCTCGGGACATGGTCGGCTGATGGGGGAGGACATTGCACCCGGCGCGGTGCTGGATCTCGACGACCTGCAGCTCCCCGCCAGCCGCCACACCGGCCGTCGCCACATCCTGTCGATCCTCGTCGAGAACAAGCCCGGCGTGCTCGCGCGCATCGCCGGCCTGTTCTCGCGTCGTGGCTTCAACATCGACACGCTCGCGGTCGGACCGACCGACGACGACAGGATCTCGCGGATCACGCTGACCGTCGATGGTGCCCGCCACCCGATCGACCAGGTGACCAAGCAGCTGCACAAGCTGGTCAACGTGCTCAAGATCCGCGACCTCGAGCCCAGCGAGACCGCCGCGCGGGAGCTCGCGCTGTTCAAGCTCGCCGCCGAGGGCGAGGCGCGCGGCCAGATCATGCAGTTCGCCGAGATCTTCCGCGGCAACGTGATCGACGTCTCGAAGCGCTCGCTCACCGTCGAGGTGACGGGAACCGACGACAAGATCGAGGCCTTCGAGGAGCTCGTGCGGCCGTTCGGGCTGATCGAGATGGTGAGGACGGGGGAGATCGCCGTGGCGCGGGGGCGGACGACGACGTAGGCCTCTCGCAGGGCGACCTAAACTCCGAGCCGATGGCTATTCCGCGAGCACCGGCGCAGGTCTCGCCGTCGGCGGCGCTCGCGCCGGAAGGGCGCCTTTCGCTGCCGAGCTCGGCCCGGGCGGCGTTGGCGCGGCGCATCGACCGGTCGCTACAGCGAGCACGTCGTGAGCGCCGGCCGGTCATTGCCAGCGTCTCCGTGACAATCGATCCCGCCATCGACGTGTCGGCGGCGGTTCTGCGGGCCCGGCGCCCCGACGATGCCTTCTTCTGCCTCGAGCAGCCCGAGCGTGGCGGGTTCGCCCTGGCCACACTCGGCACGGCCGCGGCGATCGAGACCGACGGGCCTCGTCGCTTCGAGGACGCGGCGGCGCAGTCGCGGGCGCTCGGTAGCGACGCCGAGCGCGACGACCCCGCCGACGATCCCGATGCGCCGCCCGGCTCGGGGCCGGTCTTCGTCGGGGGCTTCGCCTTTGCGCCCGACGGCGGGGCGAATCCCGAGTGGTCATCGCTCGCGCCGGCGCAGATCGTCCTGCCGGAGCTTGCGCTCGCCCGCTGCGAGAGTCAGGCCCGGGTCACGCTGATCGCCGTGGTCGAAGGCGACGAGGCGCTCGAGGCCGTCGTCGAGCGCCTGGAGCGACGGCTGGCCTCGCTCGCGCCCCGAGCGGCGATGCCGCTCTTCGACCCGGATCCGGTGATCAGCGCGCAGATCTCGGGGGCCGCGCCGCCGGAGCACTACGAGGGTGCTGTCGCCCGCGCGGTCGAGCGCATCCGCGGCGGCGAGCTCGAGAAGGTCGTGCTCGCCCGCGAGGTCCGCGTGCACGGACCGCGCGACCACGATCCCGCCGCGCTGTTCGACGGGCTGCGCACCGCGTTTCCGAGTTGCTACTGCTATCTCGTCGGAACGCCGGAGCTGGCCTTCGTCGGCGCGAGCCCCGAGCTGCTCGTACGCCGCGAGGGCGCACGGGTGCAGACCGTCGCTCTCGCGGGCACGACCCGGCGCAGCGCCGACCCGGCGGTCGACCGCCACCTGGGGGAGCAGCTTCTCTCGAGCGCCAAGAACCTTTCCGAGCAGTCGATCGTCACGCGGCGGATCGAGCAGCGGCTGGGGCGAGTCAGCGTCTGGGTCACTCCCGCCGAGGAGCCCGTGCTCGTCAAGGTCCAGAACGTGCAGCACCTGGCGACCCCGATCCGGGCGCAGCTGGCCGAGCCGCTGTCGGCGCTCGAGCTCGCGGGGCTGTTGCATCCCACGCCGGCGGTGGGCGGCGAGCCCTGGCGGCGGGCTCAAGCGCTCATCCCCGAGCTCGAGGGCCTCGACCGGGGCTGGTACGCCGGGCCGGTGGGGTGGACCGATCTGGAGGAGGACGGCGAGCTGTGCGTGGCGCTGCGCTGCGGGCTGCTGCGCGGAAAGGTCGCGCACCTGTACGCCGGCGACGGCATCGTGCGCGACTCCGTACCGGCCGAGGAGTTGGCCGAGACGGAGTCCAAGCTCGGGGCGCTGCTTCCGCTGCTGAGCTGAACCGCGCGCAGCGTCCGCTCAGGCGGCGCCGGCGTCGAGCTCGCGAGCGAGGTCCGCGAAGAGCCGGCGGTGAAGCGCGACGTTGCGCGCGCGATCGGTCCGGACCTCGATCAGGCCGGGCTCGCCGATCGCCGCGCGCAGCTCCTCGGGCGTCGCGGCGAACACGTGGCGCAGCCCGATGCCGTGGGCGAGGCGGCCGAGATCCACGCCGCTCGGCGTGGCCACGAGGCGCTCGTAGGCCGCGGTCTCGGCGTGGTCGGCGACCGGCAGGAAGTCGAAGATCCCGCCGCCGCCGTTGTTGACGCAGACGATCGTCAGCTCGAGCCCGAGGCGCCGCGCGGCGAGCAGAGCGCCGATGTCGTGCAGCAGCGCGAGCTCGCCGATCAGCAGGCAGGCGTGGCCGTCGGTTGCGGCGGCCGCCCCGAGGGCCGAGGAGACCACCCCGTCGATCCCGTTGGCCCCGCGGTTGGAGACGAACCGGACCGGCTTGTCGGTCGAGGGGAAGAAGGTCTCGACGTCGCGGGTCGGCATCGACGAGCTGACCCAGACGAGCGCGCCGGCGGGCAGGGCGCCGGCGAGGGCCGCGTACATCTTCGGCTCGAAGGGGTCGGGCTGGACCGCGAGGGCGGGGACCACGAGCGCGTCGGCGCGGCGCCAGGAGTCGAGCCAGGGGCGCCCGGGTCGAGGCGTGTCGCCGAGCGCGGCCACGAGGGCGCGAGCGAGTCGGGCGCCTTCTGCGACGATCACCCGGCTGGCCGCCCGCGTCGGTTCGTGCCACGCGACGTGCGGGTCGACGACTATCTGCCGCGCCTCGGTGAGCCAGATGCGCAGCGGCTTCGAGGTCGGCGTGTCGCCGAACCGCAGGACGAGCTCGGGGCGGTGGGCGGCCGTCCAGCCCGGAGCGCGCAGGAGCGCGTCGTAGTGGGCGACGACATGGTCGCGGTCGTGCGGGCCGCAGCGGGTACCCGAGGTGGGCTCGGCGAGCAGCGGCCAGCCGAGGGCCCTCGCGAGC
>JBBSNG010000151.1:0-5715 GCA_038232755.1 Solirubrobacterales bacterium | reverse complement strand
GGCGCTGCACACGCTGCTCGAGGAGTCGCTCCCGGTCGGGCGGATCGAGGACCTGGCCGTGCGCTTCGAGTGCGTGGCGGCCTGCGTCGAGACCGCGTCGGAGCGCTGGTTCGACTCCGGCCCGCTGGTGGACGCGGTGCTCGCCTCCTCGGCCGTCCCGGGCCTTCTCCCGCCGGTCGAGATCGACGGAGAGCACTTCCTGGACGGGGGGATCGTCAACAGCATCCCGGTCGGACGCGCGGCCGCACTCGGCGCGCGCGAGATCTACGTGCTCCACGTCGGGCGCGTCGAGCAGGCGCTCAGGGTTCCGCGGTGGCCGTGGGAGGTTGCGCTCGTCGCCTTTGAGATCGCCCGGCGCCACCGGTTCTTCGGTGACCTGGCCGCGCTGGCCGACGACATCGAGGTGCACGTCATGCCCACCGGCCGGACGACCCCACCCGCGGGCTTCGCGGGCCTGCGCTTCGGCGACACGTCGAAGATCGCCGGTCACATCTCGAGTGCCTACGAGGCCTCGCTCCGCTACCTGAGCGAACACGGGAGCGGCCGGCGATGAGGCCCATGCCACCGAAGGTGCTGCGCCGGCTGGCGCTGGCGCCCCTCGTGGCCGCGGTCGAGGTGCTCCTGATCGTCGCCTCGCCGGCGCTGTTGCTGCTCGCCGCCCTGCTCTCGCCCATCTTCGGCGGCGCCCGGCCGCTGCGCATGGGGGTGATCGTGCTCGCCTTCGCGGCGTACCACCTGGCGGCAACGCTCGCCTGTCTCGGGCTCTGGGTCGCCAGCGGCTTCGGAGCCCGCGCGGGCTCCGAGCGCATGCAGCGCGCTCACTACGCGGTCATGCGGTGGTTCGTCGGCGGCGTCTACCGCCCGATCGTCCGGCTCGCCCGGGTCGAGGTGAGCGTCTCGGCCTCGCCCGCCGCCGAGGACGCGCTCTCGGCCACGGGCAGGCCCGTGCTCGTGCTGAGCCGCCACGCCGGGGAGGGGGACACGCTGCTGGTCATCCACGAGCTGCTGTGCCGGCGCGATCGCGGGCCGCGAGTGGTCATGCACGAGGCGCTCAGGCTCGACCCGCTGATCGACGTACTCGGCGATCGGCTGCCGAACCGCTTCGTCGACCCGCACGGCGGCGACACCGAGGTCGAGATCGCCGCCATGGCCGAGGAGCTCGACGCGCGCGCGGCCCTGGTGATCTTCCCCGAGGGCGGGAACGTGACCGAAGAGCGCCGCCTCAAGAGCATCGAGCGTCTCGAGCACGCCGGGCATACCGAGCAGGCGGGGTGGGCGCGCGGGATGCGCCACGTGAGCGCCCCGCGCCCTGGCGGCACGCTCGCGGCGATCGAGGCGGCGCCCGAGATCGACGTCGTGGTGATGGGGCACGTCGGGTTCCCGACCGGCCTGGGCGAGGTCTGGCGGCTGATGCCCGAGCCCCAGACCATCGAGGTGCGGCTGTGGCACGAGCCGCGCAGCGCGATACCGGCCGACCACCACGAGCGGATCGACTGGCTGTTCGGGCGGTGGAGAAGGCTGGACGCGTGGGTGGAGGAGCGCGAGCGGGCGCGACAGGGCGCGCCCGCCAACGGGGCGAGCTCTCCCGCCCAGCGATCTCCCTGCTAGCGTCGCCTTCAGCGAGCGGCATCCGCCGCCGCGAGGTTCCTCTTCCGTAACGCTCCAGCGATCCGGGTCAGTTGAATCTCCCGAATCGTTAGGCGGCCGCTCCGAGCGCCGCCAGCAAGGAGCTTTCACCCATGTCTTCCAACGCCTTCGCCGATCTCGGCGCGTCTCGAGCTGTGGTCTCGGCGCTCGCCGAGCAGGGCCGCGAATCCGCCTTCCCCGTCCAACAGCTGGTCATTCCCGACGCCCTCGCCGGCCAGGACGTGCTCGTCAAGTCGCCCACCGGCTCGGGCAAGACGCTCGCCTTTGGCGTGCCGCTCGTCGACCTCATCGAGGCCGAGGACCCACGCCCGACCGCGCTCGTGCTCGTTCCCACCCGCGAGCTCGCGGGTCAGATCGTCGAGGAGCTGCGGCCTCTTGCCCAGGCGCGCGCCCTCTCCATCGCTGCCGTCTACGGCGGCGCGGGGATCGAGAAGCAGGCCAAGCTGGCCCGTCGCGCCCACATCCTCGTGGCCACCCCGGGACGGCTCGAGGATCTGATGGCTCGCCGCGCCGTCGACCTGTCGAAGACGCGGATCCTCATCCTCGATGAGGCTGACCGGATGCTCGACATGGGCTTCCGCCCTCCGGTCGATCGGATCGTCTCCAAGCTTCCCCAGAAGCGCCAGACGCTCTTCTTCTCGGCGACCCTCGACGCCGAGGTACACCGCGTCGCGCAGGCCTACACCCACGGCGCCCGCGTGCACGAGCACGCCGCGCCGCGTGAGCAGCGCGCCGACGTGCGACATCGCTTCGTGGCGGTGAGCGGCGACTCGAAGATCGACGCCCTGGTGCGCGAGCTGCGCGACGACGAGCGCGGCCTCACGCTGGTGTTCGTGCGCACCAAGCGCGGCGCCGACCGGCTGGTCAAGCGTCTGCGCACTCACGACCTCGAGGTCCTGGCCATGCACGGCGATAAGTCGCAGGCCCAGCGCGAAAAGGCGCTCTTCCGCTTCGGCTCGGGCTCGGTCGACACGCTGATCGCCACCGACGTGGCCTCGCGCGGGATCGACGTCGACGACATCACGCACGTGATCAACTTCGACGCGCCCGGCGACCGCGACGCCTACGTGCACCGCGTCGGGCGGACCGGACGCGCCGGCAAGACCGGCACCGGGGTGACCTTCGTGGCCCCCGACCAGGCCCACGACATCGGCCGGATCGCCTCGAGCCTCTCGCTCCAGAGCGAGTTCGCCGAGTCCGGCCTGTCGACCGGGCCGGTGTCGAACGGACGCTCCCCGAACGGCGGCCGCTCGTCACGGGGCCGCTCGTCGAAGCCCCGCTCGCCGAGTTGGCGCCCGGAGCGGGCATCCAACGGGCACGCCCCGAGCGGACGCACATACAGCGCGACCCCCTCGGGAGCGAGGGGCCGGCGGCGCTCGCCGGCACGGAGCGGGGGCGGGCGCTAGAGGCGGCGGCCTGCGCCCGCGCCGGGAGCGCGATCGTCACACTCGGTTGCCCGATCGCGTGCCGGTAGCCCGAAGTGGGTAGGACCACCTCGACCGGGCGCTCGCGTGAGCACCCAAGTTCTGAGGAGGAGATGTATGGGCAAGCTGATGCGACTGTTCGCAGCGAAGAAGCTCTTCGACAAGGTCCGTGGCCGCAAGGGCGGCGGACACCGCGGCGGACGCGGTGGCCGGCCGGCCGGACGCCGCCGCCGGTAGCGACCGCGCGCCGGGCGCCGACAGGTCGCTCTGGTCCGTCTGCCCCCGGCGCACGCGACCACCGGCCGGCGCCCTCCGGCGCCGCGACTAGACTGCCGCTCGCTCGCGCCGGAACCGCCCGGCCGGGAGACCGCGAACGGGAGGTGACGTGGCCGAGCAGAGCACGGTCGTCGGCAAGGGCTACCCGCCCTTCGAATACGAGGTCGGGCGGGAGAAGATCCGCGAGTACGCCCACGCGATCGGCGAGGAGAACCCCGTTCACCACGATCCGCGAGCGGCGAGCGACGCCGGCTTCCGCGCCGTCGTCGCACCGCCGATGTTCGCCGTCGTCTACTCCTCGGGCGCCATCGCGCCGGCCATGTTCGATCCCGACGTGGGCATGAACTTCGCGATGATGGTCCACGGCGGGCAGGAGTTCGCCTGGTCGGAGCTCGTCTACGCGGGTGACACCATCACCACCACCGCCTCGGTCCTCGACATCTCGCAGCGCGACGACAAGACCTTCTACGTCTTCGAGACCGTCTCGGTCAACCAGGACGCCCAGGAGGTCACGCGCGGCACCTGGACGAACATCGAACGGGGAGGGTGAGCATGAACGAGGGCGAGCAGATCCCGGAGCTGCGGGTCACCCCCGACAGGTACCTGCCGCACCGCTACGCCGGCGCGTCGGGCGACTACAACCCGATCCACATCGATCCTGAGTTCGCGGGCCAGGTCGGGCTGCCCTCGACGATCCTCCACGGGCTGTACACGATGGCCCTGGTGGCGCGGGCCAACACCGCCGCCGCGGGCGGGGATCCGCGATCGCTGCGGCGGCTCGCGGTTCAGTTTCGCGGGATGGGGATGCCGGAGAAGGAGATCGTCGTGCGCGGAACGGTGCGCGAGGCCTCGGAAGACGTCGCGCTCGTCGACACCGAGGCCGAGCAGGAGGGCAACCGGATCGTCCGCAACGCCGAGGCCGAGCTCGCTCTGGGCTGACTGACCTACCGCGGCCCGAGCGAGCCGCCACAATACGAGGATGGACCCCGCGCTCAGCCCCCGTCAGGCCGACGTCCTTCGCCTCGTCGTCGAGGGTCACCTCGAGCTCGGGGCGCCGGTCGCGTCGAGATGGCTCTCCGAGCGCGGCGACGTGCCCTGGGGGCCCTCGACCATGCGCAGCGAGCTCGCGGCCCTCGAGGAGCTCGGCCTGCTCCAGCACCCCTACACCTCGGCCGGCCGCGTCCCGACCGACGCCGGTTATCGCCACTACGTCGACGAGCTGCTCGAGCCGGGCAACCTGCCGGCGCCCCGGCCCAGGCTCGAGCTCGACCTCGTGCGGCGGGAGGTCGACGAGGCGGTGCGCGCGACGACCGAGCAGCTCTCGCAGGTCACCAACATGCTGGCCATCGTCTCGGCCCCGCCGATCGCCGCCACCACCATCCGGCGCGTCGAGGTCCTGCGCCTCCAGCCCCAGGTGGCGATGGTCGTGGTCATCACCTCGACCGGCGGAGTCTCGAAGCGAGTGGTGAGCTACGAGCACCCGGTCGACCTCGGCCTCGTCGACTGGGCGGCGAGCTACCTCAACGAGCAGCTCGCGGGCATGGGCCTCGGGGCGCGGATGCTGCACGCCAAGCTCGCCGATCCGGAGCTCTCGCACACCGAGCGCGGGTTCCTGGCCTCGCTCGCGCCCGCCTTCGTCGAGCTCGAGGCGACGGCGGAGGACGCGCTGTACGTCGAGGGCACCTCGCGGCTGCTCGGCGAGGACCGCTTCCAGGAGCTCTCGCAGATCGAGGACCTGCTGCGCCTGCTCGAGCACCGCGTGACCCTGCTCGGCCTGCTGCGCCGAGCCCTCGACGAGCCGCGGATCTACCTGCGCATCGGCGCCGAGAACGAGGCCCCCGAGCTCCGGTCGCTGAGCGTGGTGGCCGCCGGCTACGGGATGCCGGCCCGCCGCCTCGGCGCGGTCAGCGTGGTCGGCCCGAAGAGCATGGACTACGCGACGGCCATCGGCTCCGTGCGCGAGGCCGCCGCCGAGCTCTCGCGCTACGTCGACTCGGTGTGGAGCGAGTCGTGACCGTGAAGCGCGACGCCTACGAGGTCCTCGGGGTCTCCCGCGACGCCGACGAGCGCGAGATCAAGCGCTCGTTCCGCAAGCTCGCCCGCGAGCTCCATCCCGACGTCAACCGCCACGACCACGACGCCGAGGAGCGCTTCAAGGAGGCCGCCGACGCCTACGAGATCCTCTCCGATCCCGAGCGGCGCCAGGTCTACGACCGCTACGGCCACGACGGGCTCTCCTCGGAGGGCCGCGAGCCGAACTTCTCCGGCTTCGGGTCGGTGTCCGACATCTTCGAGGCCTTCTTCGGCGGCGGCGATGGCTTCGGAGGCGGTGGGCGCGCGGCCGGCGTGCAGGGCGGGGACGTCGCCG
>JBBSNG010000150.1:0-5719 GCA_038232755.1 Solirubrobacterales bacterium | reverse complement strand
CTTCATGGAGCAGCGTATGGCTCGACCGGAGGTGCTGTCCTGGTTGTCGAGCCAGAGCTTGCCCATCACGATGTAGTTGCCGGCCGGGAGGTCGAGAGTGCCGAGCGTCTGTCCGTTGACGAACGGCTCGTCGATGTTCGATTCGAAGTAGTAGCCGTTGCTCGGGCCTCGGGGTCCGGTCGCACCGGCCGGGCCCGTCGCGCCTGCAGGGCCGGAGTCTCCCTTGGCCCCGGCCGGGCCTGCGGGGCCGGAGTCTCCCTTCGCCCCTGCGGGACCTGCCGGGCCTGCGGGACCTGCCGGGCCTGCGGGACCCTGACTCGAAGCCGCGGACTCCCCTGCGGGGCCCATGGGACCGGTGTCGCCTTTGGCGCCCCCCGCACCTGCGGGACCGCGCTCACCCTGCGGCAGCGAGCCGGGCAGGAAGTCCTGCTTGCGCAGCGACGAGTCCTTGACGTCGGAGGTGGTGAGCGTGCTGTTCTCGACGTCGCGACTCCGCAGCGAACCGTCGCGAACGTCCTGGCCGGTGAGCGATTCGTCGCGGACGTTGCTCCCGGTCACCGTGATCGCCGCGTAGGAGGTCCCTCCCAGCGCCACGAACAGCGCGAGGTAGGCGACGACGGTGGCATGGGTTGGTCTCGGCAGCCGGCTCATCGCTTGATCCCCCGGCAGGGTAGCCGCCCCGTCTCGGTAGCCGGGAAACCCGCTTGAATCGCGAGCGGCGGACGGCTCGACTGCCACGCCGTGCCAACATGCGCCCTCGCGTGAGCGCCGTACGACGCCATCGAGCCGGGGAGGCGTGCCGGCGGCTTGGAGTCCGAGCCCTCAGTCTCGTCTACATGCGCGAGACGCACGTCTGGTATGCGCTCGAGCTGGGCCGACGTCCGCGCGTTCGCCTACCGGGGGGGCTTGAGCTTCGCCGCGGCGGGTCGAGCGACGGAAAGCTCGTCGAGTCCCTGCCGACCGGCTCCGCGCGCCAGGTCGAGTCCCGCCTGGCCCAGGGCGCCGAGCTCTGGCTCGTGGTCGAGGGGGGACGCCCGCCTTTGCGTGCTGGGTGCTCCGCGGGCGGACACCCGTGGCCGCCGCGCGCGGCGGCTGGCTGAGCCTGCCCGAGGGAACCGTCTGTCTCGAGGATTCCGTCACCTCACCGGACTACCGCGGGCGGGGCGTCGCGCCGGCAGCGTGGTCGCAGATCGCCGCCGCTGCGGCCGAGGACGGGTACGCCACGATGGTCACCAAGGTGCGGAGGCCAACGCGTCCTCTCGTCGTGCTGTCGAGGGAGCGGCTCGGCGATCCGCTGCGAGTCGTCGATCGCTGTGACGAGACGTCCGCGCGCGAGGAGTTCGTGCGACTCGAGGCCTCGGGCTGGAAGGGGCGTGCCGGTACGGCGATCGGCTCGACTGACGCCCATCGCCGCTGCTTCGACGAGACCTCCGCCGCGTTCGCCGAGGCCGGAAGGCTGCAACTGCTTGCGCTCGAGGGAGGGGGCCGGACGGTCGCGATGCAGTGGAACCTGCTCGCGGCGGACGCGATCTTCTGTCTCAAGGTCGCCCACGACGAGGAGCTCGCCTCGTGCTCGCCCGGCGCTCAGCTCGAGGTCGGCGCGATCGAGGCCTTTCATCGTCGGACCGACATCAACTGGATCGACTCGTGCACGACGCCCGACAACGAGCTGATCAACCGGCTCTGGCCGGATTGGCGACGCATAGCCTCGGTCGTCGTCGCGCGGAAGAGCCTGGTCGGTCGCTCGGCGCTGGCGGGCCTCCGCTCGGCGGTTGCGTTGCGCGACCGACGCCGACGCGGAGCGTCCTCTCGCGGCGTCGCCTCTAGGCTTCCCGGCCGCGTCGACTGATCAGTCGACGCACCGGCCCCTTCCGACGCTCTACCCATGAGGAACCCGATGACCGACACCGCGACTTCTGCCCTCGAGACGAGCCAAGCCGCGCGCGAGGCCTCCGGGGCGCGCCAGTACGGCCGCTACCTCGAGGAGTTCGAGGTCGGCGCGGTCTACAAGCACTGGCCCGCCAAGACGGTGACCGAGGGGGACGATCACCTGTTCTGCCTCATCACCATGAACCATCACCCGCTGCACATCAACGACGTCTACGCGGCGCAGTCCCAGCAGGGGCGCAACGTCGTGGTCGGGTCGCTCGTCTACTCCCTGATGCTCGGAATGTCGGTGGGCGACGTCTCGGGCAAGGCGATCGCCAACCTGGCCACCGAGGAGCTGAAGCATCCCGCGCCCGTGTTCCACGGCGACACCCTGTTCGTGGAGAGCGAGGTGCTCGAGGTGACGCCTTCACGCTCGAAGCCGGATCGCGGCGTGGTCAAGGTGCGCTCGGACGCGTTCAACCAGAACGGGGTGCTCGTGGCCACGTTCCGGCGTAGCGTGCTGGTGCCCCGCCAGAGCGTCGGGTCCCCGGAGCAGGCGGCCTGAGGCTTCGGCTAACCCGCGTGCACCGGTCGCGCCGGCGAGGGCTCGCCCGAGACGGCGGGCGAGGGCCGCCGCCCGGCCTGCAGAGCGATGAGGATGGCCAGGCAGAAGCAGGCCGAGCCGATCATCTCGAGCATCTCCTCGGGCACGCTCAGCGCGTCGAGGCGTCCGCCCGACTGCGCGGCGTCGACGAGTTGCGCGACGAGCCAGGCCGCAGCGCCGGCGACCAGGAGCGCTTGGGCGAGGCGGTGCCACCGCAGCCGGCGCAGCGTCATCACACCCGCGAGCGCCCCGACCGCGAGGATCGGGAGGAGCGACAGCTGACCAAAGGCGCCGGTCCAGAACTGGAGCCGCTCGTGCACGGCCGCCACCTCGTCGAAGGCCAGAAAGGCGAACAGGCCGCCGAGGATCCACCACCAGACGCGACGGTGGCGGTCCGGGGGGGCGGCGATGGCTGCCACTGCGGCCAGCCCGGCGGCTGCGAACAGGAGCAGGCCTGAGAACAGGGTCGGAACCGAGCGCTCCGCGTTCATGTCGAAGGCTGTGACGTCGACCGTGCCGGACCGAAACAGGGCGCCCAGGACGCCGAGCCCCACGATGCACGCGGCGAGCGCGATGGCAACGCGGCGCACGTCGATAGCCGTCACGAAGTCGGTGAGCGCTCCGGCTCGGCTGCGAGCCTCGCCCGACACGCTGTTGCGAACGGCGAGAAACCCCAGCGCGAAGAGACCGGCCGCCGCCATCTCGAGGACTTCGGCCGCCGCTCGTGCCGTCAGGTCGGCCTGGCTCGCCAAGCCTTGGACGAGGGCCGCAGCGATCCAGATCGCTCCCGCCGACAGGACGAGGGTGCGTGGCGTCGGTCCCCAAGTCCCCTGCGTGCCCGCGAGCAGCGCGACGGCGACCGCAGGCGCGGCGAGGGCGAGGCCGATCGCCAGGGGCGAGAGGATCGACGCTGAGACCAGGCGCTCCTCGAGCGCCGTGACCTCGGCCACGGCCAGCACCGCGAGCAGCAGTCCCATGACCGTGAAGAGCGACCGCGAAGCGTGGCGGCGCTGCGCGAGCGCCAGCGCCGCGGCGAGGGCGCAGAGCAGGCCCGAGAAGAGTGCCGGCACCGTCACCCGGGGATCGCCCGGGTGCAGGGGGTGGACCGGGTTCTCGCCGCGGCCGAGCAGGTCGAAGCTGTCGACGGATACGCCGCGCAGAGCCAGTGCGCCCAGGGCGGCGAGTCCGATCACACACAGCGCAAGGGCCAGGGCGGGCCCGGCGACGCCATATGCTGGTCCGGCGCTCGGGTGCTCGGGAGGGGCCAGTCTCGACGACCTCGGCATGACTTCAGTATCGACGAACGGACGCCCCGGTTGAGGCACCAGAGGAGCTCGCGGTTGATCGACGGCCTGGCGCTCGGTGGCAGGCGTGCGCTGACCGTGGGCGCCTGGGCCGATCTCGTGCACTCGACGGGCGTCCGCTACACGCTGAGCCGCCTCCGCTCGGAGCGAGGCTGGCGTACGCTCGGCGCGCACTGGCGAGAGGCCATCTACCGGGAGATCTGGAGCAACGCGGCGACGAGCCTCGGAGCCGAGATGCTCCCCCTCTCCTCCGGATTCCTCGAGATCCGCCGCGAGGGCGTCTCGACGCGGGTCTGGCAGCAGTTCGTCGGACTCGACGATGCGGTCACGCTGCGTCTGGCGCTCGATAAGCCGCTCGTGCACCAGCTGCTCTCCGCCGAGCGGGTGCCGGTTCCGGCTCACTCTCGCATGGCCTTCTCCGACGGGCGCGCCGCGCTCGACTTCCTCGCGAGCAGCGGCGGCCCGGTCGTGGTCAAACCGGCGAGCGGGACCGGTGGCGGAGGAGGGACGACGGCGGGCGTGAGCGGTGCCAGCCAGCTCGCCCGCGCGCGTATGCGAGCCGCGCGCTTCTCGCCGGAGGTACTGATCGAGAGTCAGGCGCCGGGGGCGGTCTACCGCCTGCTCTTCCTCGAGGGGGAGCTGATCGACGTGCTGCGCCACCGTCCGCCGCGGCTGAACGGCGACGGTCGCTCGAGCATCGCGGGCCTGATCGCCCGCGAGAACGAGCGGCGGGTGGCTGGACGGGGCCGAGCCGGCCTGACGCCCCTGCGGGTGAACCTGGACACGGTGCTGGCGCTCGAGCGCGCCGGCCGCAGCCTCTCGACGGTGCTGGCGGGCGGGACGACCATCGACCTCCAGACGGTGACCAACGACAACCGCGTCGAGGACACCGAGACCGTTCGCGAGCCCCTCTCCACCGACGTGGTCGACACCGCACGAGCCGCCGCCGAGGCGGTCGGCCTACGTCTCGCGGGCGTCGACGTGATCACCAGCGACCCCACGCGGCCGCTCGCCGAGACCGGCGGCGTGGTGGCCGAGGTGAACGGGCATCCTGGTCTCCACCATCACTATCTGGTGGCCGATCAGGCCTACGCCACGGACGTCGCCGTCCCGGTGCTTGAGAGACTGCTCGAGGTGGCCGATGAGAAAGCGGAAAGCAAGCGAACGAGAGGGTTGAGCGCATGAAGGTCTTCGGCTTCGATCCGGCCGATCACAGTGCCGAGTACGAGCGCCAGGGGTGGGTGCACATCCGCGAGGGAGTCACGCCCGAGTTCCACGAGTACATGCTGCGCTACGTCGAGGACGAGCTCAGGGCGCACATGCTCGAGGGACACGCGATCAAGGGGAAGAAGGAGCAGTCGCTGTTCGAGTTCCCCGAGAACGTCGACTATCCGGGCGAGCTGTTCGAGGTCGTCGCCGAGGTGTGCGGGCTCAACGGCGCGACGATGACCCTCTCCGAGCGCCATATCCAGGCCTACGAGGCCAACGCCGCGCCGGAGCCGGTCGCGCACAAGGACCGCTTTCCCTCGCAGGTGTCGGTCGGTCTCTCGGTCACGATCCCCGAGGATTCGCGCCTCGTTCTCTATCCCTACGAGTACCGTGAGATGAACCCGTACAACAAGGCCGCCGCGTTCAACCGGAGCCTTCAGCCCGAGGAGCGGCCGGAGACCGTGCTGAGGGACGCGCGGGAGGTCGAGCTCGCCGACCGCGACCGCGACGTCGTGATGTTCCCGGGGTCGACGACGTGGCACCTTCGCCGTCGCTCGGCGGGGGCAGTCAACCTGTACCTCAAGTTCAACGACTTCGGCTGCGACCCGCTCGGCGAGGATCCCCACACCGAGACGGTCCGCGCGTCCACGCTCGCCGCGCTGGGCGGATCGCGCGAGCAGGTCGACGCTCTGGTTCCCGTGCTCGGCCGGCGGATGGACGTGGTGTCGCGCGT
>JBBSNG010000149.1:0-5741 GCA_038232755.1 Solirubrobacterales bacterium | reverse complement strand
TGCAGACGTCGCCTGACCGGCGGCCGATCAACTCTGAACTTGGGGCACGACGCGCCACGGGCGGCATCGGACATTCAGTAGTCTCCCACCCGCATGGCCGAGGCCAAGGCGGAGGACCAACAACAGGGGCACGAAGAGCCGTCCGACGGCGCATCAGCGCACGCCGAAACTGACCGCTCGCCCGAAGAGCGCCTCCCCGTCGACCCCGGCGAGCACCACGACCTCCCGGACCGCGAGCACTGCGAGGGGATCCTCCGCAAGATGCTCCTCATCCGCCGCTTCGAGGAACGCGCGGGCGAGATGTACACCAAGGCGCAGATCGGCGGCTTCCTCCACCTCGCCATCGGTGAGGAGGCAGCGATCGTCGGCGCGACGCTCGCCATGCGCGAGAGCGACTACCTGATCTCGACCTACCGCGAACACGGTCAGGCGCTCGCGCGGGGGACCGACCCGAAGCGCGTGATGGCCGAACTCTTCGGTCGCCAGGACGGCGTCTCCAAGGGCCACGGCGGCTCGATGCACCTGTTCGACATCGAGAAGCGCTTCATGGGCGGCTACGGCATCGTCGGCGGCAATCTGCCGCTGGCGGTCGGGCTCGGCCTCGCGGCGGATTACCAGGAGACCGAGGACGCAGTCGTCTGCATGCTCGGCGACGGCGCGATCAACCAGGGGAACTTCGGCGAGTCGCTCAACCTGGCGGCGCTGTGGAGCCTGCCGGTCGTCTTCCTGGTCATCAACAACCAGTTCGGCATGGGCACGGCGATCGAGCGCGCCTCGGCCATCACCGACCTCTCGAAGCGCGGCGACGGCTTCGGCGTGCCGGGTGCGCGCTGCAACGGCATGGACGTGCTCGACACCAAGGATGAGCTCGGAAAGGCGCTCCGCAAGGCGCGTGAGGACCGCCAGCCGCAGATCGTCGAGGCCGTGACCTACCGCTTCCGCGGCCACTCGATGGCCGACCCCGAGGAGTACCGCTCGAAGGAGGAGGTCGAGGAGTGGCGCCGGCGCGATCCGATCACCACCTTCGGTGACCGGGTCAAGGACGAGGACGTCCTCTCCCAGGACGACATCGACGGCTTCGACGAGGACGCCCAGAGCACCGTCGAGGAGGCGGTCGAGTTCGCCACCAACAGTCCCTTCCCGGAGCTCGACGCGCTGTACGACGACCTCTACTCCTTCAGCGGCGAGGAGCCCGGCTGGTACGTGGTCGACGAGCGGGCCCCGGAGACCCACAAGGGCGAGGAGCTCAAGACCTCCTCGAGCGACGCCATGCGCGAGCTGGCCGAGGCCGGCGCCGCCTACGCCAAGGTCGGCGACGCCGAGGAGCGGCGCAAGCGCCCCGATCCCGAGGAGGGCGAGGAGCAGTCCTCGGGCCCGCGCGACGAAGAGGGCGGGGGCGACTAGCAGTGGCTGAGATGCGTTATCGCGAGGCGCTCAACCAGGCGCTGCGCGAGGAGCTCGAGGCCGACGAGAACGTCTTCATCATGGGTGAGGACATCGGCGTCTTCCAGGGGGCCTTCAAGGTCACCGACGGGCTTCTCGAGGACTTCGGCGAGAAGCGCGTGCGCGATACGCCGATCTCCGAGAACACCATCGTCGGCGCCGGCGTGGGCGCCGCGATGGCCGGGCTGCGCCCGATCGTCGAGATCATGACGATCAACTTCTCGCTGCTCGCGCTCGACCAGATCATCAACGCCGCGGCGAGCGTGCGCTACATGTTCGGCGGCCAGGTCGGCGTGCCGATGGTCATCCGCATGCCCCAGGGCGGCGGCCATCAGCTCGGGCCCACCCACTCGCACTGCTTCGAGGCGATCTACCTGCACATCCCGGGGCTGCTCGTCGCCGTCCCCACCACGGCGGCCGACGCCAAGGGGCTCCTCAAGACCGCCGTCCGCGACGAGAACCCGGTCATCTTCATCGAGCACGAGGGCCTCTACGGCAAGAAGGGCGAGGTGCCCGAGAACGGCGACGCCGAGCCGATGCGCTTCGGCGAGGCGGCGATCCGCCGCGAGGGCGAGGACGTGACGATCGTCGGCATCTCGCGCCAGGCGCTGACCGCCGCCGAAGCCGCCGAGACGCTCGCCGACGAGCACGAGATCGAGGCCGAGGTCATAGACCCGCGCACCCTGCGCCCGCTCGACCTCGACACCATCGTCGAGTCGGTCAAGAAGACCAACCGCGCGGTCATCGTCGAGGAGGGCTGGCCACACGGCGGCGTCGGTGCGAACCTGGCGGCGCTGATCCAGGAGCAGGCCTTCGACCACCTCGACGCGCCGGTCGGCCGAGTGACCGGCGCCGACACGCCGATGCCCTACTCGAAGCCGCTCGAACAGGCGGCCATGCCCCACCCCGAGCACGTGGTCAAGGCCGTGCTGTCGACGTTCGGGGACCTGTAGGCGGTCCGTCGGAGACGGGTCGGCTACTCGCCAATCATCTGCTTCACGGCTGCGACGAAGCGCTCGGCGAGCTCGAGCGTCTCACGCGCCTGCTCCTCCGAGAAGGGTCTGCCGTCGTAGTCGGCGTACTCGCGCGGCTTCTGTGTCGCGGCGGCTCTCGTGTGCAGAGCAGGATCGAACTCGCCACCGGTGACGAAGGTCCGGTGAAAGAGGCCCCGCATCCCCTTGTGCTGACGCACGAATAGATCGCGTTCGCTGAGCGCTGCGCGGGCCGCATTGAACATCGCGTAGTAGGCGAGCGAGATCAGCGGTGACCCGGCGTCCGCGTCGACCAGGAGCCTTGCGGAGCGCAGCCGAGTCTCGGCCTGGTCGAGGTACTCGCGCGTCCTCGGTCGCATACCCTCGTAAGGGCGCAGCGGCGGGTGCTCTTCCCCGTCGGGGTCGCCGGCCAGAACCACCCGGTCGCGCTCGACCTCCTTGATGAAATCCGCCTCGACCGCCCGACGGTCGGCGAGCCAATCGAGGTCGAAGACCATGACCGAGAAGAACTCGGTGTCCGCACCTGTCGCCGCGGCCGCCGTCTCGATCGCGTACGAGCTTCGCTCGCCGCCGCGCCGCGAGTCGCCGCGCGTGAGCACGAGGATGTCGACATCCGAATATGGCAGGGCGCGCTGGCCTCGCGCCCGCGAGCCGTAGAGCCAGACGCTCACCAGGTCCTCACCGAGCCCTTCGCCGAGCAGCTCGAGGAAGCGGTCGACCGTCTTGCGTTCGAGCGCTGAGAGTGACGTCTTCTCCAGCGTCGTCATCGAGTCGACGGTACCGCTGCGGGCAACCCGCCAACGTCGGTGCGATCCGCGCCCCCGCGGGGCCGAGCCGGTATAACCGTCTCTGCCGGCCGCGACCGAAGCTCAGGGGAGACCGAATGGCCACCGACGTAACCATGCCGCGCCTGTCCGACTCGATGGAGGAGGGCACGGTCCTCAAGTGGCTGGTCGAGCAGGGCGGCGAGGTCAAGCGCGGCGAAGCGCTGGTCGAGATCGAGACCGACAAGGCCAACATGACCTACGAGGCCGACACCGACGGCACGCTGATCGAGGTCATCGCCGGCGAGGGGGACACGCTGTCGATCGGCGAGGTGATCGCGCGGGTCGGGGACCCGAGCGAAGCCTCCGAGGGCGGTGGCGGCGATGCCGGCGATGCCGGCGGAGAGGCCGACGCCGGGGAGAGCGGCGACGCCGACGCGGAGGCCGAGGCCGGCGGTGACCAGGAGGAGGAGGCGGCCACCGCGGAGTCCGAGGAGGAGCGGAGCGTCGCGACAGCCGAGGAGGACGAAGCCGACGAGGAGGCCTCGAAGAACGGCGGCGCCCCCGAGGGCGGCGGCGCGCCAGCGGGCTCGTCCGACGGCAACGGCCGCGTCAAGGCCTCCCCCGTGGCTCGCCGCATCGCCGGCGAGCAGGGCGTCGACCTGAGCAGCCTCGACGGATCGGGGCCCGGCGGGCGGATCGTCAAGGCCGACGTGCTCGCCGCCGCCGACGGCGCGGGCGGGGGCGAGGGCGCCGACGAGGCCACGGAGACCGGCGCCGTCGACGAATCGGGCGCCGAGCAGGAGAAGGGGTCCCTGCCCGAGCCGCAGGGAGCGGTGGCCAAGGGCGAGGCGGGCCCCAAGGGCGAGGTCCACGTCCAAGAGCTCACCCGCCTCCAGCAGACGGTCTCGCGGCGTATGGCCGAGTCGAAGGCGACGGCGCCGGACTTCACGCTCGAGGTCGAGGTCGACATGGCGGCCTGCGTCGAGCTGCGCGGGCGCCTCAAGGAGGTCGCCGATCCCGTGCCGTCCTTCAACGACATGATCGTCAAGGCCTGCGCGCTCTCGCTCCGCGAGCACCCGCGTGTCAACGGCGCCTACAAGGACGGCCAGTTCGAGCTCTACGAGAAGATCAACATCGGCGTGGCGGTGGCGGCGAAGGACACGCTCGTGGTCCCGACCCTCTTCAACGTCGGCTCGAAGTCGCTCGGCGAGATCGCCCGGGCGGCGCACGCGGCCATCGACAAGGTCCGCGACGGCACGATCACCCCGCCCGAGCTCTCGGGTGGGACGTTCACGGTGTCCAATCTCGGCATGTTCGGCATCGACCGCTTCTCGGCGGTGATCAATCCGCCGCAGGCCGCGATCCTGACCGTCGGAGCGCTCAGGAAGAAGCCGTTCGTGGAGGAGTCGGGTCGCGTCGTGGCCCGCGACATGGCCACGTTGTCGCTCGTGTCCGACCACCGCATCCTCTACGGCGCTGACGGTGCCCAGTTCCTCGCCCGCGTGCGCGAGGCGCTCGAGCAGCCGCTGTCGCTGGCCCTCTGAGGAAGCGCGCCGCCGGTTTCGCCTAGGACCGGCAGGGAAAAGATCGACAGCATGCCGAGCGCCGAGGCCACACCCGAGAAGAACGCGCCCGACCGCCACGGCGACGACCAGCCGAGCGATCCCACCGACTTGCCGGGGCGCTCGTGGAAGGCGATCCTCAAGCGGACGGTTCAGGAGTTCCAGGAGGACAACATCACCGACTGGTCGGCCGCTCTGACCTACTACAGCGTGCTGTCACTGTTCCCCGCGCTACTCGTCCTCGTCGCCCTGCTGGGGCTCGCCGGAGGGCAGAGGACGACGCAGGCCCTGCTCGACATCATCAATCAGCTCGGGCCGAGTTCCGCGGTCGAGACCTTCCGCCCGGCCATCGAGGGCGTGATCGACTCGAAGGGCGGGGCGGGCGCGCTGTTCGGGGTCGGCCTGCTCGGCGCCCTGTGGTCGGCCTCGGGCTACATCGGGGCCTTCTTCCGCGCGGCCAACGCTATCTGGGAGATCGAGGAGGGCCGCGGGCCGACGAAGCTGATTCCGCTGCGGCTGGGAGTCACGGTACTGATGCTCGTTCTCGTCGCCGTCGTGGTCATCGCCCTGGTGATCAGCGGACCGGTGGCGGAGGCGGTCGGGAACGTCGTCGGGCTCGGCGGCACGGCGGTCACGGTGTGGTCGATCGCCAAGTGGCCGGTGCTTCTGCTGATCGTCTCCGGGCTCGTGGCCTTCCTCTACTACGTCGCGCCCAACGCCCGGCTGCCGGGCTTTCGCTGGGTCACGCCCGGAGGCTTCCTCGCCGTCCTCCTGGCCATCGTCGCCTCGGCCGGTTTCGGCCTGTACGTGGCCAACTTCGGCTCCTACGAGGCCACCTACGGGGCTCTCGGCGGGGTGATCGTGTTCCTGCTGTGGCTGTGGATCATCAACAACGCCCTGCTGCTCGGCTCGGAGCTCGACGCCGAGCTCGAGCGCAGCCGCGAGCTCCACGCCGGGATGGACGCCGAGGAGGAGCT
>JBBSNG010000148.1:0-5754 GCA_038232755.1 Solirubrobacterales bacterium | reverse complement strand
TGGTCGAGCGCAAGTCCGTTCAGAAAATCAAGGCGGACAAAAAGATGGTCTACTCTATGATCACCGAGGTCTGGGACTTGCTCGAGGAGGTCATCAAGGACCACCCCGTGCTGCTCAACCGCGCGCCGACCCTGCACCGCCTGGGCCTGCAGGCCTTCGAGCCGGTGCTGGTCGAGGGCAAGGCGATCCAGGTCCACCCGCTGGTCTGCCACGCCTTCAACGCCGACTTCGACGGCGACCAGATGGCGGTCCACCTGCCACTCAGCGCCGAGGCCCAGGCCGAGGCGCGGCTGCTGATGCTGTCCTCGAACAACATCCTCTCGCCGGCCCACGGCGAGGCGCTGGCGGTGCCGACCCAGGACATGGTGCTCGGCGCCTACTACCTCACCTACGGCCCGGGCCCGGAAGAGCTCGAGGAACTCGAGCAGCGCGCCCAGCGCGGCAACTGGGACGAGAAGAAGGAGGGCACCCAGAGCCCGCACGTGTTCCGTTCCGCGCAGGAGGCCGAGCTGTCCTACGAGCAGGGCATGGTCAAGCTGCACGACCTCGCCGAGTACCGGCGCCTGCACGGCCAGGGCCACATCCTGACCACCGTCGGGCGGATCCTCTTCAACGAGCGCGTGGAGCGCGCGCTCGAGGAGGTGCTCGAGGACAAGTACGACCCCGCCACGAGCTACACGTTCGTCAACGAGCCGCTCAAGAAGCGCAACATGGGCGCCGTGATCCAGAGCCTCGTGGTCCAGCACGGCCCCCACGCCACGGCGCAGGTGCTCGACGCGTTCAAGGACCTCGGGTTCAAGTTCGCCAGCCGGGCCGGCATCACCGTGTCGAAGAACGACGTCGTGATCCCGCCGAGCAAGGAGAAGATCCTCGAGCGCTACGAGGGCGAGGTCGGCGAGATCCTCGACCAGTACGACACCGGGCTGATCTCCCAGGAGGAGCGCCACGAGGCCGTGGTCGAGAAGTGGAACGCGGCGACCGACGAGGTCGGCGAGGCGATGCAGAAGAACCTCGACGTCCTGAACCCCATCTTCATGATGGCCAACTCGGGCGCCCGCGGCTCCTTCAAGCAGATCCGCCAGCTGGCCGGCATGCGCGGGCTGATGGCAAACCCGAAGGGCGAGATCATCGAGCGTCCGATCAAGGCCAACTTCATGGAGGGCCTGACGGTGCTCGAGTACTTCATCTCGACCCACGGCGCTCGCAAGGGCCTGGCCGACACCGCGCTGCGCACCGCCGACTCGGGCTACCTGACGCGCCGCCTGGTGGACGTGGCCCAGGACGTGATCGTGCGCCAGGAGGACTGCGGCACCAAGGAGATCATCGAGATGCCGCTGCTGGGCGCCGACGGCTCTCCCAACGAGAACCTGGTGGGCCGCTTCTCGGGGCCGGCCTTCTCCACCAAGCGCGGGCGCAAGCTGCTCGCCAAGGACCAGCTCATCACCCAGTCAGACCTCGCGGAGATCGTCGAGGCCGTCGGCTCCGACGAGACCCCGGTACCGGTCCGCTCGGTGCTCAAGTGCGAGGCGCAGACCGGCATCTGCCAGCACTGCTACGGCATCGCCCCGGCTACCGGCCACCTGGTCGCGATCGGCGACGCGGTGGGCATCATCGCCGCCCAGTCGATCGGCGAGCCCGGCACCCAGCTCACGCTGCGGACCTTCCACACCGGTGGTGTGGCGGGGCTCGACATCACCCAGGGCCTGCCCCGCGTGGTCGAGCTGTTCGAGGCCCGCAAGCCCAAGGGCCTGGCGAAGCTCTCAGAGGTGGACGGCAAGGCCGCGATCGAGCGCACCGAGAAGGCGCTCAAGGTCATCGTCACCGACGACGCGGGCGAGGAGCACGCCTACTCATTCCCCGTGCGCACGCGCCTGTTCGTAGACGACGGCCAGAAGATCGAGGCCGGGTATCAGCTCAACGAGGGGTCGATCTACCCGCACGAGCTGCTCGACATCCGCGGGCGCACCGACACCGAGGTCTACCTCGTCCAAGAGGTCCAGCGCGTCTACAAGTCACAGGGCGTGGACATCAAGGACAAGCACATCGAGATCATCGTGCGCCAGATGATGAAGAAGGTGCGCGTGGACCAGAAGGGTGACTCCGCCTACCTGCCGGGCGCGTTCATCGACCGCCACGACCTGGCCAAGGAGAACGCCGCGCTGAAGAAGGCAAAGAAGGAGCAGGCCCAGTTCGAGCCGATCATCCTCGGCATCACCAAGGCGTCGCTCGCCACGGACTCGTTCCTCTCGGCCGCCTCGTTCCAGGAGACGACCAAGGTGCTCACCGACGCCGCGTTGGAGGGCAAGACCGACCGTCTGGTCGGCCTCAAGGAGAACGTGATCATCGGCAAGCTGATCCCGGCCGCGACCGGCCTGAAGCACTACCGGCGCCTGGAGATCGAGCCGACCGACCCGGTCCGCCATGTGCCGGACGAGATCGGGCTGCTCGACGACGGCGACCTGGCGGCCGAGATGGGGCTGACCGAGGACGGCGAGCTCGAGGGCTTCGGCTTCGGCGACTCCTCCGCCGGCAACGGCGGCGAGGCCGCCGCGGCCTTCGGCGACGAGCTGGCGGACCTGCCGGCGCCCGCGCCGGCCGACGGCGACGACAAGTAGCCGGTTGTTCTTGCGGTAGAGCCCGCGGCCGTTGTGGCCGCGGGTCCTGTCTGCGGTAACGCTCATCGTCCTCGACGCTCCGCTCGACCAGCCCGGCTCCGCGCTCCGCTCGCTCTCGCTCGCTCCGCCGCGGCCTCCGCCACTCGGCCTCGGGGCTTTGCTCGCTCCGCGTCGAGCTCCGATGAGTCGTTCCCGCAGCCACCCGCGGGTGGGACAGTGACTGTGCTCTACCGTCGCCAGGGCGCCTCCATGCCGCGCTCAGCGCATGCCTGAGCGGGGCGACGACGCGATCGAGCGGCTCGTTCGCCTCGGCCCCCGCAATCTGACGTGGCCCGAGGCTTGCGAGCGGGCGGGCGTGCCCCACGAGGTGGCCGACCTCCTCTGGCGGGCGCTCGGCTTCGCCGACGTGCCGGCGGAGGAACGGGCGTATACCGAGGAGGACGTTCGGGCGCTCGCCATCGCGGCCGAGGGCGTCGACTCGCTGGAGGGGGAAGCCCGCTCCCGGGCGGTCGAGGCGATCGTCCAGGAGGCTCGCATGGTGAGCGCCCACCTGACCCACGTAGCCGAGATCGAAGCCGACTCGCTCGCCCTCATCCGTGAGCTGGGCCTACGGGAGGGTGCGCTGATGGAGGCGCTCGACCTTGGCATCGAGCGCTCGCGGATCGGGTGGCTCTTGCTCTACGCCTTCCGGCGCCGACTCGACGAGGCGCTCCGTCGCCGCTCGGACCTCTCCGGCGACGACGACGCAGTGGCCGCAGTCGGATTTGTCGACCTCGTGGGGTTTGCGCGGACGAGCGGCGAGCTCGAGCCGGCCGCGCTCGGGGACCTCTTGGGGCGCTTCGAGTCGCTCGCCTTCGACACCGTGACCGAGGCAGGCGGTCGGGTGGTGAAGCTGATCGGCGACGAGGCCATGCTCATGTGCCCGCATCCGGCACAAGCGGCGCGCGCCGCACTCGACATGATCGGCGCCTGCGCCTCCGAGGGGATGCCGCCCGCACGCGGAGGTCTGGCGTTGGGGCCGCTCCTCTTCCGCGCGGGTGACGCCTTCGGCCGGCCTGTGAATCTGGCGAGTCGACTGGTAGGGGCCGCTGCGCCCGGCACGGTGCTCGCGGACGAGCGGCTCGCGGGAGGGCTCGAAGCCGACCCGGAGCTGCGCGTCGGGCCGCTCGGGTCGACGCCGCTGCGCGGCTTCGGCGAGGTGCCGCTCTGGCGGATCGAGCGATGCTAGCGCGGGAGATGTCACGGGAGAATGTCGAGGCGGCCCGCCGTATCAGACAGCCATACGCACCATCTCGCGGCGCTTCTCACGACTGTCTTGATAGATCGCTCTAGTAAGAGTTAGAGTGGTGGGGCATGCCGACCACCTCCGCCGTTCCCACCCGCGATCGCATCGTGCTCGCGAGCGCCGAGCTCTTCCGCCGCCAGGGCTACGCCGGGACCGGCCTGAAGCAGATCGTCGGCGAGGCGGGTGCGCCGTTTGGCTCCGTTTACCACTTCTTCCCGGGCGGGAAGGAGCAGCTCGCCGACGAGGTGCTGCGGACCGGCGGCGCGTTCTTCCTCGCGCTCTACGAGGCCATCGTGCCGCCGGCCGAGACCCTCAATGCCGGCATCGAGGCGTTCTTCGCGGGCGCCGGCCTGACGCTCGAGGCGACCGACTACGCCGACGCCTGCCCGATCGCGACCGTCGCCGGCGAGATCGCGAGCACCCACGAGACGTTGCGCGTCGCCACCGCGGACGTCTTCGAGAGCTGGCTTGACGCCCTCGCCCGAGACCTCGGGACCGCCGGCGCCGAGGAGCCCCGCGCGCTCGCGCTCTCCCTCCTCGCGCTCCTCGAGGGCGCCTTCCTGCTCTGCCGCGCGCTCCGCAGCACCGAGCCGATGCGCGCCGGCGCCGGCTCCGCCCTCGCCCTGCTCCCCCACCCGCAGGAGATCCGATGACCGCCCGCACCGCCGCCCTCCTCGCGGCAGGAGCCGCCGGCGCGCTCGCCGCCCGCGCCGGCTTCCGCGCCGCGCTGCTCGCGAAGCTCCGCGCCGACGTGCGCAAGCTCAACGGCGGCGACGCGTCGACCATGCTCGCCGCCTACGCCGACGACGCCGTGCTGCGCTTCAACCCGGGCGCGCACCGCTGGGCCGGCGACCACGTCGGGAAGCCGGCGATCGAACGCTTCTACCGGAACTTCACGGCCGCCCGGATGCAGGGCGAGATCATCGAGTTGTGGTTCGGCGGCCCGCTGCACCGGCTCACGTTCGTCGTGCGCTTCGACGACTTCACCACCGACCCTGACGGCCGGCGGATCTACGAGAACCGCACGGTGCTGGCGCTCCGCACGCGCTGGGGCAGGATCGTCGAGCACGAGGACTTCTACGAGGACACGAGCCGCATCCAGGCGCTCGAGGACAAGCTCACGGAGCTCGGCGTGGAGGCCGTTCCCGCGTAGAAGCGCCGGTCTCCGGGACGTCGCCCTGGCGAACGTGGTGGGGTGCGGGGACGCCCACGGTTTGTTTGTATGCGGCGGCTCACGGTGGAGGAGGGCCACCAGCCGGGTGCACGTGACCAGGCTCGCGGTCAACGCCGGTGTAGCGGCTCGCCGGCGCTGGCCAGATCGCCGAATGCCACATCGATCTCGGCGCGCCGTATCGCGTCGAGCGCCTTGGGCAGGCTGCGCCGTGTGGAGACCTCGACCACCGCACCGGGCGGTGAGTCGGCGAAGCTCCGCACCAGCGGGAGCAGCGGATGCAGGTGCCCCCACACATCCACCCGCAGCGGCTCGGCGGGCGCCCCATGGGCGACAGCCAAGGTCCACCGCCACCCGGGAATCGAGGAGCCTCAGCGCAGGCGCTTCGTCGAGCTCTGCCTGGAGACGGCGGATGAGGCCGGCCTGCCCGACGACCCCGCCTTTCGCGCCGCCCTGTGCTCTCACGTGGAGTTCGGCTCGCGCGTCTCTGAGTTCTGCGCCCTCTCTACGGGGTATGCTGAGGAGCGAGGAATTAATTCAGCCATGGCCACAGGGCATACCGTGATCGCTCTCGCCGGGGGAAGCTTCATCTTTCTCGGGGTCATGATCGTGTTCTTCTTCGCCGTTGTGTACGGCTTCTACACGATCAAGGGAAGCGGTATCGACAAGCATCCCAACGACGG
>JBBSNG010000147.1:0-5767 GCA_038232755.1 Solirubrobacterales bacterium | reverse complement strand
TGCCCTGCGGCCTGAGGCCCGCGCCGTTCGCCGGGGTCCGGACGCCGCCGCCCGCCGCGCTCACCGGCCGCGGAACTCCGGCGTGCGCTTCTCGAGGAAGGCTGAGATCCCCTCGCCGGCGTCGTCCGAGCCGAAGACCTCGACGAAGCCCTCCTTCTCGAGACGCAGACCCTCGTCGAGATCTCCCTGGTGGGAGACGCGCTTGATCTGCTCGATCGCCCGCGGCGCCTTGGAGGCGAGCTTACGACCCCACCCGAGCGCCGTGTCGAACAGCTCGTGATCGGGCACCACCTGGGTGGCGAGGCCGGCTCGCAGCGCCTCGGCGGCCGAGATCGGCTCGCCGGTCAGGTTCATCTCGAGCGCCCGGCCCTCCCCCACGAGCCTTGGCAGCCGCTGCGTGCCACCGAACCCGGGAATGATTCCGAGGTTGATCTCGGGCTGGCCGAAGGTCGCCGATCGGGCCGCCACGCGAAAGTCGCAGGCCATGGCCAGCTCGCAGCCGCCGCCAAAGGCGACTGCGTTGACCGCCGCGATGGTGACCGTCGAGGAGCGCTCCATCGACCGCATGAGCTCGTGCGCGGTCTCGACGAGCCGACCGCTCGACTCCGGGTCACCCTGCTGGAACTCCTTGATGTCGGCACCGGCGCAGAACGCGAACGGGCTGGAGGAGGCGATGACCACGGCCGGCACCTTCCCGTCGAGCTCGCTCCACGCCGCGCTGAGCTCCTTCACGAGCTCGGGCGAGATCGGATTGGTCGGCGGGCGGTTGAGCCAGATCACCTTCATCTCGCCGCGCGACTCGAGGGCGATCGTCTCACGCTCGTCGTCGGGCTGAGGGTAGGGGAAGAAGCCCTGTCCGCTCTTGCGGCCGAGTCGTCCCTGGGCCACGAGCCGGCGCAGGATCAGCGGCGGCGCGAACGCCTCGCCCCACTCCGCCGCCGCGCGCTCCAGGGCGGCGACCACCTCGTCGAGACCGCGCTCGTCGGCGCGGGTCAGCGGCCCCGGGACGATCCCGGCACCGGTCATCATCCCCAGGTCGACGTCCTTGATCCCCGCGACGCCGTCCTCGACGAGGCGGCAGCACTCGACGAGCGCCTTGAGCCCGAAGCGCTCGACCAGGGTGTCGAGGGCGGGGTCAGCCTGCGTGGTCATAGAAGCCCCTTCCGGTCTTTTGGCCGAGATCGCCGGATTCGACGAGCTCCTTCATCCTCGGCGAGACGTAGAAGCGCTCGCCGCCGTCCGACTGGCTCAGGTGCTCGGCCACGTGCAGCACGGTGTCGAGGCCGAGCAGATCGCTGAGGTAGAACGGCCCCATCGGCGCCGCGCCAGACTCGGAGATGACCTTGTCGATCTCCTTGGGATCGATGTTCTCCTCTTCCTGGACGCGCCAGACCTCGGAGATGGCCGAGATCAGCACGCGGTTGACCACGAAGCCGGGGACCTCGCCGCAGCGGATCGCCTGCTTGCGGATGGACTGGGCGAAGTTGGCGGCGGCGTCGAGGGTGTCCTCGGAGGTCGTCCCCTCTCCAGCGATGACCTCGATCAGCCGCATGACCGACGCTGGGAAGAAGTAGTGGAAGCCGACGACCTTGTCGGGACGGCTGGTGGCCCGGCCGATCTCGGCGATCAAGAGCGACGAGGAGTTCGAGGCGAGCACCGCATGGCCGGGCGTCGCCTCGTCGAGCTCCGCGAAGACCCGGCGCTTGAGGTCGATGCGCTCGGGCACGGCCTCGATCACGAAGTCGACGTCGCCAAAGGCGTCGTAGTCGGTGGTCCCCTCGATCAGGGCCACAGTCTCGTCGGTCTTGCGCGCGGCCTCGTCCTCGCTCAGGCGCTCCTTCTTGACGAGGCGGCCGTACTGGCCGCTGGTGACCTCGCGGGCCTTGTCGAGGCCCTGGTCGACGAAGCGCTGCTCGACGTCCTTGAGAACCACCGGGAAGCCGGCGGCGGCGATGGTCTGGGCGATCTCGCCGCCCATGGTTCCGGCACCGACGACGGCGGCTCTGGATACGAACATCTGTCTCCCTGCTCTCGTTCGGGACCGGCTCGCTCGGCGGCCCGGAGGCTAGCGCGCGGCCTCGCGCGCCGTCTCGGCCGCGAAGCGCGCCAGCGTCCGCCGGAGCGCATCGCGCAGGGCGCGGCGGACGAACAGGAGGTCGGTGATCGGCCCCGGCGAGCCGCGGCCGCGGACGAGCTCGTAGTCCAGGCTGAGCTGGGCGCGGGACGAGCCCGCGGAGCGCTCGGTTCCGAGGAGCTCGAGCGTCTGTCGCCCGGTCAGGCGTGGGTTGCCGCTGCCCGTCGGCTCCTCGGTCACCTCGGTCACCAGGCGGCGGGCCGAGACGTGTTCTGCGACCCGCTCGGTCACCCGGCCGCGCCCTTCCGGTCCGGACTCCCAGACCAGGCTCGCACCCGGTGCCGGCCAGCGGACGTCGAGGTCGACCACGCGCTCGAAGCCCTCCACGAACTCGCCCCAGCGCTCGGGGTCCGACCACAGGGCGAGCGCTGGCCCAGGCCCGAGCGCGAGCTCGACCGCTGCCCGCACGGTCCTCACCGGCGCGCCCGGCGCCGGCCGGCCATCCTCACTCGTAGACCTCGCGCTTGATCTCGTCGATCGACCGGGCGATCGAGTCGAGGAACGGCCGCACCTCGACGAGCAGCCGCTCGTACTCCTCGCGGCCGGTCTCGGTGAGCGAATAGTAGCGGCGGCTGCGGCGCTCGGGATGCTCCCAGTTGCCCTCGATCAGCTCGCGACCCTCGAGCGTGCGCAGCAGCGGGTACATCGTGTTGGGATTGACCGACAGGACGCCCTCGGTCATGGCCGAGATCCGGTCCATCAGCTGGTTGCCGTAGGACGGACCGCCGCTGATCAGGTGCAGCACGAGCAGCGGCAGGACCTCGCGGCGGCGCAGCTCGCCGGTGAACGGGTCGCCGGCGCGCCCGCGCCCCCCACTCCCGCGCACCGGCTCGCGAGCCGCCTCACGGGGGTCGGCGAGGCGGCTTGCCTGGGCGATCGCCTCGCGGGTGGCGTTGTCGCGGTCGGGGACCTGGGCGCCCGCCCGCCGGGCGCGGCCGGTCCGGCCTGACCCACCGCCGCGGCCGGGCTCGGAGGCCCCCGCCCCGCGGCCGGGCTCGGAGCCGCGGCCCCCCGAGGATCGGTCGCGGCGAGCAGGCTTGCGGGGCTGCGGCATTGCGCTCATCGTGACAGAGCGATCCCGCTTCGGCCGCCGTGTCGGCGCGACCGAGGCCCCGTGGTCGCCCTACGCCGCCGCGCCCTCCGCCACGCGCCGCGGCATGAGCACCTCGCGCGCGATCACGAGCCGCTGGATCTGCGAGGTGCCCTCGTACAGCTGCATGATCTTGGCGTCACGCATGAGCTTCTCGACCGGGTACTCCTTGATGAAGCCGTAGCCGCCGTAGACCTGGACGGCGTCGACGGCGACCTCCATGGCCGAGTCGGCCGCGAAGCGCTTGGCGTGCGAGCAGGCCAGGGTGTTGCGCTTGCCCTGGTCGAGCAGCGAGCCCGACTGCCACACCAGCAGGCGCGAGGCCTCGATCTTGGTGGCCATGTCGGCGATCATGAACTGAATCGCCTGGTGCATGGCGATCGGCACGCCGAACTGGACGCGCTCCTTGGCGTAGTCGGCCGCGAACTCCATGGCCGCGCGAGCGATGCCGACGGCCATGGCCGCCACACCCGGGCGCGTGCGGTCGAGGGTCATCATCGCGAGCTTGAAGCCCTTGTTCTCCTCGCCGAGGAGGTGATCGGCGGGTACCTCGACATCGTTGAAGGAGATCATCGCCGTGTCGGAGGCGCGCTGACCGAGCTTGTCCTCCTTCTTGTCGACGGTGACCCCAGCCTCGCGCGGGACCACAAAGGCGGAGATGCCCTTGTGGCCGGCGTCCATGTCGGTCTTGGCATAGACCGTGTACCAGTCGGCGTGCGAGCCGTTGGTGATGAAGGTCTTGGTCCCGTTGATCTTCCAGCCCGAGCCGTTGCGCGCGGCAGTCGTGCGCATTCCGGAGACATCGGAGCCGGCGTCGGGCTCGGTGAGGCAGAACGAGGCCAGCTTCGGCTCCTCGGTCAGCATCCCCAGGTAGTGTTTCTTGATCTCCTCGGATCCGCCGAGGGCCACCGGCGCCAGTGCGAGCCCGTTGCACATGAGCGAGGTGCCGATGCCCGAGCAGCCCCACCCCATCTCCTCCTCGATCAGGCAGCCGCTGACGTAGTCGAGCGCCGGGCCGCCGTACTCCTCGGGGATGTGGGTGTTCATAAGACCCACCTCCCATGCCTTTTCGACGATGGCCTGGGGCCAGACGGAGTCGCGGTCGTAGTCCCACGCGACCGGCCGGATCTCCTTCTCGGCGAAGTCGTGTGCGAGAGCGCGGAGGTCCTTCTGCTCATCGGTGAGGCTCAAGTCGACCACGTCTGTCCCACTCCTTGATCGCTGGCGGGGAGGGCGAGGCGACCGGGGGACGCGACGCCGGCAGTAACTTCGATTGACTCGTCAGTCAATTGGCACGCGAAGCGTAGCGGACTCGACGGGTCTGACGCGCGGGACGACTGGGCACAACGAGCCATGGACTTCGGCACGGTGATCATCGCCATCTGCCTGCTGGCCATCGTCGCCGGGGTGGCGAGCCTGTTCGTCGGCGGCCCAAGTCCCTACGAGTCGATCGGCCGCGGCGATCTGACCTTCGACGAGCCGTCCTCGCGGCATGCGTCGTCTGCGGCCGGCCCGGCCTCGAGCGCCGAGTCCGACGAGGAGGTCCGCCAGATGCTCCAGGCCAAGTCGGACCGCCGCGAGCGTCGCGGCGAGGAGCCCCTGGACATCGACGCCGAGCTCGCCGCGCTGACCCGCCCGGCGCCCGGTCAGCAGGATCCCGCCCTGCGCGAGGAGGTCCGTCAGGTCGTGATGGCGCGCAACGAGCGCCGGCTCGCTCGCGGGCAGGAACCGTTCGAGGTCGAGGCCGAGATCGACCGCCAGCTGCGGGATCTCGGCGGGTGAGGGCCCCGCATTGTTTAGGCCCGGGCGCTCGCGGGTTATAGATAGCGCCATGGCCGACGGACGTCGCTACGAGCTGGAGGAGCTGGTCAACCGACCGGGCACCTACTTCAACCCCCAGACCGAGGTCCTGGTCATCGTCGACGACTCGCAGTCGCTCGACGCCGAGATCTTCAACATGGAGCAGTTCGAGGGAGCCGATTGGGTCCTGATCACCGACGACGTACCGGTCGACGAGCCGCGCCGCGACGAACTGCTCGAAACGTTCCAGGCTCGCTACGGCGGCGAGCCGGGGCGTGCGGCCGGCGGCTCCGAGGAGGAGCCGGAGACCGAGGACGTCGACGGGGACCCTGAGGTGCTGGAGGAGATCGAGGAGCGGTAGCCGGCGCGCGAATCGGCGAGCGACCTCCGCGCCGCGCTCAGCCCTGCCCGGCGGGCTCGAGCTCCGCGACCATCGACTCGCCGAGACCGGTGAGGAAGCGCACGTCGGCCTCGCCGAGAGCGGGGCGAGCCTCGCGCGCGGCGCAGCAGAGCATGTAGAGACGGGCGTTGGAGAGCTCGAGCGGGACACCGATCCAGGCGCCCACCCCGTAGATCTTCGTCATGCCGAGGCCGGCGACCCGCTCGTCTCGCGCGGCATCGGCCACCACGTTCGAGATCCGCCCCTCGAGCAGGCTGTTGCAGAAGGTGTCCTCGAACGGCACCGAGCTCCCGTCGAGCGAGCCTACGACCGGCCACTCGCCCGCGGACCGGCGCACGATCTC
>JBBSNG010000146.1:0-5863 GCA_038232755.1 Solirubrobacterales bacterium | reverse complement strand
CCCTCGGCCAGAGCCAGCCCGATCACCTCCGCGACGTGCAGCGCCGTGCGGTCGCTGAGGTCCTCGATCTGGGTCCGGCACGAGAACCCGTCGGCGATCAGCAGGGCGTCGGCCGGAGCTCCGCGGATCGCGGGCAGCAACCGGTCCTCGCCCACGCGGACCGAGATGTCGTAGTGCTCGCGCTCGAACCCGAACGCGCCGGCCATCCCGCAGCAGCCCGAGTCGAGGACCTCGAGGTCGAGTCCCATGCCCTCGAACAGGGCCCGGTCGGCGGCCATCCCCATGACCGCCTCGTGGTGGCAGTGCCCATGAACGAGCGCCCGGCGCTCGAGTCGTGGCGGGGCCCAGCGCGGCTCGTGCTCGGCGAGGAACTCGGCCAGGGTGTGGACCTGAGCCGATAGCCGTAGCGCGTCCTCGTCTCCGGCCATCAGGCCTGGCAGCTCGTCGCGAAAGGCGGCGACGCAGCTCGGCTCGACGCCGACGATCGGGACCCCCTCGTCGACGAACGGCCGCAGGACATGGATCGTCCGCCGCCACAGCAGCCGGGCGGCGTCGAGCATCCCGTGGTCGTAGAGCGGGCGCCCACAGCACGCGGCCGCGTCCGGAACGATCACGCGCCGTCCCGCCGCCTCGAGGACCTCGACCGTCGCCCTGGCCGGCTCGGGACGCAGGAAGTTCGAGAAGGTGTCGGGGAAGACGACGACCGGCTCCCGGCCCGGGTTAACCGGCGCGCGGGGCTTCCACCAGGCCTGGAACGACTCCTCGGCGAAGCGCGGCAGCTCACGCTCGGGACTGATGCCGGCCCCGCGCCTCACGAGGTCGCCGATCCCGGGCGCACGCGCGACCGCGTTGACCACCCGCGGGGCGAGCGCGGCGGCCCGCGCGTGGACCATGATCAGCCCCATCGAGTACGCGGCCCGCGGGCGCAGCCGTCCCTTGTAGTGCTTGGAGAGGAACTCGGCCTTGAGGGTCGCCATGTCGACCTGCACGGGACACTCGCTCTGGCACGCCTTGCAGTAGAGACACAGGTCGAGCGCCTCGTGGACCTCCTCGGAGGCGAAGCCCTCGGCGATGGTCTCGCCCTCGAGCATCTCGAAGAGGATCCGCGCCCGCCCGCGCGTCGAGTGCCGCTCGTCGCGGGTGGCCATGAAGCTCGGGCACATGGCGCCGGCGTCGAGCTCGCGGCACCTGCCCGCACCGACGCAGCGCTGCGTGGCGCGGGCGAAGCTGCCGCCGTCGTCGGTGTAGGCGAAGTGCGTCGCGGGCTCTGGCGGCGCGTGCCTCGCTCCCAGCTTGAGGTTCGAGACGATCGGATACGGATCGACGACCTTGTGCGGGTTCATCCGTCCCTCCGGGTCCCAGATCGCCTTGAGCTCTCCGAAGGCCTCGACGAGCTCGGCCCCGAACATCTTCGGCAGCAGCTCGGCGCGCGACTGACCGTCGCCGTGCTCGCCCGAGAGCGAACCGCCGTAGGAGAGCACGAGGTCGGCGGCCTCGTCGACAAAGCCGCGCCACTTCTCGATCCCGCCCTGCGTGCGCAGGTCGAAGTTGATCCGGGTGTGAATGCAGCCCTGACCGAAGTGGCCGTAGAAGGCGGAGTCGTAGTCGTAGCGCGCGAGCAGCCGCTCGAAGTCGCGGAGGTACTCGCCCTCGTGGCCGGGAGGCACCGCGGCGTCCTCCCAGCCCTCCCAGTGGTCGGGCTCGCCGGGCACGCACGCGGTCGCCGCGAGCGCTCCCTCACGGACCCTCCAGATCCGCGCCGCCTCGGCGGGGTCGTCGTAGAGCGTCATCTCCGGCACGATCGCGGCTCGCTCGAGCCCGGCCATGCAGGCGCGCGCGTGCTCCTCGGCCTCCTCCCGCGACTCACCACCGAACTCGACGAGCAGCCATCCCCCACCCTCCGGCAGGAGAGCGATCTCCTCGAGCTGGATGCCCTTGAGCTGGAGGTTGCGCACGAGTCGCTCGTCGATGGCCTCGAGGGCGATGGCGCCGTGCGCGAGGATCTCCGAGAGGTTGTCGGCCGCGTCGGCCATGGTCGGGTAGCCCATGACCACCAGCGATCGCCAGCGAGGGAGGTGGACGAGCCGCAACCTGGCCTCGAGCACGGTGGCCAGCGTTCCCTCGCTGCCCACCAGCGTCCGCGCGACGTCGAAGCCGTTCTCGGGCAGAAGGGCGTCGAGGCTGTAGCCGGAGACCCGCCGCGGGATGTCGGGGTAGCGTGCGCGGATCAGGTCCGCGTAGCGGTCGCGCAGGTCGCGCATGTCGGCGTAGATCCTTCCGCGACGCCCGCCTGCCGCGACGATCCGCTCGAGCTCGTCGTCGCTGGTCGGTCCGACCCGCATGCGCACGCCGTCGTAGGTCACCACCTCGAGCTCCTCGACGTTCTCGGAGGTGCGCCCAGCCATGACCGAGCGCGTCCCGCACGAGTCGTTGCCGATCATCCCGCCGAACGTGGCCCATCCGTGGGTCGCGGTGTCGGGCCCGAAGGTGAGGTCGTGGCGGGCCTCGGTCAGGTCGGTCAGCGCGTCGCGCACCACGCCCGGCTCGACCCGGGCGAACCGGCGATCAGAGTCGATCTCGAGGATGTCGCGCATGTGCTTCGAGGTGTCGATGACCACCGCGACGTTGCAGGTCTGGCCGGCGAGACTGGTGCCCCCGCCGCGGGGCAGGACGGGTGCGCGTGCTCGCGGCAGGCCTCGAGCGCGGCGAGCACGTCGTCGGTGCCGTGGGGCAGGACGACGCCGAGCGGGGCCTGGCGGTAGTTCGAGCTGTCGTGGGCGTAGGCGGCGCGGTTGCCGGCGTCGAAGTGGACCTCCCCGCGGACAGCCCGCCTCAGCGCGCGCTCGAGCCCGCGGAGGTCGACATCGTCGACCCCCGCCGGCCGGCGGCGGGCGCGACGGTCGTCGAGCACGGGCAGTTCTCCGCGTTCACCTGGCGGCGATGGTGCGACCTCGTTCCCCGCCACCGGCGCCTCCTCCTGCGCCCCGTGGGTCAGGACGCTCACGCTGCCTTGCCGGCCGGTAGCTTGCCAGCACCGGTGGGCGGGCGCTGGGACCGCGCTCCGGGCTCAGGCCCTCGGTCTTGCGCCCTCGTCGTCAGCGGCCAGGGAGTGCGCGGCGGAACCGGCGGACTCGAGGCGAGGCAGCTGCCTGACCATGGGTGCCGGCGAAGCGAAGGTCGAGCGGACGGCGCCGATCGCCGCCCCGCATGCCGGACAGTGGTCGGCCGTCGAGTAGCGGGCAGCCGAGTAGACGGTCAAGCGGCAGTCGGGACAGTTGAGATAGGGCATGGGTGGAACGTTGCCTTTCGATCCGTTCCGGCTCGACGCACGAGCCGCGTTCGTTCCACCTATGTCCGTCGGTCCTGCGCCGCCGTTCACCCCGCCGGCGCGTGATCCCAGAGCGCTTATACCGCGTTCGCAGGAGATCGAATCGCACCGTCAAAGCGCAGTGACGCGGTCCCTCCTCCAGCTCGGATCAGCCGAGTGGCAGCGCGAGCGCCGGCGCGGACGCGAGGACCACGAGCGCCACGTCGGCCGGCCTCAGCCGCAGTCGAGCAGGCGGCGGAACCAGGCTCGCCCGGAATCGCTCGGCCTCCGCCGCGACCCAGCCGAGGACGGCGTCGACCATGGCCAGCGGGCGCCGGCGCGCCGATGCCATAGCGCCGATCAGCGCTCGTCCGGACGGGGCCAGCTGCGCCTCGGCCCCGAGCTCGTCGAGGACCTCCACGGCTTCGGACACCGCTGGTACCGCGCGCATCCGGCCGAGCGAGCGCCGCGCCACCTCGCGGATGCCGCCGGAGCGGGCGGCCGCGCGCAGCCACGTCGCCACGAGCACGATCAGCAGCGCCCGCGCCCCGCGGCGCAGCCCGACCTCGAGCCCGAGGCCACCGAGGAGCGAAAAGGCGAGCGAGCCGCCGCCGAGGAGCACGGCCAGGGCGACACCCGTGGGCACGGCCCGGCGATCCGGGCGTGAGAGCACCCAGGCGACGGCGAGCCAGCCGGCGACACCCAGGAGCAACGGCATGGCGGTGCTCGCGAGCAGGAGCCCAAAGGCGACGGTCGCCGCGGCCGCCACGGCTCGGGGATCGAAGCGGCCTCGCCCCCCGAGGTCCTCGCGCTCGCTCGCCGACTCCGGCTCGGCGGCGGTGGCCGGCGGCCAGCGGCGCATGCCGCGGCGGTAGAGGACGACCTGCACGACGCTGGCCACGACCGCCCAGCCCGCGAGGCTGGCCGCAGTGAAGGCGAGCGCCGCCTCGGCGCCCCTCGGCAGGAACGCGAGCTCGCCGAGCGTCTCGTCGTAGGTGCCGGCGTAGGCGTCGAGACCACCGAGCAGGACGAACACGAAGAACGCCGTCGCGATGGTGTTGTGGAGCAGGCGACCGGCGAGGCACGCGGCGAACTGGCCCGGCATCCCTACGCCGCGGCGCTCGAGTGCGCCCATCACCGGCGCGGTGAGAGCCTGGGTCAGCGGGCCGTTCAGCCGCGCGGGCCCGAGGTAGGCGACCGTCTGGATCATCGCGGCGAGGCTCGCCCCGTAGGCGGTTCGAGCTCCGAA
Organism: Solirubrobacterales bacterium; assembly: GCA_038232755.1. Taxonomy (GTDB): domain Bacteria; phylum Actinomycetota; class Thermoleophilia; order Solirubrobacterales; family Thermoleophilaceae; genus JACCUC01. Next base: position 1,307 of record JBBSNG010000146.1, on the reverse strand, counting down.
CCGCTGGCCCGCGCGGGCAAGCGCGACCCCGCCGGCCAGGGCGAGCACGAACCCGCCCGAGGGCGTTGCTCGCGAGGCGAGGAACGAGAGCGCGCCGACGTGGGCGAGCCCGGCGGGAGTCGAGCTCTCGGAGGCAGGGGCCGCCGGGTCGAGTGGCGGTGCGGCCGGTGGCGGCGCACCGGCCGCTGAAGCGGCGCGCTCGCTCGGCGCGTCGAGGTGGTCGGCCGAGCTCATGCGGTGCTCGCTGCGGCCACGCGCTCACGCTAGCTGTCCTGCCCACAGACGTTGGGAACACGACTGATCGGCGGCCTGTCTCCCAGTGAGTGTGCGGCCCGAGTCAAGTCCCCGGACGTGGTGTAGGAGATCGTCGGTAGGGCAGTCGGCCTCTCAAGCCGCCTGCAGCTCCATCACCTCCTCTTCCTCTGGGCGATGGAGCCGCTCCTCGAGGAGCGACTCCATCGAGCCGACCGACAGGTAGCGCCGACCCACGAGCCACTCGTCGTTCTGCTCGATGGCCACGCAGGTGGCGAGGCGGACGAGGGCCCGGTCGTTGGGGAAGATTCCGACGACGTCCGTGCGCCGGCCGATCTCGCGGTTGAGGCGCTCGAGCGGGTTGGTCGAGCGCAGCTTGCGCCGGTGGCCGGCCGGGAAGGCGAAGAAGGCGAGCACGTCCTCCTCGGCGGCCTCGAGCATGGTTGCAACCTTGGGCAGGCGCCCGTCGAGCGTGCTCACCGCCTCTGAGAGCTGCGCCCGCGCGGCCTCGCGATCCGGTGCGGCGAAGATCGGCCTGACGAGCGCCGCCAGCATCGGCGCCTGCTCCCTGCGAGCGTGGCCGAGCAGGTCGCGCAGGAAGTGGACGGTGCAGCGCTGCCAGGGGACGCCGAGGACCTGGGCGAGATCGCCGCCTTGAGTCCCGGGTGGGCGTCAGAGACGGCGAGCTGGACCCCGAGCAGGCCGCGGGCGACGAGCGAGCGCAGGAACTCACGCCAGAAGGCCTGGCATCGTGCTCGGCCTCGTCCTGGGTTGCGTCTCAGGCGTCGCGTTCCACGCCGCTTCCGGCGGCCGGCGCGACTTCTCCTCGACCGGACGGATGGAGGCGGACCACTACGAGCTCTTGGTCGACGAGCCGACGGCAGACGAGGCGCTTCGCCTCCTCGCGGAAATGCCACCGCTCGCCAATACGAGCTGATCGACGAGGGTCTGACCGCCGACGCTCACTCGCCCACGGTGATCACGCCGCGCATGCCGCGCTCCTCGTGGTCGTCGAACGGGCAGCGCAGCTCGTACTCGCCGGGCTCGGCCAGGTT
>JBBSNG010000145.1:0-5867 GCA_038232755.1 Solirubrobacterales bacterium | reverse complement strand
CCCGAGGCGGACGATGCGATCGTCGGGGACGCCGACGCCGCGCCAGACCTCGATGGCCTCCTCGTCCGGTCCGAGGCCAAGCTGCTCGTCGCCGCCGAACACGGTGATCCAGATGTCCTCGGCGCGGAAGCCGAAGCCCTGGGTGGAGAGCTCGAGCGCGTACTCGACGGCGGCCGGCTTGAAGTAGTCGCCGATCGAGAAGTTGCCGAGCATCTCGAAGAACGTGAGATGACGGGCGGTGGTGCCGACGTTCTCGATGTCCGGGGTGCGAAAGCACTTCTGACATGAGGTGAGGCGCGGGTTGGGCGGGCGCTCGTCGCCGCGGAAGTAGGGCTTGAGCGGCTGCATCCCGGCGGTGGTCAGGAGCACCGACGGATCGTGCGCGGAGGGCACGAGCGAGGCCGAGCCCATACGGCGATGGTCGCGCGCCTCGAAGAAGGTGAGGAAGGTCTCCCGGATCTCGGCGGTGTTCACGGCGCGAAGTCTAGGGCGGGTGCGCAGGCCCCCGGCCGGCCCGTGCGGCCTGTTCGAGCAGCTCGCGGACCTCGTCGTCGCCGGTCTGGGTGAAGTCGTCGTACCACAGGCTGATGGCCGCCATCGGCTCGGGCGTGGCCACGCAGACGACCTCTTCGACCTCGTTGAGGAGCTCGCACCGTGTGTCGGGCGCGGCCACGGGCACGCCGACCACGATGCGATCGCCACCGAGGGCGCCCAGCGCGGCGATCGCCGCGCGCATGGTCGATCCGGTGGCGATCCCGTCGTCGACGAGCACGATCGTCCGTCCGGCCACCGCCGGAGCCGGACGCTCTCCTCGCAGCTCCCGCTCGCGGCGCGCGAGCTCGCGCTCCTCCGCGTGCGCGACCTCGTCGAGGATCGCCGGCGGCAGGCGCGCCGCGACGCTCTCGTTCAGCACCCGCACCCCGCCCGAGGCGATCGCTCCCATCGCGAGCTCGGGCCGGCCGGGGGCACCGAGCTTGCGCACGACGTAGACGTCGAGCGCGGCGCCCAGCGCCATGGCGACCTCGGCCGCCACCGGGACGCCGCCGCGCGGAAGCCCGAGTACGAGCAGCCTCGGGTTACCGGCGAGGTGGGTGAGTCGCGCGGCGAGCCGGCGGCCCGCGTCGCGGCGATCGCGGAAGACGACGGTCATGAAACGCCCCGCGGCGCGCGACGTCCCTACTCGGAGAGAGTGTCGCGCATGTCCTCGAGCGAGCGGCGGATGAGGCGCGAGACGTGCATCTGGGAGAGCCCGACGCGGTCGGCGATCTGGGTCTGGGTCAGACCCTCCTCGAAGCGCATGCGCAGGATCCGGCGCTCGCGCTCGGGGAGCTCGCCGAGCGCGGGCTCGAGCGAGGCGCGCTCGTCGGTGCGGGCGAACTCCTTGTCCTCCTCGCCGATCACCTCCATCAGGTCGAGGTCGTCCTCCGTCCCCGGGCTGGCCGAGAGCGAGACCGGCGAGTAGGCCGAGCCAGCCTCGACGGCCTCGAGGATCTGCTCGGGCGTGGCGTCGAGCTCGTCGGCGAGCTCGGCGATCGTCGGCGAGCGGCCCTTGCGGACGGTCAGCCGCTCGACCGCGCCCGACATCTTCACGTTCAGCTCCTGAAGGGCGCGCGGGATGCGGATGGTCCAGCCGCGGTCGCGGAAATGGCGCTTGATCTCGCCGACCACGTTGGGTGTCGCGTAGGTGGTCAGTGCGACCTCTCGGGCCAGCTCGTAGCGGTCGATGGCCTTGATCAGCCCGATCGCCCCGACCTGCTCGATGTCCTCGAGCGACTCGCCTCGTCCCGCGTACCGGCGGGCCAGCGAGCGAACCAGCGGGAGGTGACGCTCGACCAGGGCCTCGCGGGCGCTGACGTCGCCGTCGACGTGGTAGCGGCGCAGCAGCTCGCGGTCGGGGTTGGCCGAGGGACCGTGAGCCGACGCCGTGGTCATCGCGCCGGCACCCGCTTCTCGAGGCGCACGACGAGCTCTCCACCTTCGGCCTCGTCGACCCCGAACGAGTCGACGACGGTCTCGAGCACGCGGCGCAGCCCGAGCTGGCCGGGCTCGGGCGGGCCCTGGAGCGCGGCGGCGATCGTCGCTTCGCGCAGCGGCCCGACGTGCGCGCGCACGCGGTCGTCGGAGAGCTCGAGCACGAGCTTGACCGAGGGCTGTGCGCCGGCCTCGGCGAACAGGCGCTCGACCGCGAGCTGCAGGTCGTCGAGCTCCTCGAACCCGAGGCCGAGCCGGTCGGCCACACCCCCGAGCACGAGCCGGACGACGGGCTCCCACTCGCGCCCGATCGGCGTCTCCAGCTCGACCAACTCGGTGTGGGGGGCCGCGGGCGCGCTCATCTCGAACCTATTGTGGCGCACCCTACGACACGGTCGCCCGCGAGGAGACAGGCGGTCTGTCCGGGGGCGACGCCGTCAACCGGATGCGCCAGGGTGAGCGACAGATTTCCGTGCGTTCCGCGGCGCGGGGCGCCCTCCACCCGGCAGGGGACGGGTTCGGAGCGGTAACGAAGCTTGACGGCGTCGACGCGGTCGGCGTCGCGGTGCAGGACGGCGTCCTCGAGCTCGACCGCCGCGGTCGCCAGCGCCGAGCGAGGACCGACGGTGACGCGCTCGCTGGGCGCGTCCTTGCTGAGGACGTAGAGCGGCTCGGCGGCGGCGACACCGAGGCCGCGGCGCTGACCGACCGTGTAGTCGTGCTGGCCGTCGTGATGGCCGAGCACGTCACCGGAGACCGAGACGATCTCGCCGCGCGGTTCGACGGCACGGGGCAGGGTCGGCGTGGCGACGGCGGCGCGCGCCTTCGTCGGGGCCGCCGTTCCCGCGCCGCCGTGCTCGCGCAGGAATCCGCGCTTGCCGACCCCGGCGAGGAAGCACAGGTCCTGGCTCTCCGCACGGTCGGCGACCGCAAGCCCCGCTCGGCGGGCGCGCTCGCGCACCTGCGGCTTCGTCCGCCCGCCGAGCGGGAAGTGCATGCGCCCGAGATCCTCGGGGTCCAGGCGGGCGAGCATGTAGGCCTGGTCCTTGTTCGCGTCGGCGGCGGAGGCCAGCAGCGGTCCGTCGCCGTCACGGTCGATGCGGGCGTAGTGGCCGGTGGCGAGCCGCCTCGCCCCGAGCCGGTCCGCCAGTGTGAGCATCTCCTCGAAGCGCACGCGGCCGTTGCACCGCACGCACGGGTTGGGGGTACGCCCCGCCGCGTGCTCACGCACGAAGTCGTCGACGACCTCGCGGCGGAAGGCCTCGCGCAGGTCGAGAGTCAGGTGGGGCAGGCCCATGGCGTGGGCGAGCGCGCGCGCGCCGGCGACGGCCTGGGGCGAGCAGCACGAGCGCTCGCCGTCGTTGGCCGGGTCCGACCAGAGCTCGAGGGTGACCGCGACGACCTCGTCGCCCTCTTCCAGGGCGAGGCGCGCGGCGACCGCGCTGTCGACGCCGCCGCTCATGGCCACGACCGTGCGATCACCGGCAGGCGGTAGCTCGGCGTCGGCTGCAGCGGCGGCTCCGAGTGCTCGGTGCAGCGCGTCGCCGGCGAGCGTGGCGGCGTGGCGCTTCGCCGGCGCCAGTCCTCCGAGCGCCGCTGCGATCTCCTCCGCCCCGACGCGGGCGGCCTCGAGCAGAGGCGTGCCTGCGACGAGCTCGACGGCGGCACTGCCGGCCGCCTGCGCGGCACCGCAGCCGCTGGCGTCGAAGCCCGCGTCGGCGATGCGATCGGCCTCGACCGCCACCGTGATGCGAATCAGGTCGCCACATGCCGCGCCGCCCGCCGCCCCGGTGTGGGGGCCCTCGCTCAGCCGCCCCCGACCGCGCGGAGCGGACAGGTGGTCCTCGAAGGTCGAGAGCGACACTGGGGACCGGGCTCCGAAAGGCTGGCGTCGAGTCACGAAAGCAGGCCCCAACCTGCCGCTGCCGTCAGGGATTTGAACCTTGCTAGCGCAAGTTGGTGCCCAGCGGAGCAAGCCACGGCCTGCCCCTGATCCGGGCTCCCTGTCCCAGTGTGTTGGCTCAAATCAACACGGCTGGCGAACAGGCTCGAGCCGAGCCCCAGGCTAGCAAGGCGGGGCCTCCTGCAAACCTTCGCCAGGCTGCGTCCTCGGTCGCTCGTGTGCTCGCGCATACGTCGCTCCCTGCGTCCTTGCCTGACTCGGTTTTCGAAGGCCTCAGCTCTGGTCGATCGGCGATTTCGGCGCGAGGAGTCTCTCCGAAGCTTCCCTCGCGTCAGGCCGAGGCGAAGGCGGCACTCCGCCCGCCGCCCGCACCCCGAGTTCGCGCAGCTGCCGCGCATCCACCGGCGCCGGCGCCCCCGTCAATGGATCCGCCCCGCTCGCCGTCTTCGGAAAGGCGATGACCTCGCGGATCGAATCGCGGCCCGAGAGCAGCGCGCACAGGCGGTCGAGGCCAAAGGCGATGCCGCCGTGGGGCGGCGCTCCGTAACGCAGGGCGTCGAGCAGGAAGCCGAAGCGGGCCTGGGCCTCGTCGGGCGGGAGCCCGAGCGCCTCGAAGACCTTCGACTGCACGTCGGGGCGGTTGATGCGGATCGAGCCGCCGCCGATCTCGAGCCCGTCCATGACCACGTCGTAGGCGCGAGAGCGCCAGCTCCCCGGGTCGGAATCGAGGTCGGCGACGGTGGTGTTCAGGCCGGCTCCGGGGGCGACGGGCGCGGTGAAGGGGTGGTGCAGAGCGTCCCACCGGCGCTCGTCGTCGTTCCACTCGAACATCGGGAAGTCGACGACCCAGAGCAGATCGTGACCGGTGGGCGGCGGCGCGACGGCGAGGCGCAGCTCGCCGAGTACCCGCGCGGCGACCGGCGCGGCGTCGGCGACGATCAGGAGCGTGTCGCCGGGGCCGGCCTCGAGCGCTTGGCCCGCCACGCTCATCTCGCCCTCGGAGAGGAACTTCGCCACCGGCGAGCGCCAGCCGCCATCCTCCTCGACGACGGCCCACACGAGGCCCTTGGCGCCGAGCCCGCGCGCCTGCTCGGTGAGCTCGTCGAGGCGCCGGCGCGGCAGCTCGGCCGTGCCGCCCGGAACGCGGAAGCCGCGGACCACGCCGCCGTTCCCGAGTGCTCCGGCGAAGACCTGGAACTCCGAGCCCGCGAACACGGCACCGAGGTCGGCGATCTCCATACCCGGGCGCCGGTCGGGGCGGTCGGTGCCGTAGCGCAGCATCGCCTCGTCGTAGGTGATCCGGTCGAGCGGCAGCTCGAGCTCGACGCCGCCGGCGATCAGCAGCTCACGCAGGAGCTCGTCGCAAAGCTCGATCACGTCCTCCTCGTCGACGAACGAGAGCTCCATGTCGAGCTGGGTGAACTCGGGCTGGCGGTCGGCGCGCAGGTCCTCGTCGCGGAAGCAGCGGACGACCTGGTAATAGCGCTCGAAGCCGGCGATCATGAACAGCTGCTTGAACAGCTGCGGGGACTGCGGCAGCGCGTACCAGTCTCCCGGCTGCATGCGGCTGGGGACGAGGAAGTCGCGGGCCCCCTCAGGGGTCGAACGGGTCAGCATCGGCGTCTCGAGCTCGAGGAAGCCGCGGTCGTCGAGGTGGCGGTGGATGGTCTGCACGACGCGGTGGCGCAGCTCGAAGACCTCGCGCATGGACTGCCGACGCAGGTCGAGGTAGCGGTAGCGCAGGCGCAGCACCTCGTCCACCGGAGCGTCGTCGTCAATGGCGAACGGCGGCGTCTCGGCGTCGGCGAGCTGTTCGACCTCGCCGACGTTCAACTCGACCTCGCCGGTCGAGAGGTTGGGGTTGATCGTGCCCTCGGAGCGGCGGACGAGCTCGCCGGTCGCGGTGATGACGTCCTCCGGGCGCAGCGCCTCGGCGGCCGCGTGGGCCTCGGGCGCCTCCTCGGGGCGAAAGACGAGCTGGAGCAGTCCGGTG
>JBBSNG010000144.1:0-5942 GCA_038232755.1 Solirubrobacterales bacterium | reverse complement strand
GGAGCGGATGCTCGCCGGCACCTCGACGCGCCGCTACCCGCGCACCCAGGAGCCGGTCGGCGAGGAGGTCGAAGCCGACGCTCGCTCGACGTCGAAGTCGTCGGTCTCGAGGACGTTCGTCGAGCGCACCCGGGTGGCGCTCGGCGAGCTGATGGCACGACGGCTCGACGACGTCCGCCTGGCGGTCCTGATGCTCGACGGGATCGAGCTCAAGGGCCGCACGAACGTGGTGTGCCTCGGGGTCACGACCGACGGCGTGAAGCTCCCGCTCGGGCTCTGGGAGGGCTCGACCGAGAACGCGACGGTCGCGACGGCGCTGCTCTCCGATCTCGTTGAGCGCGGCCTCGACCCCGAGCAGGGGATGCTGTTCGTGCTCGACGGAGCGAAGGCGCTCAGAAAGGCCGTGCGGAAGGTGTTCGGCGAGGCGGCGCCGGTGCAGCGCTGCATCCGCCACAAGGAGCGCAACGTGCTCGAGCACCTGCCCGAGCGCGACCGCCCGGCGGTCAAGCGGCGGCTGCGGCGGGCGTGGGCCGAGCGCGATCACGGCCGCGGGCTCGACCAGCTCGGCGTGCTCGCGGTGGAGCTCGAGCGCGGCCATCCCGGCGCGGCGGGCTCGCTGCGCGAGGGCATGGCCGAGACGCTCACGCTAACCCGGCTCGGAATCGAGGGATCGCTCAAGGCGACCCTCGCCTCGACGAACCCGATCGAGTCGATGATCGAGTGCGTGCGGCGCACCGCCCGCAACGTCAAGCGCTGGTCCTCAGGCGAGATGGCGCTGCGGTGGACGGCCGCCGGCATGCTCGAAGCGGAAGGGCAGTTTCGGCGCGTCATCGGCTACCGCGACCTGGCCAAGCTGGCAGTCGCGGTCGAGAGCGAGATCAGCCCCGACCGCCCCGCTCAGCCCACGACCGAGGAGGGCATCCTCACGACCGCATGAGATGATTCACATCGGGACCGCCGTCACGAAGTTCCACGACGAGCGGGACATCCTCCCTCCGGGTCCGCAAGCCGATCAGTGACTACTACAACCCGGCCGATGGCAGGTTCTGGCATGTGCCGCACTTCATGGGCTTGGCTCCGTGTCGATCATGCCGCGACGAGGAGACTCGCGCGTTGACTGCCCTGCCGACAACGACAGAGCCTTCGGGCTCGTGACTGCGACGGGCCCAGGCTCAGCCGAGAAACGCCGACGCTTCGAGCGCCCGGTCGAACCGCGACCACGGCTCGCCCGCGGTCGTCTCCTTGCTCAGGCGGTCGTAGGCACCCATCTGGCCGCTCAGATTGTCCATCGCGTGGACCAACGTCGCCTCGCGCGTGCATGGCGTCACCGGACTGCCGAACTCGAGCCGGCCGTGGTGGGCGAGGAGGACGTGGAGGATCGTTAGAGCGCGCTCGGCCGGGAACCCCGGCGTCCCCTCGATCGCACTGCGCACCCGGTAGTAGCCGAGCGGAATCTCGCCGGCGAGCTTGCCGGCGTCGCCGAGATCGGCGCAGCCGCCACTCACCTCATAGGCGTCGAGTTTGCCGATGTCGTGCAGGAGCGCGCCGGTCACCGCCACGTCGCGGTCGACGCCGGGAAGGGTCATCGCGGCCGTGCTGACCAGCTCTGCGACGGCGACGGAATGGTCGAGCAACCCGTGCGGATAGGCGTGGTGGTGGTACTTCGCAGCCGGGATCTCACGGAAGCGCCGTCCGGTCTCGGTCTCGCGCCCGAGCAACCCGAGCAGGAGGTCGTGAAGGTGGGCGTCGCTCACCGAGGCGATCAGGAGATCGAGCTCGTGCTCGAGCTCCGCCGTGGGGCGCTCGGGGCCGTCGAGCAGCGCGGTCCAGTCGACCGCGCCCGTAGGGGCGCGTAGCTCGCCGACCGTCAGCTGGCGGCCGTAGCGAGGATGCTCGGCGAGGCGGCCGACAACGTGTGCAGGCTCCCCCGCGCCGACAGCGGCGTCCTCCCACATGACCGCGGGCACGCTCCCCGACCGATCGCTGAGCGTCAGGCGCAGGAAGGGCGAGCCGTCGCGCTTCGAGCGGCGGTCGACGTCTCGGACGAGAAGGACGCGGTCGATCTCTGTCGTGTCGGCGATGTCTGCGATGGGCGTGCTTGCCATGGAGATGAAGTCGTCCTCGAAGCCTCGGTCCTGACAAGCCCGGTCTTGGTCGGGGGTTGCAGGCCGCAGCCCGACGGCTGTCAGATCCTGCGTCAGAGGCGCGACTTTCCCCGAGACGAAAGGAGTCCACCCCATGAGCACAACCACATCTCCCACGCTCACGCAGTACATCCCTCAGCACCTCCGCGTCGGCTCGCCGGACGTCGTCGGGCCCCTCGCGGTATATCCGCTGTTCGGACCCGAGCCGCGACTCGACTATCTCGCCTTCTCGGCGGGTGCGGCACGGGGCGTGCGCGTCCACGAGCTCTCGGGCGGCGCGTCGGTCAACGACCTGAGCGTCGTGAACCCGCTCGAGCTCGGCGTCTTGCTCTACGACGGTGAGGAGGTGCTCGGCGCGCAGCAGAACCGCACCTTCGACGTGTCGGTCCTAGTGCCGGCGGGAGCGAAGCTCGACGTCCCGGTCAGCTGCGTCGAGCACGGCCGCTGGGACGGTTCTCGCCACGGCGAGTCCTTCGCCCCGGCGCCGCAGGCCGCGTACCCGGAATTGCGGCGAATGAAGGCTGCCCGCGTCCGCAATCAGACGGCCGCGGGACTCGAGGCGCGCGCCGCGCAGAGCGAGGTCTGGGAGGAGGTGGCCTCGAAGCACAATCGAGTCGGCACTCAATCGGACACCGGCGCCATGCACGACCTCTTCGAGCAGCGCCGCGGCCAGCTCGGCGAGCTGCGGGCCGGCATCGCGTCGCACGAGGGCCAGGTAGGGATGCTGGCCGCGGTCGGAGGGCGGTTCAGTGTGCTCGATCACGCGAGTCGCCCGGAGGTCTTCACCTTCCTCCAGGACCCCTTGATCCAGGGTTATGCCCTCGACGCACTCGAGGCCACCGCGGCCGATCCGCCGTCCGTCGAGGAGGCAGACGCCCTCATGGAACAGATCTTCGAGCAGCGTCTCTTCGAGAGCGACGGTATAGGTCTCGGCCGCGCTGGACGCTTCGCGGGCGACGGCGTCGCCGGAGCGGCTCTGCTGTGCGGGGACGAGCTGATTCAGCTCACGGCCTTCCCGGACGAAAACCGTGAGGGCGGAGGCTCCCAAGCCGCTGCTCGTCGCGTGCACATCCGCCGCCCGTCGCGCCGGAGGGTGAGGTAAGCGTGTGGGTGCTCAGCACACGTGGCTTCTTCAGCGTTGTCCAGGACGCCGACGACCCCTCGCGCGTGCTCGTCCGCGCGCGTGTGCGTGAGGACCTCGATCGGTTGGGCGAGCTTCTGCCCCACCTCGAGCCGTGGCACGACCCAGAGGCCGACTACGCCTGGCGAGCGCTGGTCGATCGCAGCGATTGGGGGTACGCGCTCGGCGTCATCGCCGCCGAGATCGACTACGGCAACTTCAAGAACGCGGTCGCCGCACGCCAGGGGCAGGCCCGCGCCGGCACGTATCAGCAGGTGTGGGCCGCCCTCTACGAACTGCAGGACCGATGAGCGTCACCTTCGCAGCGCTCTACGACGCGCTGAGCGCGGCCGGCCTCGACGTCGGGGTGGCCGCGCGCGGCGGTTGGCACGACCGTCGTTACGAGCTCGCGCCACCGCCTCGCCGATACGGTTACGGGCCCGCCCGAGGGAGTGGGCGTGCGGGGGCCGAGCTTCCGTACACGGCGACGATCCCTGCTTGAGCTTGCCCCCACGCTTTCGACGTCTTCGCGACCATGAGCTAGATCGCCTCTCTGATGAGGAGCTGATCGCCTACCTTCGCACCGCGCGCGAGCAGGGGGCGAACGCTGATGCGACGCTCGCGCTACGGATCCTCGTGTTCGGCTACCAGGGCATCCTCGAGCGGCGTGCCCGTATGAAGGTGCCGCGAGAGCGAGCCGAGGACGTCGCGGCCGAGGCGCTCGTGAGTGCCGTTGCCGGCGAGTTTCGCGGAGAGTCGATCGGAGAGTTTCGATCCTGGCTCAACACGATCGTCGATCGACGAGTAGCGGACTTCCACCGGCGAAAGCGCTTGGACGAGCAGCCGCTCGACCCCGGCAACGAGGAGGGAGCCGGTTCAAGCGTCCCCAGCCAGCCAGATGCGACCGGCGCTGTTGAGACGCGCGCCGTGATCGACTCGGTGCTAATCGGGCTGAGTGACGTTCACCGTTACGTGGTCGAGCGCAACGTGCTCGACGGCTGCTCGGCTCGCGAGACAGCGGCCGAGATCGTTGAGACCTTCGAGTGGATGGACCTACCGATGACCGAGAGCAACATTCACCAGATCGCGAGCCGGTTCCGTCGGGACCTGCGCCGCGCACTCGACGGCGATACTGCCCCATGAGGCCACGATGAGCGAAGTCGACCGCCTTTACGATGCCTACAAGGCTGAGCACCGTGCCGGGGGCGCAGCAGATCCGCTCAACTACCTCGACCGGGTGGAGGGCGTCGACCGCGGGGAGCTCGCCGCCCTGATCGACGCCTACCTGGCGCGAGCACCGCGGCGGGCGTGGGACCCCGCCGCCTACGCGGCGTCGAGCGCCGAGACGACCGTCGGCCGACTCGAACGGGCGATGGACGGGTCGAGCGGACTGTGGCCGGCGCTGCTTCCCCAGCTGCGAGAGCGGGCGCAGCTTCGCCGCTCCGAGGTCGTCGAGCGGGTCGCGGCCCTGCTCGGCGTGGCGGACCGCCGGGAGAAGGTCGCCCGCTATTACCACGAGATGGAGCAGGGTCGGCTGAGCTCGACCGGCGTATCGCGTCGAGTACTCACGGCGCTCGCCGAGGTCCTGGGTGAGAGCGTTGAAGCCCTCCGCCGTGCTGGCGAGGCGCTCGCTCCGGGCCAGGCCGGCACATCCGAAGCAGCCGCCTTTGCGCGTCTCGCCGCCCCGGCGAGCGAGGCGCTCGAGGCCGCGCCTCCTCCTGGCGTCACACCGGCTCAGCTCGATGAAGACGCTTGGGACGAGGTGGATGAACTCTTCCGCGGGGGTCGCGGCGCGATGTAGGGCGTCGCTCACTCGGCGCCCTGGACGCCAGGCCGATCTAGCATCCCCGCGGTGGAAGGAATCGAGCAGCGTGCCGAGCGAGTGCTGGCCACCGTACCCACGTGGCTGTGGGACGGCGAGCAGCTCCCTGTTCCGATCGAGGACATCGCCGACAGCTGCTTCGGTCTGCTCATCCGAGATATGGAGGACCTTGCCGCCGCGCCAGGCGCGCCGAGCCTCGACGGCGGCCAGTCGCTGTCGGGTCTGCTCCTCCCCTCGCGCGGAGAGATCTGGGTAAGCGCAGACGAGGCTCGCCAGTGGCCACCGCGCAGGCGCTTTACGATCGGCCACGAGCTGGGCCACTGGTGCCTGCACCGGGCAAGCGAGGAGCCCGTCTACTGCCGGCCGGCATCGATCGTTGCGGAGGAGCCGTCGAGCACAACGACCCCTGACCCCCTCCCGATCCCCCCGGCCGAGGAGGAGGCAAACGCTTTCTCCGCTGCACTGCTCATGCCGGCCCGGCTCGTGCGCGCGCACTACAGGCGCACAGGTGGCGACTTCGCGGCGCTCTGCCAGCTGTTCGGCTCCTCCGGCGCGGCAATGGGGCGGCGGCTGCACGCCGCGATCCCCTAGCGCCATGACGCGTATGTATCCCCGCACGCTGCTCGACGCAGACGTGCGTACCGAGTCCGAGCGCCGCGTTTTCGAGGCGCTCGAAGCCGGCTTGGACGACGACTGGGAGGCCTTTCACTCCGCGGGGTGGATGCTACGCGACCCGGTGCAGGGAGCAGACGACGGCGAGATCGACTTCGTGCTCGTCCATCCGCGGGAGGGAGTCGTCTGCCTCGAGGTCAAGGGCGGCGGCATCGAGTGCCGGCACGGGGAGTGGTATCGAAGG
>JBBSNG010000143.1:0-5979 GCA_038232755.1 Solirubrobacterales bacterium | reverse complement strand
CGCCAAGAGCATCAGCTACTCCTGGGCGCTGTAGGCAGCGGTCGCGTCTCGCTCAGCGTCGAGCGGCGAACACCTCGACCGCCTCGATCTGATGCTGCCCGTAGGACCCGCTGCGGACCGGGCCGGCGGCGCTGAGGCGATCTCCCGGTCCGGGGAGCGGCCGCGGGCGCAGATCTCGACGCACGTCGATGACGGTGATCCCCGGGGCGGTCACACCGTCCTTGCTGGCGAGCACGAAGTGGGCGTCGCCATCGCCGTCGGGATCGACGCGCTCGACGAAGATGATCCTCCCGGAGGCGGCGCGGCAGCCGGCCAGGCCCGCCGGGCACTTCGCTCGACGCACTGCGGTCCGCTTGGGCGCCGGGCGCCCGCCCACCCTCTCGGTCGAGTCGGGCCGCGCCGGTCGAGCGTCGCTCCCACCCTCCGCGCCGCGCTCGAAGCCCGACTCCGCGCCGCCCTCCTGCCCCCCGCCGCAGCCCATCACGGCCAAAAGCGCGACCGCCACGAGGGCCGAGGTGAGCATCCGCGAGGTCACCACCCAGACGGTAGAAGGGCCGAACGCCGAAGCTTCCTGCCCTGTGGTCGCAGGACGACCGTGAGACAGGACGGTTGAAGAAACGGTCGGCCGCGCGGTCCGACCCCCGGCCCCCGGTACGCTCGAAGGCGGCGTGGCAGCAGACCCCCTCGCATCGTTCACCCCCCAGGTCCGGGACTGGTTTCGGCGCTCGTTCGCCGAGCCCACCGCCGCGCAAACGCAGGCCTGGCCCGCCATCGCCGGCGCCGAGAACGTGCTGGTGTCCGCCCCCACCGGCTCGGGCAAGACCCTCGCCGCGTTCCTGTGGGGCCTCGACCGCCTGGTCGCCCACCCGACCGCCGAGCACGAGAAGCGCACGCGGCTCGTCTACGTCTCGCCGCTGAAGGCGCTCTCCTACGACGTCGAGAAGAACCTGCGCGCGCCGCTGAAGGGCATCGGCGGCGACATCTCGGTCGCGATCCGGACGGGTGACACCCCGCAAAAGGAGCGCCAGGCGATGCTGCGCACGCCTCCTGACGTGCTCATCACCACGCCCGAGTCGCTGTACCTGATGCTGACCTCGCGCGCGCGAGAGATGCTCGCCGGCGTCGAATGGGCGATCGTCGACGAGATCCACGCGGTCGCTCGCACCAAGCGCGGCGCGCACCTGGCGCTTACGCTCGAGCGCCTCAGCCACACCTCCGAGCACGAGGTGCAGCGGATCGGCCTGTCGGCCACCCAGCGGCCACTCGAGGAGGTGGGGAGGTTCCTGGTCGGCGCCGGTCGCCACTGCCGGATCGTGGACACCGGCGTGCGCAAGCCGCTCGACCTTCAGATCCGGGTGCCCGTGGAGGACATGCGCGAGCCGAGCGCCCACGATGTGTCGCACCCGGCGGTGGACGGCCAGGGGACCGCCGCCGGCGGAGGGGACCTGGTGGGCACCGGAATTGGCGACCCCGCCGCCACCCGCCGCTCGATCTGGCCCGCGATCTACCCCGAGCTGCTGGCCCTCGTGCGCGAGCACCGCTCCACGATCATCTTCGTGAACGCCCGCCGCGCGGCCGAGCGGCTGGCGCTGCGGCTCAACGAGCTGGCCGCCGAGGAGGAGGAAGACGAGACCGCGGGAGGAGCGCAGGCCGAGCGTCGGTCGGCCGAGCACCGCAACCCCGCGGGAGGAGCGCAGCCGGAACGCCGTTCCGGCGAGCACCGCACCGACACCTCTCCCATCGCCCGCGCCCACCACGGCTCGCTCGCGCGCGAGGAGCGGCTCGTGGTCGAGGACCTGCTCAAGTCGGGCGAGCTTCCGTGCCTGGTGGCCACCTCGTCGCTGGAGCTCGGCATCGACATGGGCGCCGTCGACCTCGTGCTCCAGGTCGAGTCGCCGAAGTCGGTGACCGCGGGCCTGCAGCGCATCGGCCGCGCCGGCCACAACGTCGGCGACGTCTCCAAGGGCCGGATCTTCCCGAAGTTCCGGGCCGACCTGCTGGAGTGCGCCGTGGTCGCGCGCCGGATGCGCGACGGCGACATCGAGACCACCGAGGTGCCGCGCAACCCGCTCGACGTGCTCGCGCAGCAGATCGTGGCGATGGTGGCCACCGGAGACGACTGGCGCGTGCCCCAGCTCCACGACCTCGTCCGCCGCGCCTACCCCTACTCCGGCCTCTCGCGCGAGCTGCTCGACCAGGTGCTCGACATGCTCGACGGGCGCTACCCCTCCGAGGAGTTCTCGGAACTGCGCCCGCGGATCGTGTGGGACCGGGTCGAGGACTCGATCCGCGCGCGAAAGGGAGCGCTGCAGCTCGCGGTGACCAACGCGGGCACGATCCCCGACCGCGGCCTCTACGGCGTGCACCTCCCCGACGGGCGGCGGGTCGGCGAGCTCGACGAGGAGATGGTCTACGAGGCCAGGCCGGGGCAGACGTTCCTGCTGGGAGCGTCGAGCTGGCGGATCGAGGAGATCACCCGCGACCGGGTGATCGTGACCCCCGCCCCCGGCGCCCCGGGAGCGGTCCCGTTCTGGCGCGGCGACGGCATCGGGCGGCCGAAGGAGCTCGGTAGGGCGATCGGCGAGTTCTCCCGCACCCAGATCGACCGCGAGCCGGCCGAGCTGGCCGCCGACTACGACCTCGACGAGCGCGCCGCCAAGAACCTGCTGACCTACCTGCGCGAGCAGCGCGAGGCGACGCGGGTCGTGCCGAGCGACCGCACGATCGTGATCGAGCGCTTCCGCGACGAGATCGGCGACTGGCGCCTGTGCGTGCTCTCACCCTTCGGCGGGCGCGTGCACGCCGCCTGGGGGCTGGCGCTGAGCGCACGCATTCGCGACGAGTTCGGCCTGGAGTCCGACGCCATCTGGTCCGACGACGGGATCATCGTCCACCTGCCCGACGCCGACGAGCCACCCGGTGCCGAGCTAGTGCTGATCGAGCCGGACGCGGTGGAAGACATCGTGGTGGCCGAGCTGTCCTCCTCGGCGCTGTATGGGGCACGCTTCCGCGAGAACGCCGCGCGCGCCCTGCTGCTGCCGCGCGCGTACCCCGGCAAGCGCACGCCGCTGTGGCAGCAACGGCTCAAGGCGCAGTCGCTGCTCGAAGTGGCCAAGCGCTACGGCCAGTTCCCGATCGTGCTCGAGACCTATCGCGAGTGCCTGCGCGACGTGCTCGACCTGCCGGGCCTCCAGGAGCTGCTGCGCGGTCTCGCCAGGCGCGAGCTGTCGCTGGTCGAGGTCGAGACCCAGCGCGCTTCGCCGTTCGCTTCCTCGCTGCTGTTCGATTACGTGGCCACCTACATGTACGAGGGCGACACGCCCAACGCGGAGCGCCGCGCGGCCGCGCTGTCGCTCGACCGCGACCTGCTGCGCGAGTTGCTCGGCCAGGAGGAGCTGCGCGACCTGATCGACGCCGGCGCGCTCGAGGAGGTCGAGGCCGACCTCCAGCGCCTGAGCGAGCGCACCCGGGCCGCCACCGCCGATGGCCTCCACGACGTGCTGCGCGCGGTGGGCGACCTCACCGTCGCGGAGGCCGGAGCGCGCTGCCTCGCAGGCGTGTCCGCCGAGCGGATGCTCGCCGACCTCGTGGGTGAGCGCAGGGCGGTGGTGATGCGCATCGGCGGCGAGGAGCGACACATCGCCGCCGAGGACGCAGGGATGTACCGCGACGCGTTCGGTGCCATCCCGCCCGGCGGGCTGCCCGCCGCCTTCCTGGAGGACGTCGAGGAGCCGTTCGCCCGCCTCGTGCGCCGCCTCGCGCGCACCCATGGCCCTTTCACCACCCGCGAGCTGGCTGACCGGTACGGGGTTGATCCGAGCGCGGTCCTCAAGGAGCTGGAGCGCGCCGGCGGCCTCGTGCGTGGCGAGCTGCGCCCGGGCGGCACGGAGCGCGAGTGGTGCGACCCCGATGTGCTGCGCCGGCTGCGACGCGCGTCGCTGGCCAGCCTGCGCAAAGAGGTCGAACCCGCCGAGCAGCGCGCGCTCGCACGCTTCCTGCCCGCCTGGCAGGGAGTGGACATGGCCCCGCTCGGGGGAGCCGGGGTCGATCGCCTGCGCGAGATCCTCGTTGCGCTGCAGGGCCTCGCGCTGGCACCCGAGGTGTGGGAGCGCGACGTGCTTCCCCGGCGCATCGGCGCCTACTCGCAGTCGTGGATCGACGCGCTGTGCGCCTCGGGAGAGCTCGTCTGGGTCGGAGCGGGATCGCTCGGACGCCGCAGCGGGAAGGTGGCGCTGTACTTCCGTGAAGACGCGCCCTGGCTCGGCCCGCCCAACGTCAAGGCCGACCGCCCCGCGGACGAGCTGCACGAGCGCATTCGCAAGCGGCTGACAGCAGGCGCCTCCTTCTGGACCGACCTGTTGGCGGACATCTCCGACACGGAACCCGTTGAGCTCCAGGAGGCGCTGTGGGATCTGGTCTGGGTGGGCGAGGTGACCAACGACGCCTTCGCCCCGCTGCGCGCCCCCCGCCTCTCCCTCGCGCGCGAGCAGCGCGACCGCGGTCGGCGCTTCTCGCGCCGCCGGCGCCCGGCGACGCCGCAGGTCCAGGGCCGCTGGTCGCTGACCGAGCGACTGTTCAGCGACGCTCCCCCGCACTCCGAGCGGATGCGCGCGCTCAGCGAGGTGCTGCTCGAGCGCTATGGCGTGGTGACCCGGGAGACGGTGCTCGGCGAGGGCGTGGCGGGCGGCTTCGCCTCGCTCTACTCAGAGCTCGCCAACCTCGAGACGCTCGGCAGCGCGCGCCGCGGCTACTTCGTGGAGGGACTCGGCGGTGCGCAGTTCGCCCTTCCCGCGGCCATCGAGCGCCTGCGCGGGCTGCGCTCCGACGAGCCGGCCGGCGCGCTGGTGCTCGCGGCCACCGACCCGGCCAACCCCTACGGCGCCGCCCTGCCGTGGCCCAAGCGCGAGGACGCGGACTCGGGCCGACGGCCGAGCCGCGTGGCGGGGGCGCACGTGGTCACGCTGGACGGCGAACCGGTGCTCTATGTCGAGCGCAGCCGCAAGGCCCTGCTGGCGTTGAGCGCACCGCATGTGCAATCGGGGGAGCCCGCCGGGTGGCTGCGTGAGGCGCTCGAGGCGTTGGCCGAGCACGTGCGCCGAGGGCGGATGCAACGGCTCGCTCTCGAGCGCTTCGATGGCGAGCCGGTGGTGGGCTCTGAGTTCGAGGCGCTGCTTGTCGAGGTCGGTTTTCGCCAGGGCCCGCGCAAGCTCACGCTGAGCGCCTGAGCCCTGAGCGCCTGAGCGCCTCAGCGCGGGCCGGCCGGGCGACCCGCCGCCCTACGATCACTTCGATGCCCGAGGGTGACACCATCCGCTACGCCGCCAAGCGGATCCGCGCCGCGCTCGCCGGACAGGAGATCTCCTCCATCGAGACCCCGCACCCCCGTCACGCCCGGGACCGGTGGCCGGAGCGCCTCGACGGGCGGGTCGTGCGCGCGATCGACACCCACGGCAAGCATCTGTTCCTGCGCTTCGACGGCGATCTGGCGCTGCATTCGCACCTGCGGATGACCGGCAAGTGGGGCGTCTACGCCCCGGGCCAGCGATGGCGGCGATCGCCGCGGCGGGCGTGGCTCGTGATCCGGACCGCGGCGGCCGAGGTGGTGCAGTTCGACGGCCCCGTGCTCGAGCTGATGACCGATTCGCGCACCCGCTTCGATCAGCGGCTCGCGGCGCTCGGACCCGACGTGCTGGCGGACGACCTCGACGAGCGCGCCTTCCTGGGCCATCTGCGATCCGACGACCCAACGCGGGGCATCGGCGATGCCCTGCTCGACCAGCGCACGATCGCCGGGATCGGCAACCTGTGGAAGGCCGAGGCCTGCTTCTCTGTCGGGCTCGACCCGTGGCGACGCACTGCCGACGTGGGCGACGACGAGGCCCTGGCGGTGGTGCGCGCCGCCCGCCGGGCGATGCAGGAGTCCGTCGAGCGGGGCCTGCGCGTCAAGGCGGCGGTGTACGACCGCGCCGGGCTGCCCTG
>JBBSNG010000142.1:0-6051 GCA_038232755.1 Solirubrobacterales bacterium | reverse complement strand
GATCCTCGCCGCGCGCGAGCGCCAGCTCGCCGAGCCCGCGGACGAGCGGCAGCGTGGCCAGGGCGAGCAGTCCGCCGGCCACGAGCACCGGCCCGAGCATCCGCCGGGGGTCGAGCAGATCGGCGAGCCGTCCGCCGGCCCACGTGCCAAAGGCGATGCCGGCAAGGACGACGCCGATGATCGCCGTGTAGGTCTCCAGCGTCACCCCGACGTAGGGGGCGAGCATGCGCGCGGCGAGGATCTCGAGCACGAGCACCGCGCCCGAGGCGAAGAACACGAGCGAGTCCGCGAGTGGGCCGGGCAGCGGCGCGGGGCGAGGCGGTGCGGAGGGCGAGCGCGGGGCCGCGGGGTCTTGAGGGGTCTGAGTGGTCATCGACGGTTCTCCGCGAGGGTAGGCGCTGGTACCGGGTCACTAGAGTGCCGGCCGTGGCCGAAGAGCGACTGTGGGCCCCGTGGCGCCTCGACTACATCCGCAGCCCGGGCCCCGACGAGTGCATCTTCTGCCGAGCAATCTCCGCCGACGGCGACGAGGCTCACCACGTCCTGCACCGCGGCGAGTCCTGCTTCGCCCTCCTGAACGCCTATCCGTACACGAGCGGGCACCTGATGATCGCTCCCTACGAGCACGTCCCCTCGATCGAGCAGCTCGACCCGCCGGCGCTTACGGAGCTCATGACCCTCGCCCAGCGGGCCGTCGCCGCCCTGCGCGCCGACTACAGCCCCGAGGGCTTCAACCTCGGCATCAACCAGGGCAAGGTCGCCGGCGCGGGGATCGAGGACCACGTCCACCTGCACGTCGTGCCGCGCTGGGGCGGCGACACCAACTTCATGAGCGCGGTGGGCGAGGCGCGCGTGCTGCCGCAGACGCTCGGGGACTCGTGGACCGAGCTGCGCGAGCGCTTCGCGGAGGCGGCGCGGTGAGCGAGATCGACCCCTCCATCTTCAAGGCCTACGACGTCCGCGGCGTCTACCCCGACGAGCTCGACGAGCCGCTCGCCCGGGCGATCGGCCGCGCCTTTGCGCGCGTGCTCTCGGACTCCGAGGGCCGGCCCGCCGCGGAGCTCACGGTCGGGCTCGGCCGCGACATGCGCCTCCAGGCCGAGGACATGGCCGCCGCCTATGCCGACGGCCTCCGCGAGGCGGGAGCCAGCGTGCTCGACGTCGGCCAGGTCGGCACCGAGCAGCTCTACTTCGCGGTCGGCTCGCTCGACCTCGACGGGGGGATCGCCTGCACGGCCTCGCACAATCCCGCGCGCTACACCGGGGCCAAGCTCGTGCGCCGCGGTGCCCTCCCCCTCTCCGGCGACTCCGGTATCGGCGAGCTGCGCGACCTGGTGCTGGCCGGCGAGCCGGCCGCGGCCTCGGATCGCGGCGACTACGCGACGGCGGACGTCGCCCGGGAGTTCGGTGCGCGGGCGCTCAGCTTCATCGACGCCGAGCGCGTCCGTCCCATGAAGGTCGTGCTCGATGGCGGCAACGGCATGGCCGGGCCGATGGTCGGGCCGCTGCTCGACGGGCTCCCGCTCGAGCGCGTCGAGACCTACTGGACCCCGGACGGGAGCTTCCCCGACCACGAGCCGAACCCCCTGCTCGAGGAGAACCGGCAGTTCGTGATCGACCGCGTGCTCGCCGAGGGGGCCGAGCTCGGGATCGCCTGGGACGGCGACGCCGACCGCTGCTTCTTCATCGACGACGCCGGGCGCTTCGTCGACGGCGACTTCCTGACCGCACTGCTGGCCGAGTCGATCGTCGGCAAGCAACCCGGCGCGACCGTGCTCTACGACGTGCGGGCGAGTCGCGCGGTGCGCGATGTCGTCGAGCGGGCCGGGGGTACCGCGCTCGTCAACCGCGTCGGGCACGCCTTCTTCAAGGGACGCATGCGCGAGACCGGTGCCGCGTTCGGCGGCGAGGTCTCCGGCCACTACTACTTCCGCGACTTCTACTGCGCCGACTCGGGAGCGATCCCCGCCCTGCTCATCGTCGAGCTGCTCTCGCGCGCCGGCAAGACCCTGAGCGAGCTGCTCGTCCCGCTGCACGAGCGCTACTTCGTCTCGGGCGAGATCAACTCGACGGTCGCGGACGGTGACGCGAAGATGTCCGAGCTGGCCGCGCGCCACGAACGGGACGGCGCGGAGATCGACCGCCTCGACGGCGTCTCGGTCGACTACGAGGACTGGCACTTCAACGTCAGGCCCTCGAACACCGAGCCGCTCCTGCGCCTCAACCTCGAGTCGCTCGTCTCCGCCGAGCACATGGCCGAGCGCCGCGACGAGGTGCTTGGCCTGATCCACGCTTGAGCGCCGCGGAGCCCGCCGCCCCCGGCGAGCCCGCCGATCCCTACGCTGCGGTCGCGGCCGAGGGGGTCCATCGCCTGGCCATACCGACTCCGTTCGCGGTCGGACGGGTCAACGTCTATCTGCTCGAGGACGAGCCGTTGACCCTCGTCGACACCGGTCCCAACTCCGGCACGTCGCTCGATGCCCTGGAGCGCGGCCTCGCCGCCCGCGGCTACGAGATCGCCGACCTCGAGCTGGTCATCCTCACCCACCAGCACTACGACCATCTCGGCCTCGTCGACGTGATCCGCCGCCGCTCGGGAGCGGAGGTCGCCGCCAGCGAGGCGGCGCGGCCCTTCGTGGAGCGCCACGGCGAGGTGGCGGATGCCGACGACCGGTTCGCCGTCGAGCTCATGCGCCGCCACGGCGTCCCCGCGGACGTGGCGTCGGCGCTCCAGTCGGTCTCGCGCGCCTTTCGCGGCTGGGGTGCACACACCACCGTCGACCGCGTGCTCGGCGACGGTGAGACGATCGAGCTGCGCGACCGGACGCTCGAGGTCGCCTTCCGTCCCGGCCACTCTCCCTCGGACACGGTCTTCCGGGACGCCCGCCGCCGGCTTCTGCTCGGGGGCGATCACCTGCTCAAGGACATCTCCTCGAACCCGCTCGTCTCCCGGCCGGCGCAGGGAGACGAGCGAACGCAGGCCCTCGCGGTCTATCTGGGGTCGCTGCGCCAGACGCGCGAGATGGAGCTCAACGTGGTGCTCCCTGGTCACGGCGATCCCGTGCTCGATCATCGGGGGCTGATCGACGCACGTCTCGCGCTGCACGCGCGCCGGGCCGAGAAGCTGTGCGGGTTGATCTCAGAGCGACCGCGCAGCGCCCACGAGCTCGCGCACGCCCTGTGGGGCGACGTCGCCCTGACGCAGGCCTACCTCACCCTCTCGGAGGTCCTCGGCCACACCGACCTGCTCGTGAACGCAGGGCGGGTGGTCGAGGACGAGAGCGCCGGCGTGGTCCGCTTCGCCCCCGCCGGCGAGGGCTAGCCGGCGATGGACCTCCCGCGCACGCTCGCCGTCGCCTTCGACATGGTGACGCTCCGAAAGGGCGCTCGTCGGGCGCATGGATCGGAGGGCTCTGGGAACATAGGCTCGATGGAGGGCAGATGACGACGGGCGAGCGTGGCGGGCGTCGCCGCTTCCTTCGCTCCTTCTTCGCCAGCCCCCGGCAGGTCGGCGCGGTGCTCCCCACCTCGCGTCACACCGTGCGCAACACGCTCTCGCTCGCCCCGCTCGACAGAGCGCGCCGCGTGGTCGAGATCGGTGCCGGCACCGGCGTCTACACTCGCGGCATTCTGGACCGAATTCCCTCGGACGCGCGTCTGCTCGCCTTTGAGATCGACGCGAACCTCTCCCGCGCGCTCGAGGCCGATCTCCCCGACCAGCGCCTCACCGTCATCAACGACTCCGCCACCGAGCTGGCCCGCCATCTCGACGGCGAGGCCGCCGACCTCATCGTCTCGGCCATCCCCTTCACCTCGCTTCCCTCCGAGGTCGGCAGCGAGATCCTCGGCGTCTGCCGGGACGTGCTCGCACCCGACGGCGCGATGCTCGTCCTCCAGTACTCGCCCCTGGTCGAGCGCAAGCTCCGCCAGACCTTCGATTCGGTCGAACGGCGGATCTCGGTGCTCAACCTGCCGCCGGCCTTTCTCTACGCCTGCCGGACCACGGCAGACGGCGCAGTCCTGCAGGGATGACATGGCGCGCCCTGCGCCAGGCCCGACGCTACCTGCCGGGTGCCCTGAGCCTCGAGCTCGTTCTCGCCCTGATCGGTCTACGCCCCCGCGGTCGGGCGCTGCTGGCGGGCGCCACCGTCCTCCTGCTCTTCTTCCGCGACCCCGAGCGCAGCCTTGAGCCCGATCACGACATCGCCTACGCCCCGGCCGACGGCACCGTGGTGAAGGTCGACCACGTCCGTGATCCCTGGGTGCCCGGCGAGGTGGCGACCCGGATCACCACCTTTCTCTCCTTGCACAACGTGCACGTGACCCGCAGCCCCGTGGCCGGGCGCATCGCCGGCGAGGAGGACATCAAGGGCGGCTACCGGCCCGCGTTCCTCCCGCGAGCGGAGGCGAACCGGCGCCGGCGCCTGGCCATAGACGGGCACCGCGGCCGGGTGGTGGTCGTGCAGGTGGCCGGCCTCGTAGCGCGTAAGATCACCTCGTGGGTATCGCTGGGCGACGATCTGGCTCCGGGCCAGCGACTCGGTCTGGTCCATTTCGGCTCGCGCGCCGACGTGCTGCTGCCGGCCGGGAGCGCGGAGGTGCTCGTCTCGGCGGGCGACCGCGTGCGCGCCGGCCAGAGCCCGCTGGCCCGCTACCGAGAGGTCGCGGCGTGAGCGGCCTCGGCCCGGACGAGGGCCGTGAGGTCCGGCTCGGCGACGGCCTCGGCCGCGAGCTGGTCACGCCGGCCAACGCCATCACCACCGGCAGCCTTGCGGCCGGGTTCGTGGCGCTCGTGTTCGCGGCCGAGGGGCGGCTCGCCCTGGCCGCCGTCTTCGTCGGCGTGGCGGCGACCTGCGATGCCCTCGACGGCCTCGTGGCCCGCCGCACCCGCTCGGAGTGCGTGTTCGGCGGCCGTCTGGACTCGCTCGCCGACCTCATCTCCTTTGGGGCCGCTCCGGCCATGATGCTCTACGCGGGCGACCTCCGGGCGCTCCCGGTCGTCGGTCTCGCCGCCTGCGTCGCCTTCTTCGTCTGCGGTGCGTGGCGACTCGCCCGCTTCTCGCTCGTGGAGAACCGCGATCACTTCGTCGGGCTCCCGATCCCGCCCGCCGGCGTCATCGCCATGGTGCTCGCGCTCTCCTCGGCACCGGCCCTGGTGGTCGCGGCGATCGCCACCGTGCTGGCCCTGCTCATGATCAGCACGATCCCCTTCCCCACCCTGGGCCGCATCTTCGGTGTCCTGCGGCGGTCGAGCCGCCGTGAGGTCGGTCTCACCGGCGGCGGCGAGGCCCCCGAGCCGGCGCCTCGCGGAGGCAGGTAGCGCGGGGTAACGGCCCGTCTCGCCGGGGGTACCACCTCGATGGCGACGAGCGAGACCGCGCTGACGCGCGCCGAGGAGCTGGCCGAGCGAGCGCTGCCCGAGCGCACGGCCAAGCGCCGGATGCTCGTGATCGTCAATCCCTACGCGACGACCGTCTCCGACCGCCTGCGCAACCTCGTCGTATACGCCCTCGGCGCGCGCTACTCGGTCGAGGCGGTCGAGACCCAGGCGCGCGCGCACGCCACCGAGCTGTGCCGTGAGGCCGCGGCCGCCAAGTACGACGTGGTCGTCGCCTTTGGCGGCGATGGAACGGTCAACGAGGCCGCCAACGGACTGGCCGGCAGCGACGTTCCGCTCACCTGCCTGCCCGGAGGGTCGACCAACGTGTTCTGTCGCACCCTGGGGATCCCCGCCGACGTGGTCGACGCCACCGAGCACCTGCTCGCCCTCGCCGACGACTTCCGCCCCCGTCGCGTCGACCTCGGCCAGGTCGACGATCGCCATTTCGTCTTCGCCTCCGGCATCGGGCTCGATGCCAGCGTCGTCGAGCGCGTCGACGCCCGCCCGCACCTCAAGGCCAGCCTGCGCGAGTGGTACTTCACCTACTGCGCGGTCTCGACCTTCACGCGGCGCTACCTCGTCGACGCGCCGCGGGTCCGGGTCGAGGTCGATGGGCGCTCGGTCGAGGGCATCACGGTGATCGTCCAGAACGGCGACCCGTTCACGTTCTT
>JBBSNG010000141.1:0-6081 GCA_038232755.1 Solirubrobacterales bacterium | reverse complement strand
GAGGCCGAGGAGATCGCTCCCTTGCTCGAGTCGCTCGAGCCCGAGAGTCTCGACGCCCTGCGCGAGCACGAGCGCTCCGCGCGAGCGCGGCCCGAGGTCCTCCGGGCCATCGAACGGGCGCTCAGACACGCAGGCGGCGACTGACGAGATCCGCCCCGCGCATCCGTTCGGGGCGCAAGACCTGCACCGTCGCGCCGGCTCGCGGCCTAGACTCCCCTGCGGGTCACCATGCGCCATCGCTCAGTCATCGTTGTCGCGGTCATCCTCCTTGGGCTCGTAGGGGGCGCGGCCGGGGTCTACGCCTACGACTCGGGCCGCGAGGACACGATCGCCCGGGGGGTCAGCGCCGGCGGCGTCGACCTCGGCGGCATGCGGGCCGCCCAGGCCGAGATCGCGCTCGAAGAGGCCATCGGGCGCCCGCTCCAGCGTCCGGTCAAGATCCGCTACGGAGGCCGGACCTTCAAGCTCACCCCGCGCCGCGCGAAGCTCGAGACCGACGTCGACGGCATGGTGGCGGAGGCGGTCGCCCGCAGCCGCGACGGCAACCTGATCTCTCGTACCGCACGTGACCTCTCGGGCGGCGAGGTGCGTGCGGAGCTCGATCCGCGCGTCTCCTACTCCCGGCGGGCGGTCACCCGGCTCGTGCGCCGGGTCAAGCGCGAGTTCGACCGTCCCGTCCGCGAGCCGTCGGTGGCCTGGTCGGGCGCCGGGGTCAGCATCGAGCGGGGTCAGAGTGGCCGGCGGATCGCGGCGAGGCGCCTACGCCGCCAGATCGCCCAGGAGCTCGTCCTGCCCGGTGCGCGCGTCGTGCGGCCCCGGCCGAAGGTCGTGCGCACCTCGACCTCTCGGGCCGAGCTGCGCCGGCGCTATCCCAAGGTCATCACCGTCGACCGCTCGGGCTTCAGGCTTCGCCTCTACCGCAACCTCGAGCTCGTGGAGAGCTACCCGATCGCCGTCGGCAAGGCCGGTCTCGAGACCCCGGCCGGACTGCACGAGATCCAGAGCAAGGCCGTCGATCCCGACTGGAACGTGCCCGAGCGCGACTGGGCGGGCAAGCTCGCCGGGAAGGTCATCCCCGGCGGCCGCGCCGACAACCCGCTCAAGGCCCGCTGGATGGGCTTCTACGACGGGGCGGGCATCCACGGCACCGACGAGGTCTCCTCGCTCGGGACGAACGCCTCGCACGGCTGCATCCGCATGACCGTGCCCGCGGTCAAGGAGCTCTACGACCGAGTCTCGGTCGGCGCGCCGGTCTACATCTCCTAGCGCGCCCGCACCTCAGACCCCGATTCGCTCGGCCGGAAGCTCCTCCCACCCCGAGTCGCGCAGGGAGGCGTAGCGCCCCGCCTGGCGAAAGCACAGCGTGGCGATGAACACACCGTGCATCTGCCTGCGAAAGACGGCGTACCACATCGTCGAGGCGTCACGCGGGCCCTGGATCCGGTGCCAGGGGCGCTCCGGCTCGCCGCGGTCGTCGGCCAGTCCCGCCTCGCCCAGCTGAGTCTTGGTGGCCACGCGCCCGTCGCTCGTGTTGACGAAGAAGAACCCCATCGAAACCCAGCCTAGGGCCCTCGAATGGCAGACGGCGCTGACCGGGTTCGACCGCGCCCTGCGCGCCCGGGCGCTCAGCGAGCGCACGCGCCGAGCCTACGGATCGGACATCGAGCGTCTGGCCACCTTCGCGGGCGCGACGCTCGGGCTCGGCCCGGCCGAGCTCGGCCCGCGTGAGGTGCGCCGCTTCGCCCAGGCGCTGTCGGAGGGCGGCGACTCGAGGGCCACGGTGGCCCGGCGACTCGCGGCGGCGCGCACGTTCTACGGGCATCTGCTCGAGCGCGGGGAGATCGAGGCGAACCCCGCCGACCTGGTCTCGAGCCCGAAGCGCGAGAGCTACCTGCCGCACGTGCTCAAGGCCACCGAGGCGGCCGGGCTGCTCGAGCTCATCCCGGCGGCCACGCCGCTCGAGCTGCGCGACCGCGCCCTGCTCGAGCTCGCCTACGGCGCCGGCCTGCGCGCCCAGGAGGTAGTCGACCTCGAGCTCACGAGCCTGGACGTCGACTCCGAGCAGGTCCGCGTCGAGGGCAAGGGAGGCCGCTCACGCGTCGTCCCGCTCGGCGAGCCCGGCTGGCGGGCGCTCGAGCGCTACCTCGGCCGCGGTCGTCCGGCACTGCTCGCCACCGAGCATCACGAGCCCGCGCTCTTCGTCTCGCGCAGCGGCCGCCGGCTGTCGACCTCCGACGTCCGCCGGCGGCTCGCGATCTGGACCCGCCGCGCCGCGCTGGCGGGCGGAGTGTCGCCGCACACCCTGCGCCACTCCTTCGCCACCCACCTGCTCGAGGGCGGCGCCGACCTGCGCTCGATCCAGGAGCTGCTCGGACACGCGAGCATCTCGACCACGCAGGTCTACACCCGGGTCGACTCGCGCCGTTTGAAAAGCGCATACGCTACGGCGCATCCGCGTGCCTGAAACAAAAGTGCTCGATACGACTTTTCGAGCCTGGGTAGCGTAAAGGTGGCTATGGAGGCCAACGTCAAGGCGATCGAGCTCAAGGAGCTCTGGCGTCGCTACAAGCTCGAGGCGGACGAGCAGGCCCGCGAGCGCCTCGTGCTCGCCTACTCGCCTCTGGTCAAGTACGTCGCGGGGCGGATGGCCGCGAGCCTGCCGGCGCACGTCGAGGAGGCCGATCTCATCTCCTACGGGCTCATCGGCCTGATCGCCTCGGTCGAGCGCTTCGACCTGGAGCGCGAGATCAAGTTCGAGACCTTCGCCATCACGCGCATCAAGGGCTCGATCATCGACGAGCTGCGCTCGCTCGACTGGGTGCCGCGCTCGGTACGCGCTCGCGCTCGGGAGATCGAGCGCGCCAACGCCCAGCTCGAGCACGAGCTGCACCGCGTGCCCACCGACATCGAGATGGCCGAGGCCCTCGAGATGTCGGTCGACGACTTCCAGGGAGCGCTGACTCAGATCTCGAACTCGTCGGTGATCGCCCTCGACGAGCTGTGGACCCTCTCGGACTCATCCGGTGATCAGGTCTCGCTGCTCGACACCATTCAGGACCCGAACGCCCCCGACCCGGCGCGCGTGCTCGACAGCTCGGAGATGCGCGACCGCGTCTCCGACGAGATCGCCCGCCTGCCCGAGCGCGAGAAGCTCGTGGTCGCCCTCTACTACTACGAGAACCTCACTCTGCGCGAGATCGGCGAGGTGCTCGGGGTCACGGAGTCGCGGGTGTCGCAGCTGCACACCAAGGCCATCCTCAGGTTGAAGTCGAGGCTCGGGGACGAGGCGCTGGGCGAGGTGGTGTAGGGCTCGACCGGCTCAGCCGGCGGCGCGAGCGCAGCCGAGCCGGTTCGCGCATTGTCCGGGTTTCGCTCCGACGCTCTCCGGGCCGCTCGCCTGGTTTGCCGCCGCAGGGGCCGCTACCATGCCGCGGCATGCGCAAGGAGCTCCGGCCGGTGCATGACCTCATCTCCTGCGATCTGTGCCACCGCACGATCCTCAAGGGGGAACGGATCGAGACCTTTGTCGGCGGCGGCGACCGTCAGCAGGTCTGCGAGCTGTGCAGTCTGCGCGCGCTTCGCGCGGGGTGGACGCGAGAGGCCGAGCTCGCTCGCCAGGCGCCTGACCGCGAGCAGGTCGATCCGAGCCGCTCGTTGTGGTCACGAGCGCTGACCTGGGTGGAGGAGCAGGGCCTCTGGGGGGTGGCGCCGTCCGCAGAGACTGAGAACGGCGCTCGTTCCGCCGAGCCGGCGCCGAACCACGGGTCGGGCGAGTCGGCGCCCGACCCGGCTTCAGCCGCCCCCGCGTCGGCGCCCCAGCCCGACTCCGCCGCCCCGAGCGAAGCGCCGTTGCGCCCTACCGCCGGCTCCGGCGACGACGCACACACCGAGGCCGCCGCGAGCCGCCACGCGCTCGACGACCGGCGCCGGCGCGCGGCCGCCCGAGCCGAGGAGCGCAGGCAGGCTCGTCGCATGCAGGCCGAGCGCGAGAGCGAGGACTCCGACGCCGACGATGCGGCGTCCGTCGCCCGCCGGCCGTCACGCACGCCCAACCCGGCCGGTCTCCGTGAGCTGATCTCCGGGCGCCGGCGCGAGCCGCGCCACGTCCAGGCCGTTCCGGCGGGGCGCGAGCCGAAGATCGAGCTCGCGCTGCAGCTGTTCAACGACTCCGAGCATCGCCGGACGATCGCCGGGGTGGGGCGCACCCTTGGTGAGCCGTGGGTCAGTGCCGCTCCGCTCTCAGACGATCCCGGCGCCCGGCAAGTGAGCATCATCGTGGCCTGGGAGCTGTCCTGGTACCGCTTCCGAGTCGAGCTCGACGAGGCCGACGAGGTGGTGACGCTCCTCGATCGCGGCAACGAGCTCGAGGACCTCGACGAGTCACCGCCGACGTGGAACGCCGGAGCGGACGCGGAGGGACGACTGGCCCTCGCCGTCGAGGCGGTCTCTTGACGCTTCGCTCGGGCGTGCAGCCGCTTGCCGCGTCGGCTCTGCCCTAGCCTCCGCCGAGGTCGAGGTCGAAGGTGGGCGCGATGATCGACAAGGTCGTGGTCCACGTGGACGGGGGCGCACGCGGGAACCCGGGGCCGGCTGCGGCCGCCGCGGTCGCCGCGGGTCCGGCGGGCGAGGTTCTTCGCGAAGCCAGCGAGTTCATCGGCAGCACGACGAACAACGTGGCGGAGTACCGGGCGCTCCTGCTCGGGCTGAAGCTGGCCGAGGAGCTCGGTGCCGGCGAGGTCGAGGTGGTGAACGACTCTCAGCTCGTTGCGCGGCAGGTGGGCGGGCAGTACAAGGTCAAGCACGCCGGTCTGCGGCCGCTCTACCTCGAGGCGATGGCCGCCCTGGCTCGCTTCGAGCGGTGGACGGTGCGCGACGTGCGCCGCGAGCACAACCAGCGCGCGGATGAGCTCGTCAACGAGGCGCTGGACGAGGCACTGGCGGGCTGAGGCGCACGCCGGCCGGCTGATGCCGCCGGCCGACGCCGCGCGGCCCCTGCGAGCGCACGACGGGACGCCGGAGAGCGGATGATGGGACTCGAACCCACGACCTTCTGCATGGCAAGCAGACGCTCTAGCCAACTGAGCTACATCCGCGCAGGCGCGGCAGTATATCGGGGGATGGAGCCGCACAGGGGTCCCTCGACCTCGTAGACCTAGCCGCTGCCGAAGGCGCGCTGGGAGGCGAAGAACAGCCGTCGGCCGACGGATCGGCCCGAGGGCTCCTACGTCGGGCGTCGGCCCAGTCGGCTAGTAGCTCCATGCCCTACGATATGCCAATGGCGCGCGTGCAGACGATGGTCCAGCTCTCCGACGAGCTCGTCACGGCTCTCGACCGCGAAGCCGCTCGCCGCAGCACGTCACGCTCGGATCTCATCCGAGGTGTCCTGCGGGAGTTCCTCAGTGCCAACCAGGAAGCCGCGGTCGCCGGGCAGATCGTCGACGGCTATACACGCATCCCGCCCGCCACCCCCGACGAGTGGGGCGATCCAGCCGCGATCACGGATCGAGCAACGGCCGATCTGCTGCACCGGCTTGATGCCGAGGAACGACGCGCCGGGCACGAGCCTTGGTAGGTCGGGGCGAGGTCTGGTGGTATGAGGACCCGCGAGCCGGTCGTCGCCCCTTTCTCATCCTGACCCGCGACGAGGCGATCCCGGTGCTCAACCAGGTGCTCGGTGTGCCCGCGACGCGGAGCATCCGCGGAATCCCGACCGAGGTCGAGCTCGAGCGCTCTGACGGGATGCCGCAGGCGTGCGCCGTGGCGCTCGACAACCTCACTAGCCTCCGCGTCGCCCTGCTCACGGGGCGGATCACGCGCCTCAGCGAGGGTCGGATGCGCGAGGTCTGCGTGGCGCTCGCGCACGCCACGGCCTGTTGAGCGGAGCCGACGCTCGAACGCCCCGCGCAGCGGCGCCTCTGGAGAGAGCTGCCAGGGACCCGGGTGGAGTGTCGGTCATGGCGCGCTGCAACGCGATGACCCAGCCGACCTGAGGTGACCGACCGTCGCCTACGCGCCCGCGGCGACCGCCCCGAAGTCGTAGTGCACGCCGGTCAGCTCCTCCGAGGTCTCCCACAGGCGGCG
>JBBSNG010000140.1:0-6163 GCA_038232755.1 Solirubrobacterales bacterium | reverse complement strand
TCGCCGCCGGCGGCAGCGGCGAACGCCTCGGGGCGCAGGGACCCAAGGCGTTCGTCGCGCTGGGTGGGCGCGCGATGCTCGACTGGAGCGTCGACGTGCTCGCCCGGGCGGGGGACCGGGTGGTGGTGGCGGTGCCCGCCGGCCATGAGGGCGCCCCCGACCGCGTGGCCGGCGGGTCCTCCCGCTCGGCGTCGGTGCGAAACGCGCTGGACGCAGCACCGGAGGCAGAGCTCGCGGTGGTTCACGACGCGGCCCGCCCGCTCGTGACGGTCGAGCTGGTGCGCCGCTGTATAGACGCGGTGGCCGGGGACGTGGACGGCGCGATCGCCGCCGCGCGCGTGACCGACACCGTGAAGGAGGCCGACTCCTCCGGGCGGGTGGTGCGCACCCTCGAACGCTCGGCGCTGTGGGCGATCCAGACCCCACAGGTGTTCAGGGCGGACGCGCTGCGCGGCGCGCTGGCGGCGGACGCCGCGACGCTCGCCGCGGCCACCGACGACGCTTCGCTGGTGGAGGCCCGGGGCGGGTCGGTCGTGGTGGTCGAGGCGCCCGCCGAGAACTTCAAGGTGACGACCCCGGACGACCTGCGCCGCGCACAGGAGATACTGGCGGCCCGGTGCTGACCGACCTGCACACCCATCTGCGCCCCGACGAGCCCGGCACCCCCGCCGCGGAGTACTTCACGGGCGTGAACGCCGAGCGCTACCGCGAGGTGGCCTCCGAGCGCGGGATCGAGGAGTTGGGGGTCGCCGAGCACGTGCACCGCTTCGTGCAGGCGCTCGATGTCTGGAAGCACCCCTGGTGGCGTCAGAACGCCACCGACGACCTCGACGCCTACTGTGAGTTCGTCCGCTCCGAGACCGACCTGCGCCTGGGGATCGAGGCGGACTTCGTGCCGGGCGCCGAGGACCGGATGGCGACGCTGCTCGAGGCGCGCGAGTGGGACTACGTGGTCGGCTCCGTGCACTTCCTGCGCGACGAGGCGGTCGACATGCGCGGCGATCACGACATCTGGCGCTCGGCCGATCCCGACAAGGTGTGGCGGCGCTACTTCGAGACGCTCGGCGAGGCTGCGCGCACGGGGATGTTCGACATCCTCGCCCACCCCGACCTGGTGAAGGTCTGGGGTTCGGAGGGGCCCCAGCCGGAGGGCGACCGGCGCCGCTTCTACGAGCTGGCGATGGACGGGATCGCCGAGTCCGACGTGGCGATCGAGGTGTCCACCGCCGGGCTGCGAAAGCCGGTCGGAGAGCTCTACCCCGACCGCGTGCTGCTCGAGATGTGCCTGGAGGCCGGCTGCCCGGTGGCGCTGTCGAGCGATGCCCACCGGCCAGACGAGCTCGGCTACCGCTACGAGACGGCTGTCGAATGGCTGGGGGAGGCCGGGGTGAGCGAGCTGGCGGTCTTCGAGCGCCGCGAGCGGCGGTTGGAGCCGCTCGGATGAGCTCGCGCGCCGGCATCGGCTATGACTCCCACCGCTTCGAGCGGGGCCGCCCACTGGTGTTGGGCGGCGTCGAGGTGCCCGAGGCCGAGCGCGGCCTCACCGGCCACTCCGACGCCGACGTTCTCACCCACGCCGTGATCGATGCGCTCTTGGGGGCGGCCGGGCTCGGCGACATCGGCCTGCACTACCCGGACACCGACGAGCGCTGGCGCGACGCCGACTCGCTCGCGCTGCTGCGAGAGGTGTGCCGCTTTCTCTCCGAGCACGAGTGGAGCGTCTTCCACATCGACGCCACGGTGATCTGCGAGGCGCCGAAGCTCGGTGGCCACCGCGACGCGATGCGGGCCTCGCTGGCCGAGGCCACCGGCCTTGCGCCGCTGGAGGTCAACGTGAAGTTCACGACCAACGAGGGCATGGGCTTCACGGGGCGCGGCGAGGGCATCGCGGCGCTCGCCGTCGCCACGGTCGGAAAGGACTCGTAGGGGCGAGGCCCCCCGGCGAGCTGAGATGGACCCGACCGAGCTCGCCTTCGCCGGCGTCGTGCGCGCCGCCCAGCTGATCCGCGACGGCGAGGTGTCCTCGCGCGAGCTCACCGAGCTCTACCTGGAGCGCATCGAGCGGATCGACCCCGAGGTCAATGCCTTCCGGGTGGTGCTGGCCGAGCGGGCCCTTGCCGAGGCCGACCGGGCCGACGCCCGCGCTCGCTCGGACTCCGGCGATCGGCCGCTGCTGGGCGTGCCGGTGGCGATCAAGGACGACATGGACGTGGCGGGAGAGGTGACCGCTCGCGGTACCGACGCCTACGGCGCTCCCGCGGGCGAGGACTCGGAGATCGTGGCGCGGCTGCGAGGGGCGGGGGCGGTGATCCTGGGCAAGACGACCGTCCCCGAACTCGAGATCATCGGCGACACCGAGTCGCCCACCTGGGGCGTGACCCGCAACCCGTGGGACGTGGAGCGCTCGGCGGGTGGCTCGAGCGGCGGCAGCGCCGCGGCCGTCGCGGCCGGCCTCGCGGCCGCGGCGACCGGATCCGACGGGGCGGGCTCGATCAGGATCCCCGCGGCCAACTGCGGCCTGTTCGGGCTGAAGCCCCAGCGTGGGCGGATCGGCCTCGCCCCCAGAACCGACATCTGGCACGGGATGGACGTCTACGGGTTCGTCTGTCGCAGCGTGGCCGACAGCGCGCTCCTGATGGATGTCGCCGCGGCGGATTCGCCCGAGCGCCCGTTCTCCGAGATCTCGCACGCCGAGCCCGGGGGGTTGCGGATTGCGGTGTCCACCCGTCCTCCGTTTCCCTCACGGCTCGACCCAGGCGTACGCGGCGCGCTCGACGAGACCGCCGAGCTGCTGCGCTCGCTGGGCCACTCGGTCGAGCGCTCCGAGATCTCCTACGGGATGAGCGCCAACGCGACCACCGTCCGCTACCTGCGCGGCATCCACGACGAGGCGGTGGCGATGGCCCGCCCCTCGCGCCTCTCGCGGCGTACCCGTGGCTTCTCTCGCCTGGGCGGCCTGTTCGGCGATCGCCTGCTCGAGCGTGCCATGGGCCAGGAGGCGGCGAACGCGGAGCGGATCAACCGCGTGTTCGGCGCTCACGACGCCGTGCTGATGCCGGTCGCGGCCGGGCCGCCGGTGCGCGCTGCCCGCTGGGAAGGCCTCGGACCCGTCCGCACCCTGCTCGAGATGAGCTCGACCTACCCCTACTGCGCCACGTTCAACCAGATCGGCCAGCCTGCGTGCTCGGTGCCCGCAGGCATGACGGAGGACGGCCTGCCGCTGGCGGTTCAGCTTGCCGCCCCGCCCGGCCGCGAGGACACCCTCTACGCGCTCGCCGCTCAGCTGGAGGCCGAGCGCCCGTGGGCGCAGCGGCTTCCGCCGGTCGCGTAGCCGAGGGCGCCGGCCGCCGGTCGCGTGGCGTGCCCGGCCTCGCCGGCTCCGCCCGCCCGTCGCATAGCCTCCCCGCCGTGCGCGAGATCCGCCTCCACGACACCCTGCGCGGCGCGGTGGTCGCGCTCGAGCCTCGCGAGCCCGGCCGGGTCGGCATCTACGCCTGCGGGCCGACTGTGTACGGGCGCGCTCACGTAGGCAACGCGCGGCCGTTCGTGGTCTTCGCGCTGCTCAAGCGCTTCCTGGAGCGCGAGGGCTACGAGGTCACGCTGGTGGAGAACGTGACCGACGTGAACGACAAGATCTACGACGCGGCGCGAGCGGCCGGAGTCGCAAGCTCGGAGCTGGCGCGGGAGATGACCGAGCACTACCTGCGCGACACCGACCGCCTGGGCCTCGGGCGCCCCGACCACGAGCCGAAGGCGGTCGAGACGGTGGACGCGATCGTTGCCCTGATCGGCGACCTGATCGAGTCCGGCCATGCGTACGTCGCCGGTGGCGACGTCTACTTTCGGGTTGCCTCGTTCGAGGACTACGGCAAGCTCTCCAACCGCCCGGTGGGAGAGATGGAGCAGGGCGAGGGCGACGACGTGGGCGCGCTGAAGCGCAGCCCGCACGACTTCGCGCTGTGGAAGGCGCGTAAGGAGGGCGAGGACACCTCGTGGCCGGCCCCCTGGGGGGACGGACGGCCCGGCTGGCACATCGAGTGCTCGGCGATGGCCGAGGCGCTCCTGGGCACCGACTTCGAGATCCACGGCGGCGGCTCGGACCTCGTCTTTCCCCACCACGAGAACGAGATCGCTCAGACCGAGGCCGCCCGCGGACGGCCCCTGGCGCGCATCTGGATGCACAACGGCATGGTCCAGATGGGCTCCGAGAAGATGGCGAAGTCCCAGGGCAACATCCGCCTGCTGCACGCAGCGCTCGACGAGCACGGCCGCGACGCCGTGGTGATGTACTTCGCCGCCGGCCACTACCGCCAGCCGCTGGCTTTCTCGCCCGAAGCCCTCGCCGAGGCCGGGCGCGCGGCCGATCGAGTCCGCGAGCTGTGCCGGCGCCTCGATGGCGCCGGAAGCGAGCCGGCGGCGCTCGATGCTCACGTCGAGCGGTTCTTCGACGCGCTGGCCGAGGACTTCAACACCCCCGCCGCAAAGGCCGCGCTGTTCGAGTGGGTGGCCGAGGCCAACCGGCGCATCGACTCGGGCGAGCGCCTCGCTCAGGGTCGGCTCGCGGAGATGCTCCATGCCCTCGGGCTCGAGGGCCTGCTCGAGTCGGGCGCGGCCGAGGGGGAGCCGGAGCCCGCGGCCGAGCGCCTGCTGGCCGAGCGCGAGCAGGCGCGCTCCGAGCGCGACTTCGAGCGCGCGGACCACCTGCGCGACGAGCTGAGCTCGCTCGGCTACGAGGTGCGTGACACCGCCGAGGGCGCCCGGCTCGTGCGATCGGGCTGAGGGGCCTCGAAGCGCGGGGATGATCGTCTACGGGCGCAACGCGGTACGCGAGGCACTGCGCGGCAGGCGCTCGGTCGAGGCGGTGTGGGCCACCCCGAGGGCCGCCTCCGAGTCCTGGCTGCGAGGGGCCGAGGTGAGCGAGGCAACCTCGGACGAGCTCGAGCGCACGTGCGGGTCGCCCGATCACCAGGGGGTATGCGCCCGGGCCGAGGAGTACCCATACTCGGGCGTCGGCGACCTGCTCGTTGCCGACGCGCTGGTCATCGCGCTCGACGAGGTCCAGGACCCGCACAACCTGGGTGCGGTCTGCCGCGTCGCCGAGTCGGCCGGCGCCGGGGGCGTGGTGATCTGCGAGCGCCGTGCGGCCCAGGTCACGGCGGCGGTGTGCAAGGCGTCGGCGGGCGCGGTCGAGCATCTGCCGATCGCCCGGGTCGGAAACCTCGCCAACTGGCTCGGCGAGGCCAAGGTCGCGGGGGCGTGGGTCTACGGCGCCGCGGCCGGGGGGCTCGAGGACGAAGACGAGGCTCCCGGGGCGGCGGCGGGCGCGGTGGCCTACGACGTTCCCGACTACACGGGCCCCGTCGTCCTGGTGCTCGGATCGGAGGGGAGGGGCCTGCGGCCACGGGTCGCGGGAGCGTGCGACCAGCTCGTGAGCCTGCCCCAGCGCGGCATGGTGGACTCGCTCAACGTCGCCAGCGCCGCCGCGGCGCTCGTGTACGGAATCTTGCATTTTCGCGGCGAGGCTCTTGACAAGGGCACATAACGTCGTGATACTCGCGCCAAGTTGAGGCTGGAGTCGAGCTTTAGGGCTCGGTGAACCAGGAGAGCGCGGCGCCAGGGGAGGTAACGCGCAGCTGAGCTTCAGGGCTTCGAGGGAGGCCCGGAGGGAGCATTTATGGCTGCAGCAACGTCCCAGGTCGCACCAGGCAGGACTCAAGCTCAGGTCGAGCCTGAAGACAACTACCTGATCGCGCTGGCGAAGCAGGGCCGAACGGATGCGTACGACCGCATCCTCAAGCGCTATTACGGCTTCGTCCGCCTGAAGGCCAGCTCGTACTTCCTGATCGGCGGCGATGCCGATGACCTGATCCAGGAGGGGATGGTGGGGCTGTACAAGGCCGTGCGCGACTTCCGGACCGACCGGGAGTCGAGCTTTCGCAACTTCGCCGAGCTGTGCATCACCCGTCAGATCATCACCGCGGTCAAGACCTCGACCCGCAACAAGCACACGCCCCTGAACGAGTACATCTCGTTCTCGGCCACACCGGCCGCATCCGGAGGCGACGGCGACCCGACCCTGGACGAGCTGCTGCCGGGCCCGACCGCCCACGATCCGGCGAATCAGGCGATCTCGACCGAGGAGCTGCACAGCCTCGTCCAATGC
>JBBSNG010000139.1:0-6194 GCA_038232755.1 Solirubrobacterales bacterium | reverse complement strand
CTGGTCTTGAGCGAGGCAAGGTCGGAGCCCGACTCCGGCTCGGAGAAGCCCTGGCACCAGATCTCCTCGCCGCTGAGGATCGGGCCGAGATAGCGCTCCTTCTGCTCGGCGGAGCCGTGGGCGATGACCACCGGCCCGCCCATGACCAGGCCGAGCACGTTGGCCACCGCCGGTGCGCGCGACGCCGCCATCTCCTCGTTGAAGATCGCCTGCTCGACGAGCGTGGCCCCGCGCCCGCCGTACTCCTCGGGCCAGGAGAGCCCGGCCCAGCGGGCATCGGCGAGCGTGCGCTGCCAGTCGCGCTGGAACCGGAAGGCGGCCTCGTCGCCATCGGGCGCCGGGCCGGGATGGTTGTCGGCGAGCCAGGCGCGCAGCTCGTCGCGGAAGGACTCCTCCTGGGGCGAGAGCGTCAGGTCCACGGCCGCGGCATGCTACGGGATGGCCCGGCCCGGCCGGACGCGCTAGCCGCGCGTCGACTCGGGGCAGGAGATGTTGGCGCGGTCGATGAGCCAGCCGTTGGCACCGTCGCGGGCGAGGTCGAGCGAGCCCTGGCAGCGATCGACGCCGTCGCTGTGCGTGGCCACGGTGCGGACCTCGACGGTGGCCGAGTCGCCCTGCGCACCGGTGGACTCGGCCTGCTCGAACTTGATCGACTCGAGCGTGTCCACGCCGCCGCGGAACGACTCGAAGCCACCCTGCTGAGAGCGAAAGCCCGGGCCGGCGAGGGCCCACGCGCCTGCGTAGTCGCCGGCCGCAGCACGCTCGTAGAACGAGGTCACGGTCTGCTCGGGAGCGCTCGCGGCGGGGGCCGCGCCGCCCTGGGCTGCGCCTTGGGCCCCGTCGGAGCCTTCGGAACCGTCGGACTCGGCCGGGACCTGAGGGTCGCTGCTCTGGGCCTGCCCTCCGCCCTCGTTTCCGAGCGCGAGGACGCCGGCGACCGCCGCGACGGCGACCAGCAGGAGGAGGGCCACCGGGGCCAGCCACGCCGGCCGCGGGCGTCGCGCGGGGGCACGGTCCGGGCTCGCCTCGCGTGCGGGTGCCGGAGCACGCGCAGCGGCGGGTCCGGAGGACGGCGGGGAGTCGCTCGGGTCAGGGCCGCGATCGGGCTCGCCGGCGGGTCCAACGGCGTCCTCAGGGCTCTCAGCGGCGGCGTCGGCGGCGTCGGGCTCCTCAAGGTCCTCGGCGGCGGCGACGTGCGCGGGCTCTTCGGGGCCCTCGCCGATCGTTTCCTCCCCCGGCTCCTCCAGACCCTCGCCGACCGTGCCCTCCGCGGGCTGCTCGACCTTCTCGGCGGCCAGGTCGTTCTCGGCCCGATCGTCCTGCCCGGGACCCGCAGCCCCCGCGCCGGCGGCTCCGGCACCCGCGACCGCCCCGGCCGCCGCCGCGGTCGCCGCGCCGCCACCCGCGCCCGCTCCGGCTCGTACCCGCCTCGCCGCCGGCGTCGACGCGCCGGCTCCGCCACCGAGCTCGACCGCGAGCTGCTCGGCGAGCTCGCCGGCCGAGCCCTGGCGATCCGCGGGACCGAAGGACATGCCCTTGCACAACGCCTGCGACAGACCGGCCGGCGCCTCCGCCCACGCCTCGCGCACGTCGGGTGCTGGCTCGGTGGCGATCCGGTGGGCGATCTCGAACGGCGAGCCGCCGGTTCGCGCCTTGCGACCGGACAGAACCTCGAAAGCCACGGCGGCCAGGGCGTAGACGTCGACCGCCGGCCCGACCTCACGGCCCTCGAGCTGCTCGGGCGCCATGTAGGACGGGGTCCCGAGCACCGTCCCGGTGCGAGTGATGTGGGTGGCCCGCTCCGCGACGAAGGCGATGCCGAGGTCCGCGAGCTTGACCTGCCCGCGCTCGGCGAGGAGGATGTTCGCCGGCTTGACGTCGCGGTGCACGATGCCGAGGCCGTGCGCGTAGTCGAGCCCGGCGGCGGTCTCGCGCAGCACCTCGAGCGCGCGGGCCTGTGCCAGCGGACCGCTCTTCAGGGCCCCGCTCAGCGTCGGTCCCTCGACGTACTCCATGACGATCAGGACCCCCTCGGGGTCGACCACGGTGTCGAACACGGTCACGAGGTTCGGGTGGTTGAGCGAGGCACCCAGCCTCGCCTCGCGGTCGAAGCGCCGCGCCATGTCCTCGGGGGTGTCGGCGTGCAGGCGCTTGACCGCCACCTCGCGGTCGAGGCGCTCGTCCTCGGCCAGGAAGACCGTGGCCATGCCCCCGGCGCCGAGGCGGCGCAGGACGCGATAACGGTCTGCGTAGCGGAGGGTTCCGGGAGGACTGGTCATCCGAGCGATTGTCCCCGGGCGCCGGTGCAGGGAAACGACGGACCCTGCGCTGCGGCGTCGTCTGAGAGGATTACGGTGTGGACCAGCGAGTGAGCGTCGTCACCCTCGGCGTGGGCGACCTGCCTCGAGCCCGGGCCTTCTACGCGGCGCTCGGGTGGACCACCGGAGCGGAGCCCGGAGCCGACGTGGTCTTCTTTCAGGCCGGTGGCCTGGTCCTCGCGCTGTGGGACCGCGCCAGCCTGGCCACCGACAGCGGCGTGTCGGACGGCGGCGGCTGGGGCGGGGTCACCCTCGCGCACAATGTGGCCTCCCCGGAGGAGGTCGACGCGGTGCTGGCCGAGGCCGCGAGGGCCGGCGCCACGATCGCCCGCGCGGGCGCTGAGACCTTCTGGGGCGGCTACTCGGGGGTCTTCCTCGATCCCGACGGGCACCCGTGGGAGGTCGCCCACAACCCGCACTGGACCCTGCGCGAGGACGGCTCCGTCTCGCTCGGAGAGTGACCGCGGGACCGGGCGCGGACTAGATCCGTTGGAGGATCGTCCCCGTCCCGAGCCCGCCGCCGCAGCACATGGTCACCAGGCCGATCTCCTTGTCGGTGCGCTCCAGCTCGTGCAACAGCGTGGTGATCAAGCGGGCGCCGGTCGAGCCGAGCGGATGCCCGAGAGCGATTGCGCCGCCGTTCACGTTCACCCGGTCCATGTCAGGCTCGAGCTCGCGCCGCCAGGCGGCCACCACGGAGGCGAAGGCCTCGTTGATCTCCACGAGGTCGATGTCGTCCATGATCATCCCGTTGCGCTCGAGCAGCTTCTTGGTCGCGGGAATCGGGCCGGTGAGCATGATCACCGGGTCGACGCCGACCGTGGTCTGATCGAGGATCCGGGCGCGCGGCTTGAGCCCGAGCGCCTCGGCCTTCGAGCGCTCCATGAGCAGGACCGCGGCGGCGCCGTCGGAGATCTGCGAGGAGTTGCCCGCCGTGACCCGTCCGTCCTCCTTGAACGCCGGCTTCAGCTCGGCCAGCTTCTCGAGGGTGGTCTGGGGGCGGATGCCCTGGTCGACCTGGTAGGTGTCGCCGTTGACCGCGAAGGGGATCGTCTCGCGCTCGAAGCGGCCTTCCTCGGTCGCCTCGTGGGCACGCTGGTGCGAGCGCAGGCCGAGCTCGTCGAGCTCCGAGCGGGGGATCTCCCACCGGTCGGCGATCATCTCGGCCGAGATGCCCTGGGGCACGAGGTTGTACTTGGCCATCAGCTCCTGCGGCCACGGCGAGCCGACCTCGTCGACCCACTTGAAGCCGACGCCCATGGGGATGTGGCCCATGTGCTCGACGCCCGAGCCGATCACCGCATCGTGCACGCCGGCGGCGATCAGGGCGGCGCCGAAGTTCACCGCCTGCTGGGCCGATCCGCACTGGCGGTCGACGGTCGTGGCCGGAGTCTCCTCGGGCAGACCGGCCTGGAGCCAGGCGTTGCGACCGACGTTGAACATCTGCTCCCCGTACTGCTGCACGCAGCCGGAGATCACGTCCTCGACCTCCTCGGCAGGGATCCCCGACCGCTCGATGACCTCGGTGAAGCACTTTCCGAGGAGCTCGTTCGGGTGGGTGTCCTTGTAGTAGCCCTTCTCCGGATGGCCGCGCC
This sequence comes from Solirubrobacterales bacterium, assembly GCA_038232755.1. Lineage (GTDB taxonomy): Bacteria > Actinomycetota > Thermoleophilia > Solirubrobacterales > Thermoleophilaceae > JACCUC01. Next base: position 2,281 of record JBBSNG010000139.1, on the reverse strand, counting down.
CGATCGGGGTCCGGACCGCCTCGACGACGACGACCTCGCGGGCCCCTTCGCTGTACATCGGCATGTCGGTTCCCTTTCGGCTGAGGTTCTCTCGGTGGCTTCGGCGGGGCCGGGCGACGCACGGCGCGCCCGGATGTGGAACTCTACCCGCCGCTTTGACTGACGAGTCAACCAATCTGCCCGAGCGGCTCGGGATCATCGGCAGCGGCACGATCGCCTGCGGGCTGGCCCGGCTGGCCTCGGCGCACGGCGAGGTCGCGCTCTTCGCGCGCAGCGCGAGCTCCGCGGAGCGCGCGCGCGGCAAGCTGGGCGACGAGTGCACCGCGGAGGTGGTCACCGAGCTCGAGGAGCTCTCGGAGGCGACCTTCGTCGTCGAGGCCGTGGTCGAGTCCGAGGACGCCAAGCTCGAGGCCTACCGCGCGATCGAGCCGTTCCTCGGCGACGACACCATCCTCACCTCGTCCACCTCCTCCCTGTCGATCACCGCGCTGGCCGAGTCGAGCCTGCGCCCCGATCGGTTCGCCGGCTTCCACGTCTTCAACCCCGTCGAGCGGATGAAGCTGATCGAGCTCGTCTATCCGCCGGGCGCGAGCGAGGAGACCCGGCGGCGGGTGCAGGCGCTCTCCGACGCGCTCGGCAAGACCGGCGTCGAGGTCCCTGACACCCCCGGCTTCGTGGTCAACCGCCTGCTCTTTCCCTACCTCTTCGACGCCGTGCGCTTCTGGGAGGGCAGCGGCCTCGACCCCGAGGCCGTCGACGCGTGCATGCGCTTCGGCGCCGGCCACCCGCTCGGCCCCCTCGCGCTCCTCGACCTGGTCGGCATCGACGTCTCGATCGCCATCGGCGAGTCGATCGGCGCGGACGTGCCGCGGCGGCTGTACGCCATGGCCGAGGAGGGGAAGCTCGGGCGCAAGGTCAAGAACGGCTTCCTGGACTACGGCTGAGCGAGGACTCTGTCCGGCGCCGACGGTCGGCGCCGGAGCCCTGGAGCCCGAACCGCTCGATCTAAGGTCCCGGCTTGGGCGCCTCCGGGCGCATTCCACAGGCCAGGTCCCACACCACGTCCGCTTCGCCGATCCCCTGCGCCGAGGCCAGCTCCGCCACCCGCTCCCACGGCAGCGCGGCCTCCGGCAACTCGTCCCAGCGCGCGAGCTCGAGGGCCTCGCGCGCTCCCGTGAGCAGCGGGCCGGTGACTCCCTGCGCCTCGATCAGCCCGCAAAGGGCGTTGCGCTGGGCGTCGCTGAGCCGCGCGGACCACATCGGCAAGACCTCCTCCGGGGACGGGTTCTTGCCGAGGCAACGTACCCCCGACCGCGGACGGAGAGGGCGTCTCTACTCGGAGGGAGCGCTCGGCGCGCTCGCGGCCGAGGCGTCGCCGTCCGCGGGCGACTCAGCGCCCCCAACGGGCTCGACGTACCCGTTCCCCGCCCGCTCGCGCGCCCGCCGCGCCGGCTCGTGATCGCGGATGCGCACGGCCTCGACGCGGTTCTGGCGCACCGACTCGACGCGCAGCGAATAGTCGTTGGCGCGCACCATGTCGCCGCGCTTGGGTAGGCGGCCGAGCTCCGAGAAGACGAACCCGCCGACCGAGTTGTAGGCGTCCGAGTCGACGTCGAAGTGCATGCCGTAGTCGTCGAGGTCGGTGATCGGGATGTGGCCGCGCACGTACCAGTCGTTGTTGGCCAGCCGGCGCACGCCCGCGGAGGCCGAATCGGTCTCGTCGGCGATCTCCCCCACCACCTCCTCGACGATGTCCTCGACCGAGACGATCCCCACCGTTCGCCCGTACTCGTCGACGACCACGGCGACCGAGATGCGCTCGCGCTGAAGGTCGGCCAGCAGGTCGTCGAGGGCACGGGTCTCGGGGATGATCAGCGCCTCCTTGACCGATCCCTCGACCGAGGTCTCGGGGCCGTCGCGCATCAGCCTGCGCACGAGCGAGTTCGAGTGCACGACGCCGCGGATGCGGTCGGTGTTCTCGTCCTCGGTGACCACGAGCCGGGTGTGCCCCGAGGCGACGCACCGCTCGAGCGCCGTGCGCACGTCCTCGGAGACGTCGACGGTGACAACGGCCGGGATCGGGGTCATCACCTGACGGGCCTGCTGCTCGTGGAGGTGGAAGACGCCTGAGAGCATCGTCGCCTCGCCGGGGTCGAGCGTGCCGCCCTGCATACCGCGCGCGATCAGCATCTTCACCTCCTCCTGATCGGCCGGCTCGTCGAACTCGGCCTGCGCGTTGACGCCAACGACCCGCAGCATCGCGTTCGAGGACACGTTGACG
>JBBSNG010000138.1:0-6245 GCA_038232755.1 Solirubrobacterales bacterium | reverse complement strand
GGCCCGCCCCCCCCCCCCGGCCCCCCCAGCCCCACCGGCCCGCGCGGGGGCCGGCGGGCCGGCCCCCCCCCGCGCGGCGCGCGAGCGCGGGGAGGGCACGCGCCGCGCGGGTCATTCGCGCCCGTCGTGCGGCTCAGGCTCGGGCCGCCCGCCGCGCGCGGGCCGCGAGGCGAGTCCGCGCCGCCCCCCGCGCGAACAGAGGCGGTGGCGGGCGCCAGGGGACGCCGAACCAACCTCGGCGCAGGACTGCGCCACGCGCCGCCGGCAATCGTTCGGCCGCGGTCGCTCGACGTCGCGCCCCGGCGCGTCGGCGTGCCCGCAAAGCGGACGCACGGACGCCGCAGGCTCAGCGCCGGCCGCAGGCCGCGGTGGGGGTTCGCTCGGACGCTGGACCCGCCGTCGGTTCGATCCCTCTTCCCGCCGCTCCCACGGCCGGCTCCGGCGACGGTGCAGCCCCGCCCGCGACACCTGCCCCGGCACCCGGGCCCTCAGACCTGGGGGCGGCTCGCCGCGGCGGCACCTCGCCGGGTGTACGGCGAGACGAGCGACTTCCGGGCGGCGCCTTCTTCGTCGCGCGAACCCTACGACCGGTGGACGCCGGATCCGAGCCGCTGCGCGCCGCGGGAGCGGGCGCGCGTGCGGACGGCGACCGGCCACGGACTGGGGACTCGCGTAGTCGCCGTCCCGACGCCCGTGGCGACGTGGACGAGACATCACCCTCCCGCCGCGGTACGAGCGCGATCGCCGAGCCTCTCTTCCAACCGCTCGAAGGCGGCCCGCTCGAGCCCATGGGGGCGGTCCCGCCGAGCATCCAGTGGATAGTCGCCGCGATCGGCGGCCTCGCCGCCCTGGCCCTGGGCGCCGGACTGCTCGCCGCCTGGCGCACCCGCCGGGGCGAGCGCCGCCGCCGCGCCCTGCTCGACGACATCGGCCTGCTCCAGACGGCCCTGCTTCCACCCGTGCCCGACCGGGTCGGCGGCCTGCGCGCCTCGGTCGCCTACCGGCCGTGGGACGGGCCGGGCGCGGGCGGAGACTTCTACGACGTCTTCACGCTGCCGGGCGGCCGCGCTGGCGTCGTCCTCGGCGACGTCGAGGGTCACGGGCGCCAGGTCATCGGCGCGACCGCCGCTCTGCGCCACAGCCTGCGCGCCTACCTCGAGGCCGGGCTCGAGCCGCGCGCCGCGCTCGAGCTCGCCGGCGAGGTGCTAGGTCGCGACCCGGCCGCGACGATGGCGACCGCCGTGCTCGCCGTTCACGATCCCCGCTCCGGCGTGCTCACCTGGGCCGGCGCCGGCCATCCGCCGCCGATCCTGCTCGGCGGCGAGTTCGGCGACGAGACGCTGACCGCTGCCGCCGCCCCGCCGCTCGGAGCGGCCACGGCCACCGGCCTGCGCCAGACCTCGGTGCACCTGCCCCGCGGCTCGGCGGCCTGCCTGTTCACGGACGGCCTCATCGACGCGCGCGCCGGCGGCGGCCGGCTCGGCCTCGATCGCCTCGGCGAGCTCGCGGACGGCCTCGGCGACCGGCTCAGTGCCTCCACGCTGCTCGACGCCGTCGGCCGTGAGGCAAGTGAGATCACCGACGACATGGCCGTCTGCGTGCTGCGCCCGGCCGCCCGGGCCGCGGGCGAGCACGTCGCCGCGCCGCACGGCCGCGTCGAGGAGCTCGCGCTGCCGCCCGGACAGATATCGACGTCGTTGATGCAGCGGTTCCTCTGGGCCTGCGGCGTCGAGGCCGACGAGGCCCAGGCGGCGATGAGCGCCGCCCGCGAGAGCGCGCGCGAGGGAGCGGGTGTTCTCCTGAGGGTCGAGACCGAGGGGCGCAGCCCGGTCGAGATCTCCCAGCTCGGGCCGGCGACGCTAACTTCGGTCTCCTAGCCGGCGGCAGAGGGAGAGCGCACGAAGGTGCGCCTGCCGATCCGCTGCTGGCCGTGCTCGCTGGCGTGCCTTGAAGTAGGGTGACGACCGATGACCGGTGAGGCGGGAGGAACCGGGAGGGACGCGCCCGGGCCCGAGGCCGCTGATCGCTTCCACGGCGGACGCCTCGTGGCACGGGCGCTGCGCGCTCACGGCGTCAGAAAGCTGTTCACCCTCTCGGGCGGGCACCTGTTCTCGATCTACGACGGTTGTCTGGCCGAGGGGATCGACATCGTCGACACCCGCCACGAGCAGACCGCCGCCTTCGCCGCCGAGGGTTGGGCCAAGGCGACGCGCGAGACCGGCGTCTGCGCGCTCACGGCCGGGCCCGGGGTGACCAACGGGATGAGCGCGATGGCCAGCGCCCAGGCCAACGGCTCGCCGATGCTCGTGCTCGGTGGCCGCGCACCGGCGGCGCGGTGGGGCCAGGGCTCCCTCCAGGAGGTCGACCACGTGCCCTTCGTCGTGCCGGTGACCAAGCTGGCCCGCACCGTCGGCGGGCCGGACGAGATCCCCGGCCTGGTCGACGACGCCCTGACCTGCGCCGCGGCGGCGCCGACCGGACCGACCTTCCTCGACTTCCCGCTCGACCACGTGTTCTCCGAGGGACGCGCCGGCGCAGCCGCGCTGCGGGAGGCGGACGCCCGGGCGGGCGAGGTCGCCTCGAACGACCTCGACCGCGCGGCCGAGCTCTTGGGCGCAGCCTCCCGCCCGGTGATCATGGCCGGCACGGGGCTCTACTGGGGCCACGGCGAGCACGCGCTGCGCCGTCTGAGCGAGGAGCTCGACGTGCCGGTGTTCCTCAACGGCCTGGCTCGCGGCTGCCTGCCCGCCGACCACTCGAACGCCTTCGCGCGTGCCCGCGCCAAGGCGCTCAAGGAGGCCGACGTGGCTCTGGTCATCGGGGTGCCGATGGACTTCCGCCTCGGTTTCGGCGGCGCCTTCGGCGACGAGACCGAGATCGTCTACGTGCGCTCCACGCCACCCGACGGGCGCCATCCACGCGCCGTCGCCGCCGAGCTCTACGGCGATGTCGCCGCCACGCTCGAGGCGCTGGTCGAGGCCTCGGGCGGCATCGCGAGCGCGGGTGGAGTCAAGCGCGACGCGCGCACGACGTGGCTCGAGCAGTTGCGCGAGGAGGAGACGGCCAAGCGCACGGCCGAGCGCGAGGACCTCGCCGACGACCGCGCGCCGCTGCATCCGATGCGCCTCTACGGCGAGCTCGCCCAGGTCCTCGACCGGGGCGCGATCGTCATCGGCGACGGGGGCGACTTCGTGTCCTACGCGGGGCGGGTGGTCGAGACCTACGAGCCGGGCTGCTGGATGGACCCCGGTCCCTTCGGCTGCCTCGGCTCGGGCCCTGGGTACGCCCTCGCGGCCAAGCTGGCCCGGCCCGAGCGCCAGGTCTGCCTGCTCATGGGGGACGGGGCGTTCGGCTTCTCCGGGCTGGAGTTCGACACGCTGGTACGCCACGACGTCCCGGTGGTCGCGGTCATGGGCAACAACGGCATCTGGGCGCTCGAGAAGCACCCGATGGAGTCGCTCTACGGCTATTCGGTCGCCGCCGACCTCCAGCCCGGCCTGCGCTACGACCGGGTGGTCGAGGCGCTCGGCGGTCACGGCGAGCTGGTCGAGCGCCCGGACGAGCTGCGCCCGGCCCTCGAGCGCGCGTTCGCCTCGGGCCGTCCGGCCCTGGTCAACGTCCTGACCGATCCGACGGTCGCCTACCCGCGGCGATCCAACCTGGCCTGAGGCCGTCGAAAAGATGGAGCCGCCCGCGTTACCACGGACGGCTCCAATCTGCGCCCCTCTACGGCGGGCAGGGGTTCTCGCCTCGAGGGGCTGGCGGCCCGAACGACGGGAGGCGCCGCCGAAGCGGCAACGCCCGGGCCTATGCCGGACCGGTCGGCGCGCCGAAGCGTGTTGACCATGCCGGTCGCGGCAAGATAACGCAGAGTAAGGTCCAGGTAAAGGGGTCTTGCTTGCCGTGTCTCACGCAGCAGGTATTGTCTCGGCGCGGTGGGACCGCCGACGCGCCTCAGCGCTCCGCCGGCGCACGCAGCGCGGCACCGTGGAGGATGTCGGCCTCGCTGACCACGATCGACTCGAGCTCGAACGTCCGCAGGGCCTCGACGAGGATCGCCACCCCGGCGACGATGGTCGGCGCGCGGGCTGGCTCGAGGCCCGGGACCCGCTCGCGCTCGGAGAGCGGCAGCGCCGCGAGCGTGGCCAGCATGCGCTCGCAGCCCGCCGGGTCGAGCTCGTAGCCCTCGACTCGCCCGGGGTCGTAGGGGTCGAGCTCCTGGTCGATGGCAGCGAGCGAGGTCGCCGTGCCGGCGACCGCGATGCCCGCGCGGACGGACCCCCGCAGAGCCAGGGGCACGGCATCGGTGAGGATCGCGCGGACGTCGCGGCGCAACTCGGCGAGCTCCTCCCCGCGCGGTGGGTCGTGCTCGAGGTGGCGGTCGGTCTGGCGCACCGAGCCCGCCTGGGTGGTCACCACGAAGCTCGGCTCCTGCCCGGCGACGCCGATCACCAGCTCCGTGCTGCCACCACCGATGTCGATCACCAAGGTCGGTCCGACCTCCGGGGTGCGCCTGCTCGTGGCGCCGAGGAAGGTGAGCCGAGCCTCCTCCTCGCCGGCGATCGTGCGCACGTCGAACCCGAGCTCGTCGCGCAGGCGGGTGCGAAGCTCGCCGCCGTTGGTGGCGTCGCGGACCGCGCTCGTGGCCACCGCGACGGTGCGACCCACCCCGGCGTGATCGATCGCCTCGCGGTAGTCGCTCAGGGCACTCACGACGCGGTCGACGGCATCGTCGCTCAGCCGGCCGCTCGCGTCGACGCCCTTGCCCAGGGCGGTGATCTGGGTGCGCCGGTCGAGCTCGGAGACCTCGCCGTCTTGGACGTCGGCGATCAGCAGCCGGGTGGTGTTCGACCCGAGGTCGACGACGGCGACGCGCTCGCGGGATGGAGACATCGCGTCGCATCCTATGGCGCTCTCGCCGCTTGAACCGAGGCACGGGCGGTGCTAGATTCTCGCTTGCGACGCGGGGTGGAGCAGTCTGGTAGCTCGTCGGGCTCATAACCCGAAGGTCGCGGGTTCGAATCCCGCCCCCGCTACTCGAGAAGGCCGTGGAAACGAGGCCTTTTTTCGTTGGTTGGCCGCCAATGCCGCCATCGCCAGCCTGGATAGAACATGCCGGGCAGAAGTCCGGTGCGCCTTCGGCCTTCTCATCCTCGCCCGCGGGTCATCCCGGAAGACCGCTGACGCCACCGATGAGTTCGCGCCACTCGGACGGTCTAGGCGATACACCGCCAACCGGCGACGGTCTCGAGGAGCGACCATCTTCGACTTCGGCGCGTCCTTCACGCCCGAGCAACAGCGCGACGGTGGCCGAGGTCTCGTACTTCGGCTGAACCGACGACCCCGGCGAGGAGCGCGGCGAGCTGAATGCCTTCGCGCTCGCCAGCGGCGTGGTGCACCACACCTACGCCGGCGCGGGGCGCGACGACCTGCTCGGCGCCTATCAGCTGCTCGACCGCGCCCCCCGCGGGCGCCACGAGGACGAGCTGCCGGTGCCCATGGCGTGGTGGCGCCGCCACGACGAGTACGCGCCGGCAGGGGCGATCACGTGATCGTCCACGTCGGGGCCGTCCCCGTTGAGGAGCTGCTTCCGCTCGCTTGCGCCGGGCCGCTGCTGTGGCCGGCGCTGCGCGCGCTGGTCAGGGCGGGGGGATGGTGCCCGGTGTCCGTGGGTCCGCCTGAGCGCCGTCGCGGGTCGTCTCTTGCGCGGCGGAGTGCCTGGAGACCGCCTTCGTGACGGTCACGCTTATGATGTCGTCCCTGGCTCCCCGCCGCCCTCATGCGTCATCAAACCGCTCGCACCACCGCGCTGCTCTCTTGCACAGCGGCAACTCTGTTCGCCGGCTGCGGCGGAGACGCCGCACGGGTTCAGAGGGACCCCGAGACCGTCGCGCGCTGCTTCGAGCGGTCCCAGCTGACGACGTCACCGGCACGCGGTCCGGTCGCCGCGGAGGCCGACATCGGAGCTATCACCGTTCGCTTCGCCGGGGGCAATGGGGCGACGGTGCTGGTCGAGCAGACCGAGGAAGCGGCCAGACTGACGGCCCAGGGCAACCGGTTGCCCGTGGGTGTCGACCAGGCGCGGGTGAGGCAGGGGGGCTCGGTCGTCGTCGTCTACGACGAGCCGCCGCAGCCGCGTGAGGAGCAGGCCGTCGCGCGGTGCACGGGCGTCAGGCGTTAGCGCGCCGCAGCACTCACGGCTCCCTCCTCCGCGCGCTCGCGCCGCTCGTCGACCAGAAAGGCGC
>JBBSNG010000137.1:0-6251 GCA_038232755.1 Solirubrobacterales bacterium | reverse complement strand
GTGACCGGGACCCTCACTCGCTTCCGGCTCGACGGCCTGGTTCGCGTCGACACGGGCGTCGAGGACGGCACGACGATCAGCCCGTTCTACGACCCGATGGTCGCCAAGGTCGTCGCGCACGGACGCACGCGCGAGGAAGCCGCCCGCAGGCTCGCCGACGCCCTGGCGCGAGCCGAGCTGCACGGCACGACCACCAACCGAGACTTCCTCGTGCGCGTACTGCGCCACCCCGAGTTCCTCGCCGGCGAGGCGGACACCTCGGTCCCCGACCCCCACGTCACCGCCGCGCGCGGCGCCCCCCTCGGGGGGGCCGTGGGCGTTCGCCTCGCCGCCGCGGCCGCGGCGCTCGCCGGCCAGGCCGCGCGGCGCGCGTCCGCACGCGTGCTGGCGACGCTCCCGAGCGGCTGGCGCAACAGCCCGCTCGACGAGCCTCAGCCCACGACCTTCGCGGTCGGCGAGGACGAGCTGCGCGTCGGCTACCGCTTCGGCCGCGACGGAGCGCTCGTGCGACTACGCGTGGGCGACGGCGATCTCGAAGGGGCGCGGCTCCACGTGTGCGGCTCCGAGCTCGTCGACCTCGAGGTCGCGGGTGTCCGGCGCCGCTATCGCGTGGCGGTCGCCGCCGGCGGGCTCGCGGTTCACGTCAACACCGACGAAGGCCAGGTCGATCTCCTCGAGGTTCCCCGCTTCGTCGATCCTGCCGAGGCCGCCGAGGAGGGCACGCTGATCGCGCCCATGCCCGGCACCGTGACCCGACTGCTGGCCGAGCCGGGGGCCACGGTGACCGCCGGCCAGCCCCTGCTCGCGCTCGAGGCCATGAAGATGGAGCACGAGTTCACCGCGCCGGCCGACGGCGTCCTCACCGAGCTCAGAGTCGAGGAGGGAAGCCAGGTCGAGACGGGCGCGGTGCTCGCTGTCGTGGAGGGAGCGGAGTGAAGATGACGAGCGTGAGCGCGGAGCAGAGCCACTAGCCGGCGGTCAGCGCGTCTCGCGACTCGGAGGCACCACGCTCCTTGACGAGCCGACTGGTCGGCCGAGCGCCCTATCGCGGGCGCACGACAATCGTCCACGCCGCGCCACGAACGTAGAAGCCCGTGTACCTGCCGGGATCGAGTTCGACTTCGCCGCGGCGCCGGTTCGAGTTGATCGAGACGCCGCGACCGCTGACCGCGAAGGGCTTGCCCCCGCTGTTGGTCCAAGCGAGCCGCGACGGCTCCTCGACCTTGAAGCAGAGCAGCCCAGCGCCGGTGCTCGAGATGCTCTGAGCTCCGTCGCCGGGCGCCGAGTCGTTGATCGACACCGTCGAGTCGCCTCCGTCGAGGTCAGAGAACCCTGTAGCCGCACCCTGCGAGCCGCTGTTCCCGCGCTCTGCAGTCGATCTTGGCTGATTCGGTTGGTCACACGGCGCCTGTGCCTGCCCGAGGTCACGGCGGCCCTCCGGTGTGGGCCGAGCCTGCTCGGGGCGACCTCCACAGCCAGCCCCGAGAACGGCCACGATCGTAAGTGCGTGCAGGGCCAGACGCTCCGGACCGTCGCGTCGCATAGGCGAACGATAGGCGGTCAGACGGGTCGCCCGGCCACCTTGAGCCGCGGGCGGCCGCGGCCCAGTCGAAGCGCCTCCCGGATCGCGCGGTGTCGCCCGCCCGACCATCTCACCCCGGTACGCTTGTCGTGATCACAGCAGGCAAGGGGGAGGAGACGCAACAGATGTCCGACGAACGCCTGACTGCGCTCGACGCCTCGTTCCTCCAGGGGGAGAACGAGTCGGCGCCGATGAACGTGGGCGGGGTCGACGTCTTTGCCGGGCCCGCACCGAGCATCGAGGACTTCGCCGCGCACCTCGAGGGGCGCCTGCACCTGCTGCCGCGCTTCCGCCAGCGGATCGCCTCGGTGCCTCTGGGACTCGGGCGTCCGAGCTGGACCGACGACACCAGGTTCCGCCTCTCCTACCACCTGCGCCACACGGCGGTGCCGGCACCGGGAAGCCTCGAGCAGCTGCAGACGCTGTTCGCGCGCATCCTCGAGCAGCCGCTCGACCGGGGGCGACCGCTGTGGGAGATGTGGCTCGTGGAGGGCATCGAGGGCGGACGCTTCGCGGTCCTGCACAAGTTCCATCACACCCTCGTCGACGGCATCGCCAGCGTGGACGTGCTCGAGACCATCTTCGACTCGGCGCCCGATGTGGAGCCCGAGCCGGAGCCGCGATCCTGGACGCCCCGTCGCGGACCCTCGCGGGCCGGCCTGCTCGCGGGCGCGGTCACCGAGCGTGTCGCGCCGCCGGAGCTCGTGAGCTCGCTCGGGACGCTGGCGCGCCACCCGCGCAGGGCGGCCGGCCGGACGGCCGGCGCCCTGGCCGGTCTCGGGACGGTGGTCGGACGCGGCGCTCTGCGCTTCGCACCGCGCGGGCCCTACAACCGCAAGGTCGGACCCCACCGGCGCTTCTCGTGGCAGACCGAGTCGCTTGCAGACTTCAAGACGGTCAAGGACGCGCTCGACGGCTCGCTGAACGACGTCGTGCTCGCCGCGGTGGCCGGAGCGCTCGGCGCCCACCTGCGCGCGCGGGGCGAGGCGACGGCCGGGCTCGAGCTCCAGGTCTTCGTACCGGTGGCGCTGCGCAGTGGGAGCGGGGAGGAGACCGGCAACCAGGTCTCGGGCCTGCGGATGCCCCTGCCGGTCGGCATGACCGATCCCATCGAGCGCTTCGAGCGCATCAACGCCGCCATGGAGGAGCTCAAGGACAGCGCCGAGGTGGTCGCCGGGAGCACGGTCATCGAGCTCTCGGGGCTGGCCCCGCCCGCGGTCGGCGACCGGCTCTCGCAGATCGGCGACGTCCAGCGCTACGTCAACCTGGTCGTAACCAACGTCCCCGGCCCCCCGAGCAAGCTGTATCTGCTCGGCCGCGAGCTCGAGGCAGTCTTTCCGCTCGTGCCGCTGGGCGCGAACCTCGGACTCGGCGTGGCCATCGTCTCCTACGCCGGCGATATCTTCTTCGGCTTCACTTCCGACCCCGACATCGTCCCCGACGTCGGCGAGCTGCCGAGCCTGCTGCATCGGTCGCTCGAGGAGATGGCGTACGCGGCCGGCGTCGAGCTGAGCGCACCGCCGCCGGGCGTCGGCGACGGCGGGGGCGACGGCGAGCCGTGGCCGGGCTACGACGAGCAGACGGTCGCGGAGATCGTCAGCTCGGTGTCCGAGCTCGACGATTCCGGCGCGCTCACGCGGGTGCGCGAGTACGAGCGCGCGCACAAGGACCGCAAGGGCGTCCTGGAGGCCGTCGGCTCGTAGCCGCGCGCGTCGCTCGCATCCGTTCGCCGCCCGGCGAGCCGCCGAGCGACTCGCCGGATTCGCTAGCCGGTCGCCGCCTGCGCCGGACCTGACCCGGCCGGCTCACCGCGCGCCTTGGACAGTACGAACGCACTCCCGCCCAAGCCCGCAGCTAACTGCAGAAGCGCCCAACCCATGCCCTTGCGCTCGCGCCCGAGCGCGTGGTCGAGCGAGAGCTTGCCGGGCCCGGCGTCGGTCAGGGCGAAGAGCAGAGCCATGTTCACGAGCACGTACTCGTAGCCGTTCTCGGTGATCCACGGCCCGTTGTCCTTGTGGGCACTCCACAGCGCAGTGGCCATCGTCCCGGTCAGGGCACTGGCCGCGAGCGGGGTCGCCAGACCCGCCGCCAGCAGCGCGCCGCCGCCGAGCTCGGCCGCACCGGCGGCCTGAGCCATCTGCCGGCCCGGGCGCAGTCCGAGCATCTCGAAGAACTGTCCGGTTCCGTCGGGGCCGCCGCCGCCGAACATGCCGAACAGCTTCTGGGCGCCGTGGCCGGCGAACAGCACGCCGGCGACCACGCGCAGGAGGGAGAGTCCGAATCGCATCGTTGGAGCCTTTCCGGGAGGGGGTCGAAGTGCCGGCGCGCACGACCGGGAGGTCCAGGAGGTGCTCGGCGCTCCGATCCTGTTACCCACGCACGCCCTTCCGAAGCCTCGCCGACGAGAACGCGGCGGCGCTCAGCTCACGCGCGCCCCGCGCAGCGGCGGCTGAGCCGGCCGGCATGTCGCGCCCGGCCGGCGGAGTCGCCTGAGCAACCCGGACGGCCGCTCCGCACGGTAGCTTGCCGGTGCCGCGGCCGGGGGTTCCACCAGCCGCGCGACACCATGCCCCTGCCCCGATCGAGCACCTCCGCCGCCGAGCTCGTGCCCATCGGGTTGCGCCGGGCCAGTGCCTACGCGTGGCGCGTGCTGCTGCTCATCGCGGCGGTGGTACTGGTGCTGTGGGTCCTCGTCCGGACTCAGGCGGTGGTACTCCCGGTGATCGCCGCCCTACTGCTCGCCGCCTTCGTCGAGCCGGGAACGCGTCGACTGCGGGCCCGCGGTCTGCCGGACTGGGCCGTCGGCCTGATCGCGCTGCTCACCGTGGTCGCCGTCTTCGCGGGCGTGGGGCTCCTGATCGTGCCTGAGGTGATCGGCCAGATCAGCCAGGTGAACCTCAACCTCAACCAGGGCATCCGCAGGATCGAGGCCTTCGTGCTCGAGACCTTCCCGGTTTCCGAGACTCAGGTCGAGCGGGGACTGAGCCAGGGGTTCAGCGCCATCCAGTCGCGGATCGGCGGCGTCGTCGCCCAGGTCCTCGGAGCGGCGGGTGCGGTGGTCGGTCTGATCGTGCAGATCTTCGTGACGCTGTTCCTGTTCTTCTTCTTCGTCAAGGACGGCCCGCGCTTCTACCGCTGGCTCCGCGCCGCGGCGCCTCCCAGCCGGCGGCGCAACGTCGAGGAGCTGCTCCCGCAGGTCTGGTCGACGCTCCAGTCCTACCTCACGGGCGTGGTGATCGTCGGGCTGATCGACGCGGTATTCATCGCCATCGCCCTGATCCTCGTCGGCGTTCCGCTCGTGTTGCCGCTGGCCGTGCTCACCTTCTTCGGCGCCTTCTTCCCGCTGGTCGGGGCGATCGTGGCCGGCGCGACGGCGGCCCTGGTCGCGCTCGTCACCGGCGGGTTCACCGACGCCCTGATCATCGTCGGAGCGACCGTCGTCGTCCAGCAGGTCGAGGGCAACCTCCTTCAGCCGCTGGTGATGGGACGTCAGGTCGAGCTGCATCCCGCCGTTACCCTGCTCGCGGTCATCGGCGGGGGCGCGGTGGCAGGGATCGTCGGGGCCTTTCTCGCCGTCCCGACCGCAGCGGTGACCCGGCGAGTTCTGCGCTACGCCTCGCCGCACCTCGCCGCGGCGAGCGAGAAGGCCTCCGAGCCGTCGGTGCAACGCAAGCTGGCGCAGACCGGCCGCGGTGACGACGACGACGAGGACGAAGACGCCAAGCCCGCTTGAGTCGGACGCAGGTCGGCACGGCGCTTCGCCGAAGTAGCTCTGCGCCATCCCGACCCGGGACCCGAGCCGTCACCTGGCTGGTCCCTGGTTCGCCGCATCGCGGCTGACCTCGGAGGCGGTCGGCGCCTCGTCGGCGCTCGTCCGCTTCGCGCGGGTCTCCTGCACCGGCATGGTACGGCTCGCGCGCCCTCGGTCGCGGAAAGCTCAGGCCACCCGCTCGAGGGCGCCGGACTCCTTCTCGGCGATCAGGTCGAGCACCGCCGTTTCGAGGCTCGACTGCACGGCGGGCGCCCCGATGTCGTCGCCGTCCACCAACTCGAGGAAGGCCCCGCCGACGGTCAGTCCCGCGTCGAAGCGATCGAAGACTCGGGGATCGATGTAGGAGGCACGGGCGACGGCCGGCGTGTTGCCGAGGTAGTGGGAGACCTCCTTGACGGCGCGGGTCTTCACCCGCTTGCGCGCGGTCTCCGAGGCACCCGCCATCGACCCCGAGACCGCCAGGGCGGTGGCCGCGAGCACCGTGGCGTTCCAGGTGCGGAAGTCCTTGGCCGAGTAGTCGCCGCCAGCGGCGTCCTTGACGTACTCGTTGATGTCCTCGGAGCGCAGGTCGAGCCAGCGGCGCCCGCGCTTGTGGGCCAGCAGCTCGTCGCCACCCCCGCGGCGGCGCTTGAGCTTGAGCATGATCTCGCACACCTCGGGATCGAGGATCGAGCGAAGGAGGCGCCGGCCGCTCTTGGCCGGATAGTCGAAGGTGACCATCGGTCCGTCGACGCGGACGTGTTCCTTGCGCATGGTGGCCAGGCCGTAGCTCTGATTGTCGGCCGCGTACTCCTCGCCGCCGACCCGGAAGAAGCCGCGGTCGAGCAGGCGCACCGCGCAGGCCAGCACGCGCTCGCGGGTGAGCGCGTCGGTGGTGGCGAGGTCGGCGGCGACCCG
>JBBSNG010000136.1:0-6340 GCA_038232755.1 Solirubrobacterales bacterium | reverse complement strand
TGCTCGCCGTCGGCGCGCTCGCGAGCCTCGCGCTCGAGGAGGACGCGCCGGCCCAGGGCGAGCTCCCGGGGCTCCAACAGGCGCGGCCCGAAGGGCCGAGTGCGGACGAGCAGCCGACCGCCGGCCCCGGCGAGCGCCCCGCCCCGGGCCTCGAGCCCGCCGACCCGGCGATCGTGACCGCGGGCCGGCGCCTCTTCGTCGACGGCTGCTCCTCCTGCCACGGCGCCGACGCGCGCGGCGTGCCCAACCGCGGACCGTCGCTGCGCGGAGTCGGCGCCGCGGCCGCCGACTTCTATCTCGGGACGGGCCGGATGCCGATCGACGACCCCGACGATCAGCCGATCCGCGCGAAGTCTCCCTACGATCCCGAGCAGCGGCGCGCGCTCGTCGCTTACGTCGCCCAGTTCGGAGGCCCGCCGATCCCGAAGGTCGATCCCGTCAAGGGCAGTGTCTCCCAGGGCCTCGAGCTCTTCACCGAGCGCTGTGCGAGCTGCCATCAGGTGGCCGCTCGCGGGGGCATGTTGACCGGCGCGGTCGTGCCCGACCTCCAGGAGTCCGAGCCGGTGACCGTGGCCGAGGCGATCGAGGTCGGACCGTACGTGATGCCGAACTTCCGCGGCCAGTTCGATCAGAAGCAGATCGACTCGCTCGCGCGCTACGTCGAGTACACGAAGAAGCTCGAGGATCGCGGCGGGTGGGGAATCGGCAACATCGGTCCGGTGCCGGAGGGCATGGTCGCGTGGCTGCTGGCCGGCGGGGCGCTTCTGCTCACCATCCGCCTGATCGGCGAGAGGACGCCGACGTGAGCCCGCCGCCGTCCGGACCGCGCCAAGGGCGGCTGCGCGGGCTCGTCACCGGTCTGCTGAGACGCCGGCGAGAGCCCTCGCCGCGCGAGGGCGACGGCGGCCCGCCCCAGGGCGAGGCCGAGAGGTACGAGTTCGACGCCGGCCCGAACCGCCGGGCCGAGAACCTGATCCTGCTCGCGCTCGGCGGCGCGTCGCTCGCGGCGGTGTGCTTCGCCGTGCTGTTCGTCGTCCTGCCCGACACCCAGCTGCTGGGGATCGCGCTCGGGGGGAGCTTCGCGCTGCTCGGGCTCGCGGCGATCCTCGCCGGAAAGAAGGTCGTTCCCCAGGAGATCGCTATCGAGGAGCGCACCGACTTCGGCGACGAGCAGGTCCAGGAGGAGGTCGCCGAGATGGTGAGCGGCGCGGGAGCGGGTGTCTCGCGGCGCAAGCTTCTGATCGGCGCCGCTGGTGCCACCGGCGCGACGGTGGGCGCCTCCGCGCTCGTGCCCGCCGCGGCGCTCGGCCCCGCCGTCGGGGAGATCGTCGCGCAGACGCCGTGGTCTTGCGGGCGGCGAGTGGTCGACTCGCAGGACAGGCCGGTCAAGCCGGAGGACGTCACGGTCGGCACCTTCATCACCGGCTTCCCCGAGGGCGCGAGCCGGCGCGAGCTGGGCTCCTCGATCGTGCTGGTGAAAGTCCCGCCGAACGAGCTCGAGATTCCGGCGCGCCTGCGCGCGGTCGCGCCCGAGGGCGTGCTCGCCTTTTCGAAGATCTGTCCGCACGCGGGCTGCGCGATCGGCATCTACCGCCATCCTCTGTTCGAACCCACGAGCGAGCGCCCGGCGCTCGTGTGCCCGTGCCATTACTCGACCTTCGACGTGCGTCGCGGCGGCACGCTCGAGTTCGGCCCGGCCGGGCGCGACCTGCCCCAGCTCCCGCTGATGCTGAACCCGGAGCGCGAGATACTGGCCGCCGGCGAGTTCCTCGAGCAGATCGGGCCTTCCTACCTGAGGATCCGGAAGGACGCCCTCGACCGATGATCAAGCGCGCCGTCGGCTTCTTCGACGATCGCCTCGGCGTCGCCCCCGGTGCGCGCAAGCTCCTGCGCTACGTCTTCCCCGACCACTGGTCGTTCCTGCTCGGGGAGATCGCCCTCAACGCGTTCCTGGTGCTCGTGGCCACGGGCATCTTCCTCGCCTTCTACTACACGCCGAGCGACGCCGACACCGTCTACCGGGGCGCGTACGAGCCGCTGCAGGGACTGGGCATGACCGAGGCCTACTGGTCGACGATCAACCTCTCGCTCGACGTGCCCGCCGGTCTCCTCATGCGCCAGACCCACCACTGGGCGGCCAACCTGATGATCGTCGCCATCACCCTGCATCTCCTTCGCATCCTGCTCACCGGCGCCGTCCGGCGGCCGCGCGAGATCAACTACCTGGTAGGCGTCACGCTGCTCGCGGTGACCGTGCTCGAGGGCTTCGCCGGCTACTCCCTGCCCGACGACCTGCTCTCGGGGATGGGACTCGTGATCGCCTACGGCGTCGCGATGTCGATCCCCCTGCTCGGCGGCGACCTGAGCTTTCTGATCTGGGGGGGAGAGTACCCGGGCAGCGCCGAGTTCTTCCCGAGGCTCTACATCACCCACGTGCTGCTGGTGCCGGGCCTCATTGCCGGGCTGATCGGCGCGCACCTGGCCATGATCGCGCGTCAGCACCACACGCAGTTCCGGGGCAAGGTGGCGACCGAGCGCAACGTCGTCGGCTATCCGCTATGGCCGGGCTACGCGCTCAAGTCCGGCGGACTGCTGCTGATCACCGCCGCGGTGCTGTTCCTGCTCGGCGGCCTCGTGCAGATCAACCCTATCTGGCAGTGGGGACCCTACGAGCCGTATCTCTCGACGAACGGGGCGCAGCCCGACTGGTACCTCGGCTGGCTGCTCGGCGGCCTGCGGCTGATGCCGGCGCTCGAGATCCAGCTCGGCAGTTGGACGGTCGTGCCGAACCCGTTCTGGGGCGGGCTCGCCTTTCCAACGCTCGTGTTCCTGACCATGTACGCGTGGCCGTGGATCGATCGCCGGTGGCTCGGGGACCACCGCCGCCACGAGCTCCTCGACCT
Organism: Solirubrobacterales bacterium; assembly: GCA_038232755.1. Lineage (GTDB taxonomy): Bacteria > Actinomycetota > Thermoleophilia > Solirubrobacterales > Thermoleophilaceae > JACCUC01. The sequence continues at coordinate 3,437 of JBBSNG010000136.1, read as the reverse complement.
GCCGCGCGACAATCCCCGGCGCACCGCGATCGTCATGTCCTACTTCTCGTGGGTTCTCGTGGTGTTCGTCGCGGGCTCGATCGACCGGCTCTACTTCCGCTCCACGATTCCCTACGAGGCTCAGATCTGGTTCCTGCGGATAGCGGTCGTCGTGGTGCCGGTCATCACCTACTTCGCGGTCAAGCGGCTGTGCGGGGAGCTCCGCGACCTCGAGCGGCATCCGCTGCGCGGCTGGAACGGCAAGGTCGTGCGCCGGACGCCGGCCGGCGGGTTCGAGACGCTCGAGCTCGAGGAGGGCATACCGGCGGCGGGGCGCGACGGCGCAGACGGCGCCGGCGACGGCGCGCGGCAGCCAGCCGCGACGGCCGGGGCGAGCGCAGGGGACGAGGAGCGCCGCGCTCGCTGAGCGCGCTGCGAGCGCGTCTGCGTTCAGCCCGTCGGCACGGACGGGTTGGCGACGAGCCAGCGCCCGCCGACCCGCTCGACCTCGACCTCGATCCGCTGGGCGGCGACCTCGATCGAGGCCGCGGACGAGCCGGAGGAGCTCGGCGCCCCGGCGCTTCGACCCGCGCGCGCGGTCGCGCCCGCCGCCGGCGTGGCCTTCGCCCTGCTCCTGGGCGGCGGCTCGCTCGCGTTCCGCTCCTCGGCGGTCTCGGCCTCGCGGTCGGGCTGCGCCGCGCTGCTCGTGTTCGTGGCCACCTGGCTGCGCGCGGGCGCCGGCTCCGTCGCCATCCGCGAGGTCGCGCGCCGCTCGCCGGGACGCCTGCGGCGAATCCCCTCGGCGCCGGAGGCGGCGGCCATCCTCGACGAGCTCGGGACGGGCGGCCGCCTCGCGCCCTCGGGTCGAGCGCTACTGGCCGCGGTGCGCTCGGCGCGTAAGCGGCCCGTGGCGGTGATCGACGCGGTGCTCGGCTGGGCCGCCGAGGAGTCCGATCGCTTCTTCCGCGCGAGTCCGGCGGCGCCACCCGCGCGCGGCGCTCAGACCGTGAGCTCGCCGAGCCCGGTCGGGAAGGAGCGCATCTCCTTGGGCTCCCCACGCAGGAGCCATCTCTGCCTTCCCTGGGCGACCACGAGACCCTGCTCCTCGAGCTGTCCGAGCGCCGTGGTGACCGTCGGGCGCCGGGCTACGACCATCCCGCCGAGCAGCTCGTGGGAGATGGGCAGGCGTATGACGACACCGTCCCGGGTGACGTGCCCGAAGCGCTCGGCCAGGTGCCACAAGAGCACGTGCACGCGGGTCTCGACACGGGGAAAGTCGACGAGCGCGAGCAGGCCGGCGAGGTTGCGCGAGCGCATCATCACGCGGGTCATGAGGTTGCGCACCACCCCCGGCCAGCGGCAGATCGCCTCGGCGACGGGCCGGTCGAGGACCGCAACCTCGAGCGGCTCGAGGACTCGGAACGACGCCTCGAACGGCATCACCGTGTACTCGCCGTCGTCGAGCCACGGGTGCAGCACGTCGCCCTGACCGAGCAGTTCGACGCACCATCGCTCGGCGAGCGCGACGCGGCGGGCGAGGAAGCCCTCGAGGATCAGGAGGCCGAATCCCGAGGCGCTGCCGAACTCGTCGCCGCTCGGCGACCACTCGCCGCTTTCGACGCGGCGGGTGCTCGCCACGGCGCTCGAGCGCGCCTCGGCGGCCACCTCGGCATCGACACCGTCGAGCAGCTCGGGGTCGGCTTCGAGGAAGTGGACTTCTCGGCTGCTCATCGGCGCGGCATCCTATTGCTCCCCGATGTCTCCCACCGCGGCGGCAGATGGGAGTGACGAGCGATGACGATGCGAGGGCTCGAGGGCGGCGAGGCCGACGCCCGAGCCGGCCGCGGACCCGCTGAGGAGGACGCCGGCCGCGATCCGGTCGTGGCCGAGCCCGCAGGTGTCGCCGAGCCGACGGTCCCACATTGCGAGAGGAGGCCGGAGGGCGAGCACGGGGCGCTGTCGGGTCTCTACAGCACGAGCCGGGGGATCGGGATCATGCTCGGTCCGCTGCTCGGCGGCGCGGCGGTCGAGCTGCTGCGTGGTCCGCTCGCCGACACCGACGGCTACGCGGCCATGTGGCTCGTCGCGAGCGCAGCGCTGCTCGCGAGCATCCCGTTGATCAGGCGGCTGCGACGCGACGAGCGGACGAGGGCGAGTGGCTGAGCGTCTCCCGGCCCGAGGCACCGGCGCGCGCTGCGACGTGCCCGGCGCGGGCACGTTTGAGCCGGGGGTGAGCGGGGATCGAGAGGGCGTGAGCCAACCGCTCGGTCACCACCGCTGGGCCATCGCCGAAGGGCACATACCGGGCTCGAGCCACGGGCCCGAGCCCGCGATGACGAGCCACGAGACGGCCTGCCTGCTGAACGCCTCCGAGCAGGACGCCGTGGTCGAGATGACGCTCTTCTTCGCAGACCGCGGCCCGATCGGCCCCTACCGTATGTCGGTGCCGGCCCGGCGCACCCTCCACGTTCGCTTCAACGACCTCGACGACCCTGAGCCCGTCCCGAGGGACACCGACTACGCGAGCGTGATCGAGTCGAGCGTGCCGATCGTCGTCCAGCACTCGCGGCTCGACTCCCGTCAGGCCGAGAACGCGCTGCTGACCACTATCGCCTTCGCCGCCGGCTGATCGCCGCCGAGCCCGCGTCCTCCGTCCGGCTCCTCGCCCACGTACGCGCGGGTTACGGGGGCGTGCTGATCTCGGCACCCGGACTGCTGTTGCGGGAGCTGGCGCACGCGCGGGTCGATCGGGCCGCGCTGGCCTTCGCCCGGGTGCTCGGTGCCCGTCAGCTGCTCGAGGCGCTCCTGATCGCCGGGCCACGAGCGGACTGCCGGAGGCTGCGTATCGGCGCCGCGGTCGACGCGGTCCACGCCGTGACGGCGATCGTGCTCGCCGTCACCCGGCCCCGACATCGGCGGCTGGCGCTCGCTAACGCGGTCGTGGCGGCTGCGCTGGCCGCGGAGGGTCTGCGCGAAGCTCGCTGAGGTGGCGCCGTCGCCGCGCCGGCGGGGCTCGGCCGAAGGCGACGAGCCCGATCCGCTCAGTCGGCGGCGAGCCTCGCGGCCACGCCGGCGCCGAGCGCGACCGCTCCCGCCAGCAGCCCCCGCCGGTGCTTGGTCGCCCACAGCTGCACGCTGTGTCGGTGCGCCTGGGAGGAGAAGTCGCCCCGCGCCCCGGGGTCGCCCGAGACCGGCTCGAACAGGTTGTAGGGGCGGTCCGGCGGGAGCGGCTGGCTCGTCTGCTGGCCCTTGACGGCGGTCTTCGCCAGGTAGGTCTCCGCCAGGATCGGCGCGACCTTGTTGCCGAGGATGGTGTAGAGCGACGGGATGCCGACGTAGACCTCGCGGCGGCGGTGATGCGCCGCCCAGTGGACCGCGTCGGCGGCGACCTCGGGCTCGTAGACCGGCGGTACCGGCATCGACTTCTTCGGCAGCTTGTCGAGGCAGTGGTCGAACTG
>JBBSNG010000135.1:0-6386 GCA_038232755.1 Solirubrobacterales bacterium | reverse complement strand
TCGGTCAGGGCGAGGATGTCCTTGATGGCGATCGGGACGCCCGCCAGCGGGCGCGAGTCGCCGGCGTGCACGGCGTCGGCCTCCTCGAGCGCGCGCTCGGGCACGAGCGTGACGAACGCGTTCAGCTCTCCGTCGAGGCGCTCGATCGCGGCCAGGGAGGCCTCGACCAGCTCGCGAGCGGCGACCTCGCCGTCGCGGACGGCGGCGGCCTGGTCGCGCGCGGACCTGAGCAGGATCTCCTCGGGCATGGGCTCGTCCTCTCCGTATCGCCCGCGCCTCAAGCACACGCGTGAGAAGATCGCCCGGTGAGCGAGGATCACGCTCCGCAGGGCGTCGTCCGCGTGCGGGCCCCCAACCCCTCGCCGCTGACCCTGGACGGAACGAACACCTACGTGGTCGGAGGCTGGGTCGTGGACCCGGGACCGGACGACCACGGCCACCTCGACAGGGTGTCCGACACCGTGTCATACAGTGCGTCCGGCGGCTCGCTGGAGGGCATCGTGCTGACCCACTCTCACCCCGACCACGCCGAGGGCGCGGCCGCGCTGGCCGACCGCGCCGGGGGGGTCGCGGTCGTGCGACCCACCGAGGGCGAGCAGGTCGGGCCCTTTCGGGCGCTGGCCACGCCCGGCCACGCGCCCGACCACGTCTGCCTGCTCTTCGGCCGGACCCTCTTCTGCGGCGACACGGTGCTGGGCGAGGGCAGCGTCTTCATCGGACCGGGGGAGGGCTCGATGTCGGCCTACCTCGATTCGCTGCGCCGCCTGCGCGAGCTGGAGCTCGAGGTGCTCTGCCCGGGGCACGGGCCGTTCGTGTGGCGCCCGCACGCGAAGATCGACGAGTACCTGGATCACCGGCTCGACCGCGAGCGACGGCTGGCCGAGGCGCTCGCAGCCGGCGCGCGGACCCGCGAGGAGATGCTCGACGCGGCGTGGCCCGAGGTGCCGCAGGAGTTGCGCCCGGCAGCGGCGCTCACGCTCGCGGCACACCTCGAGAAGCTGGGCGAGGAGGGGCGACTCCCGGCGGCGCTCGAGTAGGCCCCTCGCCTCGGTCCCCTCGCCGCGCCGAAGCTAGTCTCTCTCTCGCGTGATCTCCACCAACCAGTTCAAGAACGGAATTCACATCGAGGTCGAGGGCACGATCTTCAAGATCCTCGACTCTCAGCACGTCAAGCCCGGCAAGGGCGGCGCGTTCGTACGCACGAAGTTGCGCCGTCAGGCCGACGGGAACGTGATCGACCGAACCTTCCGTGCCGGCGAGAAGTTCCGGCCGGTCCGCACCGAGACGCGCAAGATGCAGTTCCTCTACGCCGACGGCTCCGACGCCCACTTCATGGACCTCGAGAGCTACGACCAGCTCGCCCTCCCGCAGAGCTCGGTCGCCGACGCCCTGCGCTGGATCGCCCCGAGCGAGGAGGTCGAGATCCTGCACGTGGACGAGCGCCCAGCCGACGTTCAGGTGCCGAGCGCGGTCGAGATGACGGTCGCCGAGACCGAGCCCGGCCTGCGCGGCGACACCGCCTCGGGCGGCGGCGACAAGCCGGCCACGCTCGAGTCGGGCGTCGCGGTGCGCGTGCCGCTGTTCGTCAACCCCGGCGACCGCATCCGCGTCGACACGCGATCGGGCGAGTACATGTCGCGGGTCTAGGCTCGCCGTGCGCCGGTCCGATCAACGCCGGGCGGCGGTCTTCGCCCTCTATCAGCACGAGGTGACCGGGCGGCCCGCCGAGGAGCTGCTCGACCGCCGGGCCAGCGCGTTCAGCCGCGAGCTCGTGGAGGGGGTCGAGGCCGAGCGCCCCGAGCTCGACGAGCTCATCTCCCGTCACTCGATCGGCTGGTCGCTCGACCGCATCGCCCCGCTCGAGCGCAGCATCCTCCGCGTCGCTCTCCACGAGCTCCTGCACCGCCCCGACGTCCCCGACGAGGTCGCGATGAACGAGGCGATCGAGGCCGCCAAGGAGCTGTGCGCGGCGGAGGCCCCGCGCTTCGTCAACGGCGTGCTCTCCGCCGCGGCCCGGGACGGGGAGACGCTGACCGGATGAGCGGGTCCGAACCCGAGCCCGCGGCCGCGCCCGCCCTCGACGCCACCGTGTCCGAGCTCGAGTCCGCCGCCGGGCGGCTGCGCGCCGGCGACCTCGACCCCGACGAGGCGGCCGACCTCGTCGAGCGCTGCGCCGAGCTCGCGGCCCGATTGGGAAGCGAGCTCGATCGCGCCGCCCGCGCGGTCGCCGAGCCGGCCGCGAGCGGGCAGGAGCGGCTCCTGTGAGCGTGGGCCGGGGTTCGCCCGCGCCCGTCCCGGATAACGCCGCCGCGCGCGAGCCCGGCTTCCCCGTCGAGCTCCAGCGCACGGTCGAGGAGCACCTCGAGCACATCCGCTTCGACGGGACCGCGGCCACCGCCGGACTCGAGGAGGCGATGCGCTACTCCCTGCTGGCGGGGGGAAAGCGCGTGCGCCCGGTGCTGGCCCTGGCCACCGCCGAGGCCGTCGGCCGCGCGCCGGCCGAGGTGCTCCCGCTCGCCGCCGCGCTCGAGCTCGTGCACACCTACTCCCTGATCCACGACGACCTTCCGGCCATGGACGACGACGACCTGCGGCGGGGGCGGCCCACCTGTCACGTCGCCTACGGCGAGGGAGTCGCCATCCTCGCCGGCGACGGGCTCTTCGCCGAGGCGCTGCGCCTCCTGCTCGAGCGCCAGGCGGGCCCGGCCGAGCTCGTGCTCGCGGCGGCGCGCGAGCTCGTGGCCGCCGCCGGGGTGGCCGGGATGGTCGGCGGCCAGTACCTGGACATCACCGACGACGGTGGCGCCGACGGCGACGGCCTGCGTGAGCTTCACGCGCTCAAGACCGGTCGCCTGATCGGCGCCTCGGTCGAGTGCGTCCTGCTCCTGAGCGGCCTCGACGAGACGCAGACCGCTCCCTACCGCCGCTTCGCCGGCGAGCTCGGGGTCCTGTTCCAGATCGTCGACGACATCCTCGACGTCGCCGGCGACGAGCAGGCCACGGGCAAGCCGCTCGGCTCGGACCAGCGCCACGGCAAGGCCACCTACGTGAGCGTCTTCGGCCTACAGCGCGCGCGCGAGCTCGCCGTCGAGTCGCACGCGGGCGCGACCGCGGCACTCGCGGAGGCCGGCGGCCAGACGGCTAAGCTCGCCCAGGTGGCGGACTACATCCTCACCCGCCGGCGATGACCCTGCTCGAGCGCATAGACAAGCCCCGGGACCTGCACGGCCTCTCGGTCGAGGAGCTCGCGATCGTCGCCCAGGAGGTCCGCGAGCTGATCATCGACACGATCGGGGAGATCGGCGGGCACTTCGGGGCCAACCTCGGCGCGTGCGAGATCGCCACGGCGATCCACTCGCTGATCGACTCGCCCCGGGACAAGGTGCTGTGGGACGTAGGCCACCAGGCCTATCCGCACAAGGTCCTGACCGGCCGCCGGGACCAGCTCGACACCATCCGCAAGTACGGCGGGCTGGCTCCCTTCTGCTCGATCCCCGAGTCCGAGCACGACATCATGGGCGCGGGCCACGCCTCGACGGCGATCTCCTACGCCGTCGGCCTCAAGGAGGCCATGCGCCAGGGCCGCGGCCCCGACGGCAAGGTCGTCGCCGTGGTCGGAGACGGCGCGCTCACCGGGGGCGTCGCCTTCGAGGCGCTCCAGAACGCCGGCGGCCTCGGCGTGCCGATCGTCATCGTCCTCAACGACAACGGGATGTCGATCTCCCCGAACGTGGGCGCTCTGTCGCGGTACTTCCACCGCGTGCGGCTCAATCCGCGCTGGCACAAGGCTCGCGAGGAGGTCGAGACCGGGCTGACGAGGCTTCCCGCGGGGATCGGCGACCGCATCGAGCGCTTCGGCCCGATCCTCAAGGAGTCGCTCAAGGCCTACTGGGCCCCGGGGCTGATCTTCGAGGAGCTCGACCTGGCCTACGTCGGCGTCGTCGACGGCCACGACATGGCCGCCCTACACGAGGCCATCGGCGAGGCCCTCGAGGCCGACCGCCCGGTCGTCGTGCACGTGAAGACCGTCAAGGGCAAGGGCTTCGCGCCGGCCGAGGAGGGCGGGCTCGAGGGTATGGAGAAGTGGCACGCGGCGAAGCCGTCATCGATCGTCAACCGCCAGGCAGCGCCCAAGCCGGCGACCCTGGCCTCCGCGCCCGAGCCCAAGGCCGCGCCCCAGTACACCAAGGTCTTCGGCGACGCTCTCGTCGAGGAGTGCCGCCGCGACGAGCGCGTGGTCGGGATCACCGCGGCCATGAACACCGGGACCGGCCTCGACATCCTGCAAAAGGCACTGCCCGAGCGCTACTACGACGTCGGCATCGCCGAGCAGCACGCCGTGCTGTTCGCGGCCGGGCTGGCCCTCCAGGGGGCGAAGCCGGTGTGCGCGATCTACTCGACCTTCCTCCAGCGCGCCTTTGACCAGATCGTCCACGACGTCTGCCTCCAAGGCCTCGACGTGGTCTTCGCCATGGACCGCGCCGGGCTCGTGGGCGACGACGGACCGACCCACCACGGCGCGTTTGACGTCTCCTACCTGCGCGCGCTGCCCAACATGACGGTGATGGCCCCGCGCGATGAGGCCATGCTCGTGCGCATGCTGCGCATAGCCCTCACGCACGGTGGGCCCATGGCGCTGCGCTATCCCCGGGGCGAGGCCGAGGGCGTCGCCCTGCCGGCCCTCCCGGAGCCGGTGGACATCGGCCGCGGCGAGATCCTGCGGGAGGGCGAGCGCGTCGCCTTTGTGGGCTACGGCTACGGCGTGCCGGTCGCGCTCGGGGCCGCCGAGCTGCTCGAGGCCGAGCACAGGACGGAGGCCACGGTGGCCGACGCGCGCTTTGCCAAGCCGCTCGACGCGGAGCTGGTGACCGAGCTCGCTGCCGAGCACGAGCTGATCGTCACCGTCGAGGAGAACGTCCTCGCGGGCGGTTTCGGGTCGGCCGTCGTCGAGGAGCTCGCCGACCGTGACGCGCTCGGCGACACGCGCGTCCTGCGCCTCGGCTTGCCGGACCGCTTCGTGACCCACGGGAAGCCGGCGCTGCTGCGCGAGGAGGTCGGTCTGACTCCGAAGGCGGTCGCGGAGCGCGTGGCCGAGGCGCTGCTGGCTCCGGGCGGAGTAGCGGCGACGCTCTAGGGGGCGGGCGCGCGTCGGCGAAGGCCGGCCGCGGCGGGTGCCTCGAAGGCCTCCGGACTACCGGCGAGGGCCCTCAGCGCTTGACGACCACGGGCGTGCCGAGGGGAAGGCGCCCGGCCAGGTTCCGGATCACCTTGTTGCTCACGCGGATGCAGCCCTTGCTGACGTTCTTCCCGAGGGCGGCGGGATCGTTGGTCCCGTGAAGGCCGAGCTGACCGTTGCCGCCGTTGAAGTCCGTCACCACGTCCGAGAACCCGGACAGGCTGAAGGCGTAGGCGCCGTAGATCCCGTCCGGGCTCGGGGGCTGGATGAGCTCGGTGAGGTAGTAGCGGCCCGAGGGCGTGGGAGTGGCGGACTGCCCGAGTCCGACCTTCGCGCGCTGGACGACGCGATCACCCTGCCGGACGGTGATCCGGTGGCGGGGGAGGTCGATCTTGACGCTGTAGTCCGTCTGACTCAGTGAGACGTCGCTCTTGCGCACCCACCCGCTGCTGCCGTTCGGGCGCTCCGGCAGCTGGACCTTGACCCAATCCTCGCGCTCTCGCTCGACCATGAAGGTGAGCGGCCCCTTCTGCCCCGGCCGCTTGCCGAGCAGGCGGGTGCCACGACGGGCCCTCGGACGGGGATGAATACGAACCTTGCCTCGGTTCGCGGTGGCGATGCCGCTCAGGTCCTCGGGATCCACCGCATTGGCTCCGCCCGACCAGAGGTTCGCGACCTGACGGGTGGCCTCTGCGCCACCGTCCCTGGCCTGTTGCTCCGCGCTCCCGGTCGAGGCCGAGAGCGGCGCCGGGTTCACCTGCTCGCTGACCAAGGTCTGCACGCCGAGTCCGACGGCTGCAGCCGGCACAACGGCGGCGAGGACGGCGAGCATCCCGGTCAGACGCCGCGTGCGCCTCGGGCGCTGCTGCTTTGCCTCCGGGCCGGGTGGCTCCGGCGGCGGCGGGCCAAGTCGCGGCGGCACCGGAGGACCGGGCCGGTACGGAGGTAGTCGTCGAGGTCTCATCGGGAGAGCGACAGGGAGGCCGGTCCCGCTAACGCGGGACCGGCCTCGGAGTCAATCGGTCGCTAGCCCGCGGTCCCGGGCGCGCCGCCCTGGGCATTCGCGGGCCCGGCGAGCGCGTCGAGCGTGAGGCCGCCCTCCACGAACCCGAGCTCGTTCACCGCGGCGATGACCTGTTGCGGGGTCATCGGCTCGTTGAAGGCGGCCGGCGCGGGCAGCCCCTCTCCGTCCTGCATCGTCCGTCCCCAC
>JBBSNG010000134.1:0-6427 GCA_038232755.1 Solirubrobacterales bacterium | reverse complement strand
GAGTCGCTCGACTGCCACCTGCGCCGCGGCTGGCGAAGGCGTGCCGCCGCGGCTCGCCTCGGTGAGGCGGAGCGCCAGCAGCTCGGCAAGCCGGCGGTCGCCGACGTCGAGCGCGTGGGCCAGGACGCGGTAGGGGTTCGGGCGCCGCCGCCGTGAGCTCTGCCTCAAGCTGCCCCTGCACCGCGAGACGGAGGAGGTGCTTGGCTAGCAGAGCGTCCTGCGCCGACGGCTTCTCGTTCCAAGCGTAGGGGTCCTCGGGCCTCGCCTCGGCCCAGCCGCGAAGGCTCCGACCCAGTTCCGCGACAGCGTCAGATCGGGCTCACGACCGCTCTGAATGAGATCAGCCACTCGACGCGGAGGTCAACCATGAGGGCGACCTGGAACGGCGTCACGCTCACCGACAGCGATGAGACGGTGCTGGTCGAGGGAAGCCACTAAGCCTCGCCGACGAAGGGCTCGCAGATGCGGTGATGACCTACGACACGCGGCTCGGGCACGGGACCCGCCAGCACGGGCTCGCGGTGCTGGCGCTGGCCCGAGGTCCGACACGCGCGCCGCGCCCGCAAGCCCCTCAGCGCACCACCAGCGGCGTCTCCACCACCTCGCCCTCCGGATCCCGCAGCTCGATCGCCTCGAGCGAGCCGTCGGCACCCACCTCACCGACCGGATGCACGCGGATGCGCTCCTCGTCGGCCTCGACGATCAGAAAGTGGCCCGCGCTCGCCCATGCTCGCGTCCCGGCGAACTCGAACGCGGTCGGGGGCTCGGTTTGGAGCTTCCCGGCCGCTCCGCTGATTACGTAGTGAATCCCGTCGACGATCGAGTGCTGGAAGTTGTGCTCGTGCCCGCTGAGCATGAGGCTGACTCCCGCCTCCTGGAAGAGGGGGACCAACCGTTCGACCATTCCGTGCGTCGAGTCGTGATGCGGACCCGCGCAGTAGGGAGGATGGTGCGAGAACGGGATCCGCCAGCGGGCCGGCTCGCCGCCGTTGCTGCTCAGCGTCTCGCGCACCCACTCGACGTGCTCTGAATTGTCGAAGTAGTGCTCGACGTCGAGCTCGTCGGCCAGCGAGGTGTCGATGCAGACGAACTCGACCAGGCCGCCGAGGCCGAAGCGGTAGAAGAGCCCTGGGTCGAGCGAGGCGCGGCCGTCCTCGACCCAGGAGCGGAAGCGGTGCTCGAGGAAGTAGTTGTCGTCGAGCTGGTCGCGGTTGTCTGAGCGCTCGGTGTCGGAGGTGTCGTGGTTGCCGACCGTGGGGAAGAAGGGAATGCGGTTGAGCAGGTAGCGGTAGGGCTGGTAGAAGCACGGATACCAGTCGTCGTCCTCGTTGCCGGTGCCGGCCACCGTGCCCTCGTCACCGTGGTAGATGTTGTCGCCGGTGGTGAGCACGAGCCGGACCTCGTGCACGCTCGCCGCGCGCTCGAGCGCCGCTCCGAGCCGCAGCTGGCGCTCGCCGTCCTCGCCCTGCTCGTAGATCCCGATCCCGAAGTCGCCGAGGACGCCGAAGGTCACGGGCACGCGGGCGTCGTGCGCGGGGAAGGTGCGGAAGCCGTTGTCGTAGGTGCGCCCCGCCTGGACCAGGGTGGCCTGCTCGATGTCCCAGTCCCAGCGCTCGCCCTCGGCCCACGGCTCGCCGTCGACGAGCACGCGGTACCGGTACTCGGTGTCGGGCTCGAGACCACTCACCCGGACCCAGTTGTGGTCTGCGGACTCCACCCGGGCGACGACCTCGCCGTGGCGCTCGATCTCGACGACGGCATGGCCGAAGGGCTCCGAGCGCGCGCCGATGCTCTCGGTGCGGGGCTCGCCCGCCGCCTCCGAGAGCTCCTCGTCGTCGACGATGTGCCACTGCGCCCCGGCGGACTCGCGATGGAACCAGAAGCCGCCCCAGGCGATCAGCGCGTCCTCGGCGCTCAGGTCGGCGAGATGCAGGAACGGCTCGAAGTGAATCTCGCGGCCCAGCACGGGCTCACCGTACCGCGCGGGCCGTCGGGAGCGCGTCAGGATCGTCTCGCCCGGCGCGCGTGCGGGTCGGCGAGCGCTCGCCCGGCCACGAGCCCGCCGATGCCGCCAAAGAGATGCCCCTGCCACGAGACCCCCTCCTGCGGCAGGAGGCCGCCGAGCAGCGCGCCGCCCCACACGAGCGCGATCACCGCCGCCAGCGCGAAGTCCCGCCTGCGCCCGCTGAAGAAGCCGCGGCTGAGCAGGTAGCCGGCGTAGCCGAAGACGATCCCGCTCGCCCCGACGGTCAGCGACGAGGCCGGCGCGAGCAGCCAGACTCCGAGGCCGCCGACCAGAGCCACGATCACGGTCACGAGGACTACGCGCAGCGCGCCGCCGAGCGCGATCAGGAAGCCCAGGAGCAGGAAGGGGACTGTGTTGGCGGCCACGTGTCCGAGCCCGGCATGCAGGAACGGCGAGGCGACGATTCCCACGAGGCCGTCCGGGTCGCGCGGCTCGATCCCGTACCTGTCGAGCTGTAGGCCGCTCACCGCGTCGAAGATCTCGCCGAACCACATGAGAGTCGCCATGCCCGCCACGAGAGCGAACCCGGTGCGCCGCGAGCCGCGCGGGCGCGCGGGGGCGGAGGGCGTCGCGCTCACGCGGACCTCGCGCGACTACCCAGCTTGGCGATCAGCTGCCTGTGGTCCATGAGGTCAATCTAGTGCCGCGCTCGACCTCCGCGGACCGGCCGACCTTTGGAGCGGCCGGCTCCGCCGTCCCCGCGCCCCGGCCAGCTACCTGCCCGACCTCACGCGGCGATCATCCCGTGCGGATCGAGCACGTACTTCTTGGCCGCGCCCTGGTCGAACTCCTCGTAGCCCCTGGGTGCCTCGTCGAGCCGGATCACGGTGGCGTTGACCGCCTTGGCGATCTGCACGCGGTCGTGGAGGATCGCCTGCATCAGCCCGCGGTTGTACTTCATGACCGGGGTCTGACCGGTGTGGAAGGTGTGCGACTTCGACCAGCCGACGCCGAAGTCCAGCGACATCGCGCCCTGCTGGGCCGCCTCGTCGGAGGCGCCCGGATCCTCGGTCACGTACAGACCGGGGATGCCGATGGATCCGGCGGCGCGAGTGATGTCCATGGCCGAGTTGAGCACGGTAGCCGGGGCCTCGCCGCCCTCCTCACCGTGGCCGCTCGCTTCGAAGCCGACGGCGTCGATCGTGGCGTCGACCTCGGGAACTCCGAGCAGCTGCTCGAGCTGGTCCTTCGGGTCACCCTTCGAGATGTCGATCGTCTCGCAGCCGAAGCTCCGCGCCTGCTTGAGGCGGTCTGCCTGCATGTCGCCCACGATGACCACGGCGGCTCCGAGGAACTGAGCCGAGTGCGCGGCGGCGAGCCCGACGGGTCCCGCGCCCGCGACGTAAACGGTCGAGCCGGGCCCCACGCCGGCGGTGTAGGCGCCGTGGAAGCCCGTCGGGAAGATGTCGGTGAGCATGGTTAGGTCGAGGATCTTCTCGAGCGCCTGCTCCTTGTCGGGGAACTTCAGCAGGTTCCAGTCGGCGTAGGGGACCATCACGTACTCGGCCTGGCCGCCGCGCCAGCCGCCCATGTCGACGTAGCCGTAGGCGCCACCGGGCTTCTCCGGGTTGACGGTCAGGCAGACGTCGGTGTGACGCTCCTTGCAGTTGCGACAGCGCCCGCAGGCGATGTTGAAGGGGACCGAGCAGAGGTCGCCCTCGTCGAGGAACTCGACGTCGCGGCCCTTCTCGACGATCTCACCGGTGATCTCGTGGCCGAGGATCAGGCCCTCGGGCGCGGTGGTGCGCCCGCGGACCATGTGCTGGTCCGAGCCGCAGATGTTGGTCGAGACGACCTTGACGATGACCCCGTGCGGAGTCGGGCGCCCGGCGTTCTCCTTCGGCACCCCCGGGCCGTCGACGAGCTCGAGCTTCGGGAAGTCGATGTCCTGGACCTCGACGTTGCCGGGCCCCATGTAGACCACGCCTCTGTTGTCAGCCATCAGTTCCCCTTCTCCCGCTCTCGAATGTCCACCTCTCGTCTACCCCACGGACCTCGAACCACACCCACGACCGGTGGCCAAGAGCCCTCCTCAGGCCCGCGCGACGTCAGCCGACGGACCACCCACTCGGGCCGCCTCCGGCTCACCGCCTCCCCACGGCCACAGCCGGAACGTCCAGGGCCGCAGCGCCGGATCCGATCCGAACACCAGCAGGACGAGCATCGCGCCGTAGATCGGGAGGTGGCCGACGAGCTCGAGGTTCCCGAAGAACCAGAGCGTGGCGTTGAATGGGATCCCGGCCACCAGCACGATCACCTGCGGCAGAGCCCCGCTGATGAGCAGGAGCCCGAAGAGGACCTCGATCGCCCCGGCGAGGCGCACGAACTCCAGATCGCTGAGCCCGATGGCGACGGCCTGAGCGACGTTGAGGTCCGGGCGCTCGCTCAGAAAGGCGAGCGCGAGGTCCGGATCGGCGAGCTTCTCGACGAAGGCGGACGATCAGGGCCAGTCCCGCGGCCACACGCAGGGCCCACACCGCCTGCCCGGTCGCGCGCGGACCGGGGTCGCGAGCCCGTCCGAGCTCGAAGTCGGCCGACCACCGGCCGGGTCCGGCGACCAGGATGAACACTGCGAGGCCGAGCAGGTCGACGCGCTGGAGCACCGGCGAGACGCCGAACTCGAGGATCCCCAGCGGGCCGGCGAGGACGAGCACGGCGGCGGCGGCACGGGCGTGAAAGCCGGTGGCGAGGGCGATCGCCACGAGAGCCATCACGGCGCCCAGCGCGATCCCCGCCGCGTCGGTCTGGAGGTCCATCGCCGGTGAGAGGTAGAAGCCGAGCGACAGCAGGCCGACGAGCGAGACGGCGAGGTGCAGCCGGACGGCGAACGGCATGAACGGCGCCATCCGGGCCAGGACCGGTATGTCGCCCCCCGACCAGAACCGGTTGACCAGCCGCACGGCCAGCGTCGCGAGGACGGCGCCGCCGAGCAGCAGCAGGGTCGCGGTCTGGCCGGCGAAGGCCCAGTCCGTTCCCGGTGCGTTGGGGACGAACCACGTCTCGTGAGCGATGAGCATGGCGCAGAGGCCCACGACCCGGACCGTAGCCGCCGCCTCGAGGTCCGCCGCGCTCGTCGCACGCGCCACGCCGCGGGGACGGCGCTCCTCTAGCGCGTGCGCCACGTTCTCCACCCCTTCCTCGACCATCCGCCGCCGCTCGCCATCGCCCACCGGGGCGGCGCCGAGGAGGCCCCGCAGAACACGCTCGAGGCCTTCGAAGCCGCCGTCGCGCTCGGCTGCCGCTACCTCGAGACCGACGCCCACCTGACCCGAGACGGCGTGCTGGTGGCCTTCCACGACCCGCGCCTCGACGCCCTCACCGACCGGACCGGCGCGATCGCCGAGCTGACCGTCGCCGAGGTCGAGGCCGCCGACGCCGGCCACGTCTTCTCGCCGGACGGCGGGCGGAGCTTCCCGTTCCGCGGCCGCGGGGTCGGGGTCCCGCGCCTCGAGGAGCTGCTGGTGCGCTGGCCCGAGGCCCGCGTCAACATCGATCCCAAGGACGACGCGAGCGTCGAACCGCTCGTCGCGCTGATCGAGCGCCTCAGGGCGTGGGATCGCGTCGGATTTGGCGCCTTCTCGGATCGTCGCCTGCGCCGCTTGCGTGCGCTGAGCGGCGGTCGCGCCTGCACCTCGATGGGACCCCGCGCCGTGGCCGTCGCGCGCGCGGCGGCGCTCAGCGGTCGGATGCCGCGTCAGGGCGCCGACTGCGTGCAGGTCCCGCTGCGCAGCGGCCCGATCCCGATCCTCACCGCTGGCTTCGTCCGCGCCGCCCACGGCGGGGGACTCCCGGTCCACGTGTGGACCGTGAACGACGCGCCGACCATGCACCGTCTGCTCGACCTCGACGTCGACGGCATCATGACCGACCGCCCGCGGCTCCTCCGCGACGTGCTCGCCCATCGAGGGCTCGCCCCGGCGGAGAAGGGATGAGGGTGTGCCCGGCGGGCCGCTCCGGGTACTCGGGCTCCATGGCGAGAGGCGAGGTCGCGTTCGTGCTCGGCGGAGGCGGCCAGCTCGGCGCGCACGAGGTCGGGATGCTGCGGGCGCTGCTCGAGCGCGGGATCGTGCCGGACCTCGTCGTCGGGACGTCGATCGGGGCGATCAACGGCGCGGCGGTCGCCGCCGAGCCGACGACCGAAGCAGTCGCGCGCCTGAGCGAGGTGTGGTCCCGGATCGAGCGCAGCGACTTCTTCGACGGATCGATCGTGGGCCGGCTGGCCACTCTGGCGCGAAGCCGGACGCACCTCCAGAGCAACGCGGCGCTGCACACGCTGCTCGAGGAGTCGCTCCCGGTCGGGCGGATCGAGGACCTGGCCGTGCGCTTCGAGTGCGTGGCGGCCTGCGTCGAGACCGCGTCGGAGCGCTGGTTCGACTCCGGCCCGCTGGTGGACGCGGTGCT
>JBBSNG010000133.1:0-6432 GCA_038232755.1 Solirubrobacterales bacterium | reverse complement strand
TTCCATTCGGGCGCGCGCTTCTCGCCGAAGGCGGCCACGCCCTCGCGAAAGTCCTCGGTGCGAAAGCACGACTCACGCAGCTCCACGAGCTCGCGCTCGAGATCCTCGGGCAGGCGGCCCGGGTGCTCGCGCAGCGCCCGCAGGATCCGTTTGTTGCCCGACAGCGAGAGCGGCGCGTTGGCGGCGATGTCGGCCGCCAGCGAGACCCCGGCCTCACCCAGCTGCTCCGGCTCGACGACGTGGTTGACCAGTCCGATGGTCAACGCGCGCTCGGTGTCGACGTTGCGGCCCACGTGGAACAGCTCGTTGGTGGCCGCGAGGCCGCAGGTCTCGACGAACTTGCGCAGGCCGGTGTGCGAGTAGACGAGGCCGAGCTTGGCCGGCGGCATGCCGAGCTTGATCCCGCGCGCGGCGACGCGCAGGTCGGCGGTGACCGCGAGCTCGAGCCCGCCACCGATGGCGTGCCCGTTGAGGGCGGCGACCACCGGGTAGGGATAGCGCTCGAGCGCCTCGATGGCGTCGTGGAAGGGGTGGGCGACGAGGCGCTCGGCCTCGTGGGCGAAGCGCTCGGGATCCTCGAAGGTGCCGATGTCGTAGCCCGCCGAGAACATCGAGCCCTCCCCGGTTATCAACAGGCAGCGCGCCTCGAGGCGGCCGCAGGCCGCGGCCAGGGCGTCGAGCAGCTCGTGGTCGAGCGCCCCGCGCTTCTGCGGGTTGGAGATGGTGAGCCGCGCGACGCCGGGTGCGGGCTCGTCGAGCAGCAGCTTGCCGGAGGCCAGCCGCTCGGCGGTGGGCGCGGCACCGTCAGTCACGGGGCAGAACTATCACTCGCCGCGGCACCATACCCACCATGCCCGGAGCGCTCGCCGTGATCGTGGCCGCCCGCGACGAGGCCGAGCGGCTGGCGGCCACGCTCGCGGGCGTGCGCCGGGCCTTTCCGGGGGCCCGGATCGTCGTGGCCGACGACGCCTCGAGCGACGGCACCGCCGAGCTCGCCCGCGCGGCCGGAGCCCAGGTCGTGAGCGCACCGCGCCGGCTCGGCAAGGGAGGGGTGGCGACGCTCGGCGCTCGCTCGGTGCTGGCCGACCCACCCGAGACCGTCGTGCTCTGCGACGCGGATCTCGGGGACTCCGCGGACGCCCTGGCCGGGCTCGTCGCCGCTCTCGACCGTGGTGAGGGCGATCTCGCCGTCGCCGTCTTTGCGCGGCGCGTCGGCGGCGGGCTCGGCCTCGCGCTCGCGGCCGCGCGGTTCGTCGTCGCCCGGGCCACTGGCGGCTTACGCCCGCGGGCCCCGCTGTCCGGCCAGCGCGCCGTCCGCGCCGAGCATCTGTCCGCTCTGCTGCCCTTCGCGCCCGGGTTCGCCATGGAGACCGCGATGGTGATCGACGCCCATCGCGCCGGGCTGCGGCTCGTCGAGGTGACGCTTGCGCTCGAGCACCGGGCGACCGGGCGCGACCTCCGTGGCTTCCTTCACCGCGGCCGTCAGCTCGTCGACGTCCTCCGGGTCGCACGGCGCTCCCGCGGCCGTTAGCGTTGGCCGGACGTGATCCTCGGCATCGATCAGGGAACGACGGGCACGACCTGCCTCGTCCTCGACGAGCACGCGCGGGTCGTGGGGCGGGCCGCACGCGAACACGAGCAGCACTTCCCGCGCCCCGGCTGGGTCGAGCACGATCCCGAGGAGATCTGGGAGAGCGTGCAGGCCACCGCGCACGCCGCGCTCGAGGACGCCGAGGCCGAGCCAGGCGTGCTCGAGGCCATCGGAATCACCAACCAGCGCGAGACCGCGCTGGCCTGGGACCGCGACTCCGGCGAGCCGCTGGCCCGCGCCCTGGTGTGGCAGGACCGCCGCACCGCCGAGCGCTGCGACGAGCTGCGCGAGGCCGGTCACGAGGAGACCTTCCGCGCGCGCACCGGCCTCGTGCTCGACTCCTACTTCAGCGCCACCAAGTGGGAGTGGCTGTTGACCGAGGGCGGCGTCGACCCGGCGCGGGCGGCGCTCGGGACGATCGACTCGTGGCTCGTGCACAAGCTCTGCGGCCGCCACGCCACCGACCACTCGAACGCCTCGCGGACGCTGGTCTTCGACATCCACGAGCGGCGCTTCGATCCCGAGCTGTGCGAGCTCCTGTCGATCCCGCCCGAGGCCCTGCCCGAGCCGCTCCCGAGCGCCTACCTCTACGGCGAGACCGACGTTCTCGGCGGCGGGCGGTCCGTCCCCGTGGCCGGCATCGCCGGCGACCAGCAGGCCGCGCTCTTCGGCCAGGGCTGCCACTCAGCGGGGCGCGGGAAGAACACCTACGGGACCGGTTCCTTCGTGCTCCAGAACACCGGCGCCGAGCCGCCGCCGCTCGCCCACGGCCTGCTCTCGACGCTGGCCTGGACGATCGGCGAGGAGCGGACCGACTACGCCGTCGAGGCCAGCATCTTCGTCACCGGCGCGGCCGTGCAGTGGTTGCGCGACGGGCTCGGGATCATCTCCGACGCGGCCGAGACCGAGACCCTCGCCGGCTCGCTCGAGTCGAACGACGGCGTCTACTTCGTCCCGGCGCTCACCGGCCTGGCCTCCCCGCACTGGGACCCCTACGCGCGTGGGACGATCGTCGGGCTGACCCGCGGCAACGGGCGCGCGCATCTCGCCCGAGCCGCGCTCGAGGCCATCGCCTACCAGAGCGTCGACGCGGTGCGGGCGATGGAGCAGGCCTCGGGTGAGCCGCTCGACGAGCTCCGCGCCGACGGTGCCGCGGTCGAGAACGCCTGGTTGATGCAGTTCCAGGCCGACGTGCTCGGCGTACCGGTCGTCGTGCCCGAGACGATCGAGACCACCGCGCTCGGCGCGGCTTGTCTGGCCGGGATCGCGGTCGGGACCTGGACCGAGGAGGACGTGCGTGCGCTGTGGCGCCAGGGCGCGCGCTACGAGCCGAGCATGTCGGCCGACGAGCGCGAGAGCCTGCTGGCGGGCTGGCACGCGGCGCTCGCGCGGGCCAAGGGGGAGCGAGGCTAGGAGCCACCGCGGATACGCGTCGCATCGCTCGTAACCGATCCGCCCTACCTGGGTAGAGACCAGGGAGTGAAGGAGCAGGTGTACAAGGACGAGCGCCCGGCGGAGCACTTCCAGCGCTTCCACGACCGCGTTCGCCGCGGGCGGCCCGACTGGGCCTACGAGGTCGTGCGCCTCGTCCTCACCCCGTACCTCGGCCTCTTCTTCCGCACCCGGGTGATCGACTCGGACAAGGTCCCGACCGAGGGGCCGGTGATCGTCGCCCCCAATCACTTCTCGTTCCTCGACCACTTCTTCGTCGCCGTCTACCTGCGGCGCAAGGTCCAGTTCCTGGCGAAGTCACAGCTCTTCAAGCCGCCGATGCAGTTCATCTACAGCCACGGCGGCGTCTTTCCGATCCTGCGCGGGCGCCGCGACGATGACGCGTTCAGGACCGCCCACGCCGTGCTCGGGCGCGGCGACATCGTGGTCATGTACGCCGAGGGCGGCCGCTCGCGGTCGGGCGATCTCGGCGAGCCCAAGCCCGGTCTCGGGCGGCTGGCGCTCGAGTCGGGGGCGACCATCGTGCCGACCGCGATCTACGGATCCGAGCGCGCACGCAACTGGAAGAAGCTCCAGTTCCCCAAGGTGACGGTCCAGTTCGGCGATCCCGTGCGCTTCGACCAGATCGAGGCGCCGTCGCGCGAGCAGTCGCAGGAGGCCTCGGAGCTCGTCTTCGAGGAGATCTCCGGGCTCTACGGTGCGCTCCAGCGCAACGGGCGGCGCAAGGCGGTGCGGGCGGCTCGGGACGCGCATCGGGCCGGTCGCAGGCAGACCGCGACCGGGTGAGCTCCACGGAGCGCTCCGGACGGCGCCTCTCACCGCCGCGACGGGTTACCCGCGGCGAGATGTCGGGTAGATCTCTGGCCTGATGCGCGAGACCTCCGAGCACGAGCCTGAGCCGGCCGCCGATGAAGAGGGCAACCCGACCGACGCGGAGCTCGACGTCGAAGGGCCGAACGAGTCCGCCACGGGGCATCACCCGGAGGGCGACGACGGCGAGGAAGCCGTCGGCTCGCCGCCGCGCCCCGAGTAGCGCCGGTCTCGCGCTAGCGGCCCGCCGGATCCTCGACCGGTCCGCCCCCGCTCCCGCCGAGCGGCGCGGTCTCGTCGACGCGATCGACGCTGTCGGCATCGCCGTAGGCGGCGCCGGAGCGGTCTGACTCGGGCTCGGGCACGCCGCGCTCGTGGCCGCCCTCGCCGTGCTCGGCGTTCTCGACGAGGTCGGCCTCGGCCTGCTCGAAGCCCTCGGCGTAGCCGCCGCCGCCCTCCTCGACCGGGCGCTGGGCGGGGTCGGCGTCGTCCGCGGCGTCGACGCGGCCGCCGATCGCGCCGGCCTCGGCGGCCGCGGCTTCGGCTTCTTCGTCGACGAGGTCGCGGTCGGGCTCGGGAACTCGGTCGGGCGTGGTCTCCATGTCGGTCTCCTGGTCTTCGAAAGGTTGTCGCAGGTTGGGCTACCCGCGCGGCCAACGCCTCAAGCCGCCGGGCAGATCGTGAGAGACTTCCGCGCCGATGCCCTCCCGTCTCTTCGCTCCCGGCCTGCTCGACGGCCAGGTGACGATCGTCACCGGCGGTGGGAGCGGCCTCGGGCGGGCCACGGCGCTCGAGCTGGCGGCCTGCGGTGCGCACGTCGTGGTGGCCGGGCGCCGCCTCGAGCCGCTCGAGGAGACCGCCGCCGCCTGCGAGGGCGGTCGAGGAACAGCGCTGCGCTGCGACGTGCGCGAGGAGGACCAGGTCGAGGCGCTGGTCGACGAGGTGCTCCAGCGCCACGGGCGCATCGACCTGCTGGTCAACAACGCCGGCGGGCAGTACCTCTCCCCGGCCGAGGCCATCAGCGCCAAGGGCTTTCGCACCGTGGTCCGTCTGAACCTCGAGGGCACGTGGCTGATGACCCACGCGGTGGCCACCAGGGCGATGATCCCCCAGGAGGGCGGCAAGGTGGTCAGCGTCACGCTCTCGCCCCACCACGGCCTGCCGGGCATGGCCCATTCCTCGGCGGCGCGCGCGGCCGTCGAGAACCTCATGCGCGTGCTCTCGATCGAGTGGTCGCGCTACAACATCCGCCTCACTGCGCTGGCCTCGGGACACTTCGACACCGAGGCGCTCGGGAAGTACCCGGAATCGGTGCGCGAGAGCCTCGGACACGCGGTGCCGCTGGGGCGCCTCGGCCGCGTCGAGGAGCAGGCGTGGCTCGTGGCCTACCTGGCCTCGCCCGCGGGCGACTACTTCTCGGGGACGACGCTCACCCTCGACGGCGCGCGCGACAACTGGGTCGGGCCGTGGCCGCCGGCGGCGGCGGCCGACGCGGAGGGCCGGCCGCTGGCCGAGGCGCGCCGGACCCCGCCGCCGCCGATGCCGGCTCCGCCAGAGTAGGACGCTCAGCCGGGCGCCGGCACCAGCGTCTCCTGGAGCTCGAGCATCTGCTCCGCGTCGGGCCCGGCGGTGATGTGTATCTCCCCGGGCTCGTAGACGTAGTCGATCACCCGCAGCGCGCGCAGGCGCTCGAGCGCGTAGGCGAAGGCGCGCCTCACCCGCGGGGTCGGGTACTCGCGGGCGATGTCGAAGGAGAAGCCGGTCGCGTGGAGCGAGGACTCGCGCGGAGGCTCGCCCTCAGCCCGGCCCGCGGCCGCGAGCCTGCGCCCGTAGCCCTCGTCGCGGGCGGCGTCGGTCACCCGCAGCTCCGATCGCCCGGCTACGCGCTCGACCTCCTTGGTGATGTAGAGCAGGGCGGCGACGGCCTCGGGGCGAAGGCCGCGGTAGAGGTTCGGGTCGGGTGCGCCCTCGGCGCCCGCCCCGAGCGTGCCGAGCGCGGGGTCGAGGGTGAAGCCGAGGCGCTCGGGCTCGTTCGGAAGCGGGACGAGGTCGCCGTCCTCGAAGGCCTCGTCCATCGCCGCCGGGTCGGCGAAGGAGTCGGTCTCCTCCGGCGGGCGCAGCACGCGCTCGCCGCTCGGCCGCAGCGCGTGCAGGCGCTCGAGGCGGGCCAGCTCGCTCCGGTCGTCGCGGTACAGGCGCATGATCTCTCGCGCGGCCTCGACCCTGAGCAGGTACGAGCGCGAGTCGTCGCCGAAGTCGTTGAGCAGCGAATAGGTGCGCCGGTTCTCGAGCGGTGAGGAGTCGTAGAAGATCCGCGCGTAGCTCACGTCGTAGTCCTCGACCGTGGCTCGCAGCCTCTGCCGTGGTCGCGCGGGCGCCACGTAGGCTTCGATTACCTGCTCGAGGTTGCCGAGGCCCATGTGGTAGGAGACGACCGCGAGGTCCTCGCGCCCGAGGGCTCGCTCGGCGATGGCCAGGTAGCGAGCGGCTCCGTCGAGCGAGCGGCCGGGGTCGTAGCGCTCGTCGACGGCGCGGCGACGGCGTTCGAGGCGGGCGATGCGGGCGACCGCGGCGCGGCG
>JBBSNG010000132.1:0-6479 GCA_038232755.1 Solirubrobacterales bacterium | reverse complement strand
GTCGAGGTCCTCCACGCCGGCACGGCTGCCGACGGGCGGGGTGGGTTCGTCACCGCCGGCGGGCGAGTGCTCAACGTGACCGCCGTCGGCGCGACCCGGGCCCAGGCTCGCGACCGAGCTTATTCGGCCGCCGAGCGGATCGACTTCGACGGTCGCCAGCTCCGCCGCGACATCGCCGCCGAGGCGGCGGAGAGGGTGGAGGCGTGAGCGATCCGCGCGGCGCTCCCGCCGCTCCGGACATAGCGACCGAGACCCAGGTCGAGGGACAGTTCGACGAGCTCGAGGTCGACGCGCCCCGGGTCGGGATCGTCATGGGCTCCAAGAGCGACATGCCCGCCATGGAGGCGGCTGGGCGCGAGCTCGACCAGCACGGCATCCGCCACGAGACGCGCGTGATGAGTGCGCACCGCGACCCCGATGTGGTCGCCGACTACGCCCGCAACGCCCGGATGCGCGGGCTCAGGGTCATCATCGCCGGAGCCGGGCTGGCCGCCGCGCTGCCGGGAGTGGTCGCAGCCCACACCGACCTCCCCGTCATCGGGGTGCCGCTGACGAGCTCGAGCTCGGTGGCCGGGGGGCTCGACGCCCTGCTGGCCATCGCGCAGATGCCGCCCGGCGTGCCGGTGGCCTGCGTCGCGGTCAACGGCGCGCGCAACGCCGCCGTGCTCGCCGTGCGGATCATCGCCGCGTGATCGAGCGCTACACGCGCCCCGAGATCGGCGCGGTCTGGTCGCAGGAGCGCCGTTTCGCGACGTGGCTCGAGGTCGAGCTCGCGGTCGTCGACGCTCTGGCGGACCGGGGAGATATTCCGGGCGAGGACGCCGAGACCATTCGCGCTCGCGCCGCCTTTTCGGTCGAGTCGGTGCTCGAGCGCGAACGGGTGACCGACCACGACGTCGCCGCCTTCGTCGACGTCGTTGCCGCGTCGATCGGCGAGGCCGGGCGGTGGGTCCACCACGGCCTGACCTCCTCCGACGTGCTCGACACCGCGCTCGCCCTCCAGCTCCGCGCCGCCGGCGAGGTCTGCCTCGCGGGGGCGCGCGCCCACGGCGACGCCCTGGTCGAGCGCGCTCGCGAGCACGTGGGCACACTCTGCGCCGGGCGCACGCACGGCGTCCAGGCCGAGCCCACGACCTTCGGGGTCAAGCTCGCCGGCTTCGCCTTCGAGGCCGATCGCAACCTCGTGCGCCTCGAGCGCGCGTTCGCCGGCGTGGCGGTCGGCGCCCTCTCCGGCGCGGTCGGGACCTACTCCGCCAACGGCCCGGAGATCGAGGCTGCGGTGCTAGACCGTCTGGGCCTCGAGCGCGAGGACGTCTCCACTCAGGTCGTGGCCCGCGACCGCCACGCCGAGCTCCTGACCGCGATCGCCATCGCCGGGGCCGGGCTCGAGCGCTTCGCCACCGAGGTCCGCCACCTCCAGCGCACCGAGGTGCGCGAGGTCGAGGAGCCGTTCCGCCAGGGCCAGAAGGGCTCCTCGGCCATGCCCCACAAGCGCAATCCGATAGTGACCGAGCGGGTGAGCGGCCTCGCCCGCCTGCTGCGCGGCTACGCCCAGGCGGGGATCGAGAACGTCGCGCTGTGGCACGAGCGCGACATCTCGCACTCATCGGTCGAGCGGGTCGTCCTGCCCGACGCGACGATCACCCTCGACTACGCACAGTCGCTGGCCACGCGGGTGGTCGCCGGCATGGTCGTCCACCCCGAGCGCATGCGCGCGAACCTCGAGGCCACGCACGGCGCGCTCTACTCTCAGCGTGCGCTGCTGGCGCTCGTCGAGGCCGGCCGCCCTCGCGACGAGGCGTACCGGATCGTCCAGGAGAACGCCCAGCTCGCGTGGGACACCGCCACGCCCTTCCGCGAGCTGCTCGTCGGCGCGGCGCCCGACCTCGACCTCGACGCGGTGTTCGACGCCCGCGCCTTTGTCCGCCACGCCGCGGAGATCGTCGCCCGGCTCGACGCCCTCGACCGGTCCGGCGCCGCTACGCACCCGTGAAAGACCCGGAGACGCTCACCTACCAGGTGACGGGCCGGGTCGCCCGGATCACCCTCGACCGGCCCGAGCGCGGCAACGGCATCACGCGACGGCTCGCCACCGAGCTCGAGCAGTGCGTCGAGCACGCCGATCTCGATCCCGCGGTGCACGTCATCGTCCTCGGCGGAAACGGCAAGGGATTCTGCGGCGGCTACGACCTCGTGGAGAGCGCCGAGGGCAGCGGTCGGCTCGGGGAGGAGGCCGTCCCGTCGCCGCCGGGGTCACCACTCGACCCGGCGACGACGGCGGCGAACCACGACCCGAGCGGGACGTGGGACCCGATGGTCGATCACGCGATGATGAGCCGCAACGTCCGCGCCTTCATGTCCCTCTTTCACTGCGGCAAGCCGGTGGTCTGCCGGGTCCACGGCTTCTGCGTCGCCGGCGGCACCGACATGGCCCTGTGCTCGGACCTGCTGATGATCGCCGCCGACGCCAAGATCGGGTACCCGCCGGCGCGGGTCTGGGGCTCGCCGACCACGGCGATGTGGGCCTACCGGCTCGGCCCGCAGCGCGCCAAGCGGCTGCTCTTCACCGGCGACTCGCTCTCGGGCACCGAAGCGCTCGAGTGGGGGCTCGCCGTCGAGGCGCCGCCGCCCGAGCGGCTCGAGGAGCGCACTGAGGTCCTCGTGGAGCGGATCGCCCGAATGCCGATCAACCAGCTGCGCATGATGAAGCTGCTGGTCAACCAGTCGCTCTACGCGCAGGGCCTCCACGCCACCCAGCTCATCGGCACGGTGTTCGACGGGATCACCCGGCACACCGAGGAGGGCCACGCCTTCCAGCGCCGCGCCGCCGAGGCGGGCTTCCGGGCGGCGGTGCGCGAACGCGACGAGCCCTTCGGCGACGCCGGGTCCTCGACGTTCAAGGGGTGACGGGCGCGTCGGCGCTCCGCCGGCGGTTACGTTCCGCGACGGCTCGATGATCAGCGCCTTGGCCTCACCGACCCGGGCCCCGCGATCGACGAGTCCGCGCAGCCCGGCAAGAAGGGGCTCGCCCTCGATGCCCCACAAGCGCAACCCGATCGTGTCCGAGCGGATCACGGGCCTCGCCCGCCTGCTGCGCGGCTACGCCCAGGCGGGGATCGAGAACGTCGCGCTGCTGCTGGCGCTCGTCGAGGCCGGCCGCCCTCGCGACGAGGCGTACCGGATCTTCCAGGAGAACGCCCAGCTCGCGTGGGACACTTCCACGCCGTTTCGCGAGCTGCTCGCCGGCGCCGCGCCGGAGCTCGAGCTCGACGCGCTGTTCGATCCGCGGGCGTTCGTGCGCCACGCGGAGGAGATCGTCGCGCGGCTGGACGAGCTGGGATAGGCCGCGCGCACCCGCCGCGGCATGGCCATCGGGAGTCCGAGCCGGACGCGCAGTTGACGCCAGCCCGGCGCGCCGATGCGCCGCTACTCCGAGACCTTTCGATCAAGGGAAGGAACTGAACCTGGTCCCCCAACGCTCTCGCGAGGACGAGCCCGAGCCGTTACCGCGCTGAAGTCCTGGTCGGTCGGCACGAGCCGTCGCTGACTCGACGACCGTCGCGAGTCCGTCAGCCGAACATGCGCCCCATCTTCAGCAACGCCCTGAGGTTCCCGCGCGGCCGTAGCCGGCCGGTGGCCATCGCCCGCTTGGGGTCGAGTCGCCCGGCGAACACATCGACCCAGTCGTCGAAGCGACAGCTCAGCCGCACGGCCGGGTCCTCGACCCGCCCCTCGTGCGCGCGCGCCGAGCCGTTGTCGACGCGCAGGTGCCACGGACCGGCGTCCTTGAACTCCCACTGGAAGGTCGTGGGGCGGTCGAGCCCGTGCTGGGGCGAGACCGTTCGCGCCATGGTCTCGAACAGCAGCTGCTGGGACGCCGGATCGGAGGCCGCCGGCCCGTTCTTCTCGCCCAGATATCCGGCCTGGAGCAGGGCGATCACGTTGCGCGCGCGCTCGTCGGCGTCGAGCCCGAGAGGCATGACCGGTGGCCCCGGCAGCTCCTCGAGCGGCATCCCGGCCGCGCGCAGCTTGGACTCGATCGAGCGGTTGCCGTCCGCGTAGATCTCCTCGAGCGTGTAGCCGAAGGCCTCGGTGTAGCGGCGGTCCCAGCCGGGCGGCACGAACAGGGCCACCGAGAAGCGCGCGGTCGAGCGCAGCTCCTCGGCCACGGCGGCGGCGCAGTCGGAGTCCTCGGCCTGGAGGTCGGCCAGCAGCTTGACTCCGAAGCCGATATGGCGTTGCTCGTCGGCGGCGACGTTCTCGATCCCCTCGCGGAAGCCCGGCATGATCTCGCGCTGCTCGAGGTAGTTGGCGATGAAGTGCTGGCCGGACTGCGCCACCGCGGCCTCGATCAGGAGGTGGTAGAGCGCGATCGCCGCAGCCAGCTTGGGCTTCGAGCGATCGGCGCGCAGCTCGTCGGCCATCTCGTCCAGGCGGTTGAAGAGCTTCTTGAAGCCCCAGGTGAGCTGCGGCTCGATGGCCGCGAGCGTCGAGGCGGTGTCGCTGCCGCCCACGCCCACGACCTCGCGCAGGAAGCGCCCGAAGAAGACCGCGTGCCGCGCCTCGTCGACCTGCTGAGTGGCCAGGAAGTACTTCTGCTCCTCGCGCGGCGCGGCGTCGATGTAGGGGGAGAGATTGTCGGCGACGGAGTCTTCTCCCCAGAAGAACAGCGCGTAGTTCCACAGCGCGGCGCGGCGCTCGAGGTCCGAGAAGCGCTCCTGCCAGTGCTCGCGGTCGACCGAGAAGTCGAGCTCGGAGGCACGCCAGTTGCCGCGCTCCCAGCGCGCGTAGAGGTCCTCGTAGCTGACGTTGTCGACGGCCAGGCGAGGTGCTTCGGTGACGGCCATGAGGGCTCCTTCGCGACTGGGTCTCGGGCTCGGATAACCGACACTATCCGAATAGCAAAGGATATGCAATCGGGTAGGCTGCGCCGCGATGACGAGTCCCCGGCCGAGCCGGCAGGAGCGCAGGGCGGAGACCCGCGAGCGGTTGCTCGAGGCCGCCGCGCGCGTCTTCGCGCGCGAGGGCTACGCGAGCGCATCGGTGGAGGAGGTGGCGGGCGAGGCCGGATTCTCGACCGGCGCGCTCTACTCGAACTTCACCGGCAAGGAGGAGCTCTTCCTGGCCCTGCTGACCCGCAACGTCGAGCGGGTGAGCGGCCGGGTGGCCGAGGCGGTGGCCGAGCGCCCGACCGTCGAGGAGCGCGCCCATGGAGCCGCGGCCGAATGGATGCGATTCGTCGAGCGCGAGCCCGAACAGATCCTCCTCTTCATGGAGTTCTGGGGCTACGCCGTGCGCGACCCCGAGGTGCGCCCCCGCTTCGCCGCCGCCTATGCCGAGCCCCGCGCGGCGACGGCCCGCCTGATCGACGAATCGGCGCGCGAGCTCGGACTGCGCCCGACGCTGCCGGCCGAGCAGCTCGCCACCGCCATCGACGCGCTGGCCGACGGGCTCGCCCTCCAGCGGCTGGTCGACCCCGAGTCGGTGCCCGACGGCCTGTTCGGAGAGGTGCTCTCGCTGTTGCTCGCAGGGGCCAGCGCGCGGACCGCCGACCCCGCGCCGGACACTGTTAGCCTCGATCCCGTGCCCGCTGCGGAGACCTCCCTCGATGCCCTCGAGCTCGTGGCCAGTGGCAAGGTCCGCGAGCTGTATCGCCTCGACGGGAGGCTGCTCATGGTTGCCTCGGACCGCGTCTCGACCTACGACGTCGTCCACCCGACACCCGTGCCCGACAAGGGCAAGGTGCTCGCCGGGCTGTCGGCCTTCTGGTTCGCCAAGACCGCGGACATCTGTCCCAATCACCTCGTCTCCTCCACCGACGTCCCCGATGCGGCGCGCGGGCGAGGGCTGCTCGTCGAGGAGCTCGAGATGTTCCCCGTCGAGTGCGTGGTGCGCGGTTACCTCACCGGATCGGGCTGGAAGGACTACCAGCAGACCGGCGCGGTCTGCGGGATCGAGCTGCCCGCCGGGCTCGAGGAGTCGGCCGAGCTCCCCGAGCCGATCTTCACGCCGGCCACCAAGGCCGAGGCCGGCGACCACGACGAGAACGTCTCCTTCGAGCGCGCGGCCGAGATCGTCGGCGATCGCGACCTGCTCGAGGAGCTGCGGCGGCTCTCGCTCGAGCTGTATCGGTTCGCGGGCGCGCACGCACGCGAGCGCGGGATCATCCTCGCCGACACCAAGCTCGAGTTCGGCCGCTCCGCCGACGGCGAGATCGTGCTCGGCGACGAGGCCTTCACGCCCGACTCCTCGCGCTTCTGGCCGGCCGACGAGTATCAGCCCGGCCGCGGCCAGCGCTCCTTCGACAAGCAGTTCGTGCGCGATTGGGTCACGAGCGCGGGGTGGGACCGCACGCCGCCGGCGCCACCGCTCCCCGACGACGTGTGCGCGGGCACCCGGCGGCGGTACGTCGAGGCCTACGAGCGGATCACGGACGAGCCCTTCTCGGCGTGGCTCGAGCGGACCGGGGCGTAGGTCCG
>JBBSNG010000131.1:0-6524 GCA_038232755.1 Solirubrobacterales bacterium | reverse complement strand
GGAACAGGTAGAGCACGGCCAGGAAGCCGAACTTGAGCATCACCGCGATCGGGTCGGGGTCGCCCATCACTCCACCTCGAAGGACATCTCGTAGGTGCCGAGCACGATCCCGTCGCCGGGCTCGAGGCGGGCCTGCTCGACCCGCCGGCCGTTGACCTTGACCCCGTTGGTCGAGCCGAGGTCGACGATGTTCCAGTCCGTCCCCTCGCGGCGCAGCTCGGCGTGGCGGCGTGAGACGTTCGGGTCGTCGACCACGAGGTCGGCTTCGCGCGAGCGTCCGAGCACGAGGCGCTCGCCGCTCAACATCCGCCGCTTGCCCCCGCCCACCAGCAGCGCGCGGGTCGCGTGGGGGGACTCCGCCGGCTCCTCGAGCGGTCGCTCGACCTTGGAGGCCGAGTAGACCATGGTCTGGCCGAAGCCCGCCGGCTCGGGCTCCTGGGACTCGTCCTCCGGCGCGTAGACGAGCTGAGCCTGGATGCCGAACTCGCCAACCCCGAGGCGCTCGTCGGTCTCGAAGGTCACGCTGGGGCGCGTGGACACCGTCAGGCCCTCCGCCCGCGCATGCTCGAGCAGGTGGTCGGAGAGCTCCTTGGTCAGGGCCGACTCGTAGCCCGAGAACTGCTCTCTGTCCCCGGTCGAGAGCCAGACGGTGTACTGATTGGGCACATAGACCCGCGAGATCGACTGGGCCTTGTGCGAGTCCATCTCCTTGGCCAGCTTGCGGGCGAGCTCGACCGGCTGGACGCCTGACTTGAAGGCGCGGCTGAAGGCTCCCTGGACGAGGCCTTCGAGCTTGGCCTCGAGGTTGCGCAACATGCTCATAGGGAAGCCATCCTACGCAACCACCGGGCGATCCATGGCATCGGCGGGCGGGCGATCGCCTCGGCCGCGAGGCGCCTCCCGAGCGCCCGCTCGAACGCCCGCCACGGCCACCGCGAGCACGAGTCCCACGATCGGCCCGACGACCGTTCCGCGGGCCTCGAGACCGGCTCCTCCGGAGGCGAGCAGATCGCCGAGCCCGAGCAGCGCGGCGATGAGGCCGCCGGCCCAGAGCGAGCCGCGCACGAGGTCGAGCTTCGGGGACCGCCCGCGAACCGCGAGCGGGAGCAGCGCCGCGAACAGCGCCCACGCGAGAGCGGGGACGAGTGCCGGGGTCGAGAGGAAGGGCGAGACGGCATCAGTCAGGGCGGAGGGCAGGGAGCTCTCCCACTCGCCCGGAGCCGGGACGGCCGCCGGGGCCCCGTAGAGCAGGGAGTCACCCGTGAGGGCCTCCGCGCCCGCGAGCCAGAGGTAGCCGGCCGCACCCAGAGCCGCGCGGCGGATCGGCGTCGAGGCCAGCCCGGACACGGCCACGTAGGCCGGGCCGAGGGTGATCGCCCCGAGCAGGGGAGCGAGCGCCGGAACCGACCAGGCCGTGCCGGCCCGCACGAGCAGCAGCGGCGTGGGCGCGACCGCGAGGAGGACGAGCAGGGCGGCTCCGTCGAGCCCCGCGCCGAGCCCGAGCCACAGGAGGGCGGCCACAGCCGCGAGCAGCCACGCCACCCGTGGCAACAGGGCCACGGACACGGCGGCCACGCTGGCGGCGGGAAGGGGAGCGACCGGCGAGCCGGTGTCGGGCAGATCCAGGGCGGCGAGCACCAGGCCGCCCGCGGCGAGCCCGGCGCCGGCGCGGACGAGGAGGCCGGCCAAGCGCGTGGGGCGGCGTGCCCGGTACACGAGCCCGGGCTCACCGGCCGGCCGCCGGTCGAGCTCGCGCGGCGGCTCGGGCTCCCAGCGGCGGCGCATCGGCTCCGCGGGGAGGCGCTCGGGCTCGCGGGTGCGGCGAGGCCCGGGATCGAAGCGCTCGGACTCGGGCTCGCGGACGGGCTCCTCGCGACGCTCGCCGCGACGCAGGAGCCCGAAGCGGGCGAGGGTTCCCGGCTCGACGAGCCCGCCCCGCGACTCCAGGCGGTCGACCGAATCGTCGACCCAGTCGCGCAGCTCGTCGAGGTCCGGTCGGTGCTCGGGCCTCGGCTCCAGGCAGGCGTCGAGTCCGCGGCACAGGAAGATCGGGAGATCTCGGCGGTACTCGCGCAGCGACGGCACGTACTGGCCGACCAGTCGCGCGGTCTCGGCCGGGTTGCGCCCGCGCACCGGGTTGTGGCCGGCCAGCCCCTCGTAGAGGGTGAGCGCGAGCGAGTAGACGTCGCAGGCGCCGGTCGGCGCGAGCCCTTCGGCCTGCTCGGGCGCCATGTAGGCGAGCGTGCCGACGATGTCGCCGGTGCGGGTCAGCGGCTCGTCGCCCACAATGTGGGCGACGCCGAAGTCGGCGAGCTTGGCGAACCCCGCCCCCGCCGCCGGCTCCGCCAGCACGATGACGTTCTGTGGCTTCACGTCACGGTGGATCACCCCCCGCGCGTGGGCATGGCCCAGGGCGTCGGCGAGGGCGACCCCGATGCGGCCGACGTCGCGGTCGGACAGGGCTCGCGCGCGCCCGAGCTCGGCGAAGGTGCGCCCGCGCACGAGCTCCGAGACCAGGTAGACCGAGCCGGCGTCCGAGCCCATCTCGTAGAGGGCGACGATGCCGGGGTGGTTCAGGCGAGCGGCCGCCCGCGCCTCGCGTGCCGGGCGGTCGTCACCGCCGCCCCCGGACGCCGTGTCGGCCCGGGGAATGGCCTTGACCGCGACCTCGCGCTCGAGGTGCTCATCGCGCGCGCGCCAAACCACGCCGAAGCCGCCGGCGCCGAGGCGCTCCTCGAGCCGGTAGCGCCCGAGCACGAGCCCTCCAGCCCCGGCGCGAGCCCCGTCAGCGGCGGCGCCGGACGACAGCGCACGCGTCCGCGCGCTAGCCTCCCCGCCGGAAACCGGCCGCGTCGGCGGTTCGGAGGGCAGCCGGCCCGTCGGCTCAGAGCTATCCACGACGACTCCCTGGTTTCGCTTCCGGGTGCGGGCCACCTCCCACCGAGGCAGCCGCCGCGCCACCGGTAATACTGCCGATCGTCCCTCCCGGCGTCGAAGGTCAGGAGTTCAGACATGTCCTTTGCCGAAACCGACGAGGCCCCGCCATCCCAGCAGGATCCCTCTCCGGCGGAGACCCGGGCCGCGCGGACGGCCCGCCCCTCGGGCCCCGAGCGGCGGGCCGTCCTGCGGCGACGGCTGCTCGCCATGGTGCTCGGCGCGGCGCTGCTCCTGCTGCTGATCATCGCCACCCGCGGCTGCCTCGACGCCCGCGCCGACCGTGCCTACACCGAGTACTCGAGCGACGTCATCGCGCTCTCCGACGAGTCGCTCCAGCAGAGCAACAGCCTCTTCGAGGTTCTACGCGGAGGTGGAGGCGAGGAGCCAGTCGAGCTCCAGACCACCGTCAACGGCTACCGCACCCAGGCCGAGCAGCTCGTGGATCGCGCCCGAGCGCTCGACCCGCCGGAACGGATGGCCGACGCCAACCGGTTCCTCTCCTACAGCCTCGAGTTCCGGCGCGACGGCCTGGCCGGGATCGCCACGGAGCTGCCGGTGGCCCTGGGCGAGGAGGACCGCGACGGGGCGACGGGGCGGATCGCGCGCGACATGCGCGACTTCCTGGTCAGCGACGTGCTCTTCGCGCAGCGAGTCGCGCCCGAGCTCCGTGAGGGTCTGGCCGAGCGCGATCTCGCGCCCGAGTCGAATCTGCCCGGCGGAGAGTTTCTGCCCGCCGTCGACTGGCTCATGGAGAGCACCGTCTCCCAGAAGCTCGGGGGGCTGCGGGAGGGTCCGGTCGAGGTCGGCGCCGGCGCGCGCGGCCTCACTCTCGGGGTCGTCACGGCCGGAGGGGGGACCCTGAGCGAGAGCGCCCCGACCCAGGTCGCGGCCGCGTCCGATCTCTCCTTCTCGGTCCAGATCCAGAACCAGGGTGCCGTGCCGGAGGAGCAGGTCGAGGTGTCGATCGCCATCACCGGCGGAGCGACCCCGCTCGCGGTCGAGCGAACGGTCGAGTCGATCCCGGCCGGGGGCTCGGAGACGGCCACCCTTCCACTCGCGGACACACCCCCCACCGGACGGCCCGTGACGGTGACCGTCAAGGTCGACTCCGCCGAGGGCGAGGGCCGCACCGACGACAACCAGTCGTCGTACCCGGCCACCTTCATCCCGGGCTGAGCCCCTTCCCCACCGGCAGCCGGGGGGCTCGCTAGCCTGCGGCCCATGACGGCGCAGGAACTGACCTCGCTCCCGGTGTTGACTGCGCTCGGCGCCGTCGTGATCGCGCTCGCGGCGCTCGTGCTCGCCTCGATTCTCATGGTCCGCACCCGCCGCCTACGCAGCGCTCAGACCGTAGTGCTCGGTGACGGCCAACGTGACCTCGTGTCCCACGCCGAGCAGCTTCAGGTCGCGTTCACACAGCTCCGAGACTGGGTCACGGGCTCCATGGAGCACCTCGACGAGCGCACGGGTGGCATCGAGGCCCGCCTCGACGGGTGCCTGGCCTACCACTCGGTCATCCGCTACGACGCCTACGGAGAGATGTCGGGGCGCCAGTCGAGCTCGATCGCGCTGCTCGACGCCAAGCGCTCGGGCATCGTCGTCTCCTCGATCCTCCACCGCGATCAGGCGCGCTTCTACGTGAAACCGGTCGGGAACGGGCAGGGTGAGTCGGAGCTCTCGCCCGAGGAGGCCGAGGCGGTCGAGACTGCGCTCGCCGCGGAGCGCGTCTGAGCGGGACCGGGGCTGAGCGCTCGGCCGGCGAGACCAGTCAGGAGTCCGTGCACCGGGCGACGCGCTGCGCCTTCCTGGGACCGCGCGGCACCTACGCCGAGGAGGCCCTGCGGCAGCTTGTCCCGCTCGAGACCGACGCCGTCCCGTGCCCCACCGTCTACGACACCGTCATGGCCGTTCAGGGGGGCGCCGTGGACCGCGCGGTGGTGCCGATCGAGAACTCGCTCGAGGGCTCGGTGGCGGCCACGCTCGACGCGCTGGCCATCGACGCCCGTGACGTGCGTCTCGTGGGCGAGCTCGAGCTGCGCATCCGCCACTGCCTGATCGCGCCCCGCCACCTCGAGCTCGAGGAGATAGAGCGAGTGGTGTCACATCCGCAGGCGCTCGCCCAGTGTGCCCGCTATCTGCGCGCCGCGTTACCGCGCGCGGAGGTGACGAGCTCGGCTTCGACAGCCGACGGAGTGCGTCAGGTCGCCCGGTCGCAGTCGCCGTGCGCGGCGCTCGGTTCGTCCGTGGCCGCCGAGGCCTACGG
Organism: Solirubrobacterales bacterium; assembly: GCA_038232755.1. Lineage (GTDB taxonomy): Bacteria > Actinomycetota > Thermoleophilia > Solirubrobacterales > Thermoleophilaceae > JACCUC01. The sequence continues at coordinate 1,324 of JBBSNG010000131.1, read as the reverse complement.
CTGCCAGATCCTGGCCGAGGGCGTCGAGGACGATCGCCACAACGTCACGCGATTCGTGCTTCTGGCGCCCGCGGCCGCCGCGGCCGACGCGAGCGGCGGCTCGCTCAAGACCTCGATCGTGTTCTCGGGCTTCAACGACATCTCCCCCGGCGCGCTCGTCGCGGTGTTGAGCGAGCTCTCGAACCGCGACATCAACCTGACGCGGATCGAATCGCGCCCTCGGCGCATGGGCCTCGGGCACTACATGTTCTTCGCCGACCTCGAGGGCGGGGAGAGCAGCGAGCCGGTGGCCGAGGCCCTCGCAGCGCTGCGCGCTCGCGTCGAGACCCTGCACGTGCTCGGCTCCTACCCGTCCTCACGCGCCACCCTCGCTGAGTAGCCGGAGTGCCTCGCTAGACTGCGGCGACCCGTGAGCCTGATCAGCAGCGCAGCGGTCGTTACCGAAGCCGACGGCGAGCCTGCGCCAGTCGTCGCGCTGGCCGATGCGCGACCGGGACGACGCTCGACGACCGTCAGCCGGGTGCTCGTGCTCAACGCTTCGTACGAGCCGATCAACGTCTGCACGGTACGGCGCGCCGCGGTCCTCATTCTCAAGGACCGGGCCGAGATCCTCGAGCACGCCGATCAGGTTCTGCATGCCGAGACCTTCACGCTCCCCCGCCCGGCGGTCATCCGGCTGACCAACTACGTGCGGATCCCGCGCGACGCGCACGCGCGGCGCATCACCCGGCGGGCGGTCTTCGCCCGCGACCGCTGGACGTGCCAGTACTGCGGCACCGTGCGCAGCAGCCTGACCGTCGACCACGTCATCCCGCGCTCCAAGGGCGGCCCCTCCTCGTGGGACAACATCGTCGCCTCGTGCGCCCCCTGCAACCGGCGCAAGGGCGACCGCCTGCCGGCCCAGATCGACATGCACCCGCGCCAGCGCCCAAGGGCGCCGAGCGCGACGATCTTCGTGCACGTGGCCACGCCGAGCATCCCGCCGCTGTGGGAGCAGTACCTGGCGGCGTAGAACGTCCGGAGCCAGCGTCCCAGAGAAAACGAAGGGCGCCCCGCAGGACGCCCTTCGCAGACAACGCTGACTGGACGAGATCGGCTAGGAACACTCGACGCACAAGCGCGCCGGGCCGGAGGGACTACTCCCGGCCTCCATCACCGACGATGCCCGGTTTGGACTCCGCTAAGCGGGCCCAGCCCTGCCGGACGACTGCAAACCGGCGCCCAGCTTTGTCCACGGCCGCTCGTGTGCACAAGGCACACGTCGCGGCCTGCGTCCGCGCTGAGCTTGGTTTTCGTCGCCGCTCTCTTCCGACCTAGCGGCCGG
>JBBSNG010000130.1:0-6527 GCA_038232755.1 Solirubrobacterales bacterium | reverse complement strand
GCTCTCGGTTCGCTCGCAGTTCGGGCAGCGAAGCTCGACGCTCCAGCGCTCGGTGCCGGCTGCGGTCCACGCCACCGGGTAGACCAGGGAGGAGCAACAGGCCGGACAGAGATGAGGGTCCGCGGTGCTGAGAACGTCGGCATCGGCGAAGTCCTCCGGCGGGTCCGTGCGAGGAACGGCCGGCCCGGGAGCCGGTTCGAGCGTCGTGCCCGGCTCCTCTGAGGGCGGCTTCTGTTCGGCGAGCCGCAGGACCTCGATCGTCTTTCCGCTCGGTAGGACGATCCGCTTGACGATCTGATCTCGGGGGTGTTCGCTTTCCATTGCTCTGCCTCGCCACCGCTATCGGCAACTTCGGCGGCCGGCTAAAGAGATGAGGTGCTCGCGCGCGAGATTCGTCCCCCAGCGCTCAGAACGAGCCCGGCGACCCGTCGAACGGACGCTGGTTCCCGTCGGGCACGCTGCCGCCCACCGGTGAGTCCGCGCCACCGGGGCCCCCGGCCCGGCCTACACTCCCGGCCTCGATGGTTCTGAGCGACCGCACCATCCACGCGGAGATCGAGGCCGGGCGCATCGTCGTCGATCCCTTCGATCCCTCGCTCGTCCAGCCCTCGAGCGTCGACGTGCGCGTCGACCGCAAGTTCCGCGTCTTCCACAACGCACGCCATCCCTACATCGACGTGCGCAAGCCGATGGAGGACCTGACCGAGCTGGTGGAGCCGTCCAGCGGTGAGCCGTTCATCCTCCACCCCGGCGAGTTCGTGCTCGGTCAGACCCTCGAGCGGCTGACCCTTCCCGACGACCTGGTCGCGCGGCTCGAGGGCAAGAGCTCGCTCGGGCGCCTCGGGCTGCTGATCCACTCGACCGCAGGCTTCGTCGACGCGGGCTTCTCCGGCAAGCTCACGCTCGAGCTCTCGAACGTGGCCAACCTGCCGATCACCATCTACGAGGGGATGCCCATCGGCCAGGTTTCCTTCATGCGCATGGACGGGCCCGTCGAGCGCCCGTACGGGTCGAGCTCCGCGGGCAGCAAGTACCAGGGCCAGGACGAGCCGACGCCGAGCCGCTTCCACCTGAACTTCGATCGAGGGGTCGCCGACGGCGATTGACCCGGGGCCCGGCGGAGGCGCGCGGGCTCGGCGGTACCATCCGCAGTAGCCAACCGGAGAGGCGCGCATGCCGAACGTCGGACCCATCGAGATCGTTGTCGTCATCCTGATCCTTATCGTGGTCTTCGGGCCGAAGCGGATTCCGGAGCTCGGCAAGTCCGTCGGTCAGGGGATGCGCAACTTCAAGCAGTCGGTGACCGGACGCGAGCGTGACGAGGAGCCGCGCGAGCTCGAGCGCGAGCGCCCGCCCGCGCCGGTAGCGGCCGAGCCCGCGCCGGTCGACGCCGAGCCGGTCCGCGCCTCCGCGCCCCGCGAGAGCGCGGCGGCGCCCGAGCCCGGCCGCGCCTCGGAGCGCACGCGCGAGCCCGGCGCCTAGCAGCGCCGCGCGCCCCCGCTTTCGGGAGCGAGCCCCATGGCGAGACTGAAGCCCGTCGCCCACGAGGACCAGCTGAGTCTCGTCGACCACCTCGACGAGCTGCGCTCGCGCGTGTTCGTCGCGCTCGGCGCGCTGGTCCCGGCGCTGGCGCTGTGCGGTTGGCAGAACGGCCGCATCATCGCCATCCTCAACCGGCCGCTGCCCGAGGGCCAGGAGCCGATCACCCTCAGCCCCACCGAGCCCTTCCTCACCACCGCGACGCTGGTCGTCTACGCCGCGCTGCTGATCACCCTGCCGCTGCTGCTGTACCAGATCTACGCCTTCGTCCTGCCCGCGTTCTCGAAGGACGAGAAGCGGGTGGCGCTCCCGCTCATGCTGACCGCGCCGGCGCTGTTCGTGGCCGGCGTCCTGTTCGCGTACTTCGTGATCCTGCCACCCGCGATCGCGGTGCTGCTCGGCTTCAACGCCGATGAGTTCAACACCCAGCTGCGCGCGCGGGAGTACTACAGCTTCGCGTCATTGACGCTGATCTCGCTGGGGATTCTCTTCCAGGTTCCGATCGCCGTGATTGCGGCGACGCGGCTCGGCGTGGTCACGACGACGCAGCTGCGCAAGGGCCGCCGTTACGCGATCCTGGGCATAGCCGTGCTGGCTGCGCTGCTGCCGACGCTCGACCCGGTGACCATGATCCTCGAGATGCTGCCGCTGATCGTCCTGTACGAAATCTCTATCCTCGTCGCCCGGGCCTTCGAGCATTCGCCGGACGAGTCGGCCGATCAACCCGGCCCGCTCGAGGGCTCCTGACCTCTCCTCGACGCGAGCTGACCTCATGCTGTTCGACCTCAAAGGCAAGCGCCGCCGCGTCATCCAGGTGACCTATCTCGGGCTGGCCGTCCTCATGGGCGGAGGCCTCGTCCTGTTCGGGGTCGGCGGCGACGTCCAGGGCGGGCTGTTCGACGCCTTCAGCGACCGCAGCGGCTCCGGGAGCGGCAACCCGATCACCGAGCGGCGTCTCGAATCGGCGGAGGAGCGCCTGCGCACCCGGCCGAACGACCCGGCCGCGCTCGCCGAGCTGACCCGTGCGCGCTTTCAGCTCGCCGGCGACGACGTCGATCCCAACACCGGCGTCTACCTGCCCGAGGCGCGCCCGGACCTGCGCGCGGCGGCGGCCGCTTGGGATCGCTACCTGGCCACCGATCTTCAGCCCATCGATCCCTCTCTGGCCCGCGTGATGATCCAGGTCTATGCCTTTGGCTTGAATCAGCCGGCCAAGGCCTCCCAGGCCGCCGAGATCGTGGCCGAGGCCGACCCCAGCTCGCCCACCTTCCTCTCCTTCGCCCAGTACGCCGCCCTGGCCGGCCAGAAGCGCAAGGCCGACCTCGCCGGCAAGCGGGCGGTCGCGCTCGCTCCGCCCGCGCAACGCAAGCGGGTCAAGCAGAATGTCGAGGCGCTCGAGGCGCAGGTTGCCGCGGCAAAGGCCGGCGCCGCGGGCGGTGGCGCGGCTGGAGCCGGGGGCGGTGGCGCTGCCGGCGGCGGCCTGGCGCCCGGAGCGCCGCCCGCGCCGGGCGGCGGCGGAGGCTGAGCAGATGCGTCCACACCCGCCCGTTCGATTCGTCAAGATGGTTCCCACCCGGATAGGAGCACGGTGAACTTCCAGATCTCAGACCAAGAGGTAGACGCCGACACCCACCTGATCGAGCTCGGCGGCGAGATCGACCTCTACACCGCGCCCGAGTTCAAGGCGCGGATGGCCGAGATAATCGATGAGGGCAAGACCCGGGTGGTCGTCGATCTCTCGCAGGCCACGTTCATCGACTCGACCACGCTCGGCGTGCTCGTGGGCGGAGTCAAGCGCCTGCGCCCCGCCGGTGGGTCGCTGGCGCTCGTCTGCACCGACGACAACATCACCAAGATCTTCGAGATCACCGGCCTCGACCGGGTCTTTCCCATCCACGACTCGCGTGACGCGGCGCTGGCCGCGGTCGGGAACGCCGAGCCCTCGGCCTGAGTTCGCGCGAGGCCCCGCGCCGTCCGGCGCGCGCCTCAGCATGAGAACGGTGAGCGTCGCCGCAGCCCCGGAGCAGCGCAGGACCGTCGCCGAGCTGCGGGCGGGGGAGGAGCTTGCGGGCGTGTTCGCCTGCGTGCGCAAGGACCGCCTGAACGCCCGGACGGGCTCTGCGTACCTGGCGCTCGAGCTGCGCGACTCGACCGGGTCCCTGCCGGCGCGGGTCTTCCGGGACCCCGACTACCAGGCCGCGCGCTTTGAGCGCGGCGACCTCGTCCGCGTGGCGGGGCGGGTCGAGCGGTTTCGCGGAGACCTTCAGGCCGAGCTCTCCGAGGTGCGCCGGGCCGAGCCCGGCGAGGCCGACCCGGCCGAGTTCCTCCCGGTGGCCTACCGCGACCTCGACGAGCTCGACGGGTTCCTCGAGCACATGGCCGAGGAGGTGCACGACGCCGACCTGAGCCGGCTGCTCGCCGCCTTCTTCGGCGACGCGGCCTTCCGCGCCGAGCTGCGGCGTGCGCCGTGCACGCGCGCCGGCCACCACGCCTACCTGGGAGGCCTGCTCGAGCACACCGTCGCCGTGGCCACCCTGGCGCGTGAGGCGTGCATCCTCCACCCGCGGCTGCGCCCCGACCTGCTGGTCGCCGCGGCCCTCCTACACGACGTCGGCAAGACGCGCGAGTTCGCCCTCGGCGCCGAGATCGGCCTGAGCGAGGAGGGACGGCTTATCGGGCATCTCGCCCTCGGCCACCGCCTCGTGGGCGAGCGGATCGCGATGCTCGGCTCCTTCCCTTCCGACAAGGCACTCGCCCTCGAGCACTGCATCCTCGGCCACCACGGCCCGGAGGCGTTACCGGGACGGCGGTTCGGCTCAGCCGAGGCGCTCGCGCTGTACCGCCTCAACGCTCTCGATGCCGCAGTGAAGGGCGCGCTCGAGCACGGACTCGGCTGAGTCGCTCACGCGTGCGGTGTAGGACGCCGGCCGTAGACTCGCGGCGGGGCGGCAGGGGTCTGGTGGCCCATCCGGTCTTCAAAACCGGCAGGGCGGAGCAGCCCTCCGCTTGGATGGTTCGATTCCATCGCCGCCCCGTATTGCGAAGTGCCTGCACACACGCGTGTTCGTCGAAGCGCCGCAGCGCTGGTGGTCGCGCCGCCGCCCTCTGCGCCGACGACTCGCCCGGAGCGTGCGGCAGCGACGCCCGTTCTCAGCTGATCCTCCGATACCACACCGATCACGTGGCCCACGACCTCCCCGCCGGAGGAGAGGAAGTACGTCTCGGGGATTCCGGTCGCGCCCCAGGAGCGGGCGGTGGCATCGGTCGGGTCGCGAATCGTCGGGTAGCTGACTCCGAACTCCCGCAAAAAGCCGCGCGCGTCGCCCGTGATGTCCTGCATGTTCAGGCCGAGGAAAAGGACGCCTCCCCGACGAGCTTGGCGCCAGGCTGACTCGAGACGCGGTGCCTCCTCGCGGCAGGGCACGCACCACGAAGCCCAATAGTTGACCACCGCGGGGGTGCCTCGCAGCTCTCCGAGCGTGAGGCGCCGGTCGTCCAACTGGGAGCCGAGCTCGCGCTCGAGTACCGGTCCCAGATCGCCCGGCTCGAGCACGCTCAGGGCAAAGGGCGCGGGCGCGGCCGGGCGCCCGGAGGCGAGCCGATCGTCGATCGTCGTCTCGGGTGACTGCGTTGTGAGCCCATAGGCGAGCAGCACGAGGAGAAGAACAACGCCCACCACGGTGACTGTCGGCCCGAGAATCTGCCGCTTGCGAGATCGAGACCGCGACTCGAGTTGCGCGTCGAGCGTCACAGGCTCTGCCAGAGGTTCAGCCCGAGGTCACCGAGGAACCGCTGGGCCTGGACGTTGAGGCGAAAGAGCTCGCCGCTGAAGACCAGGACGCCCATGCCGACAAGGATGACGCCGGCGCCGACCTGGACGGTCGCGTAGTGGCGCCGAAACCACGAGAAGGTGCGGCTGGTGGCGTCGAAGGCGACGGCCGAGAGCAGAAAGGGCACGGCGAGGCCGGCGGCGTAGACCGCGAGGAGCAGAGCGCCGTCGCCCGTGCCCCGGCTGGTTGCGGCGAGACCGAGGATCGCGCCGAGGGTCGGCCCGACACACGGCGTCCAGGCGAGCGCGAAGGCGGCTCCGGCCACCACCGGGCCTCCACGGCCGGCTCGCTCGATGAGGCCGTGCGGACGCCATTCGCGGTTCAGCGAGACGATGAAGATGGAGAGGACGAAGAAGAGCCCGAGGGCGATGATCGCCGCGCCGGCCACCTTGTTGAGCGTCGGCTGATGGCGAAAGAGAAAGGCGCCGAGCGCGGTGGCCGTGAGACCGAGTAGGACGAAGAGGGCTGAGAAGGTCGAGACGAACACGACGCTTCGCCCGAGCACCTTCGGATCGAGACGCCGGCGGGGTTCCTCAACGCCTCGTCCCCCGACGACGGCGAGGTACCCGGGGACAAGCGGCAGGCAGCAGGGGGAGACGAACGAGACGAAGCCCGCGAGGAAGGCGAGCAGCAGGCTCGGGATCTCAACCACGAAGCGCGTAGCGTCGGATGTCGCCGTCGAGCGCGGCCTCGGAAGGGTAGGCGCCCTGATGAGTCGTGGCGAACTTGCCATCAGCCGTGTAGAAGGCGGTCGTCGGAAAAGCGCGACCGCCGAAGAAGACTCGGGCCACCTCGCCGTCCGGATCGAAGAAGTGCGGGAAGGGCGTCGGGTACTCCCGCAAGAACTCGAGCGCAGCGGTGCGGTCATCCAGAGAATCGACGCCGAGGAACGCCACCCTGCCCTCGTAGCGGCGGGCGAGACGGGCGAACCATGGGAACTCCTTGCGACACGGGTCGCACCACGAGGCCCACTGGTTGACGACGACCGGGCGACCGCGCAACCCGGCGAGGCGGCCGCGGAACGCCTTGGGACCTCCCTCGAGGAGCGGTGCGGCGGCGCCGGCCACTGCGCTCCCGCGCGGCTTATCCTCGCCTCGATTGGCGCAGCCAGCCGTCGCGACGATCAGGAGCGCCGCGACGAGCAGACTTGGTAGACGG
>JBBSNG010000129.1:0-6535 GCA_038232755.1 Solirubrobacterales bacterium | reverse complement strand
CGGGTTGTAGGGACAGGCTATGTCCCCGACCGCGAACACACCCTCCGCGCTCGTGCGCATCCCGGCGTCGACGGCGACCCCGCCGCGCGCGAGCTCGACCCCGGCGGCCTCGGCGAGGTCCACGTTGGGCCTGATGCCCGCAGCCTGGAGCACGGCCCCGGCCTCGATCCGTACGCCCCGCTCGGTCTCGACGACGAAGCCTCCGGCGGGCGCGCGCTCGACGGAGGACAGCCCGTCGCCGAAGCGGGTGTCGACGCGCAGATCCTCGAGCCATCCGGCGATCCGGGCGCCCGCGTCGCTGCCGAGGCGACGATCCTGGGGGACCTGCTCGTCGGTCACCAGGATCGGCCGGGCTCCGCGCATGGCGATCGATGCGGCTGCCTCGCAGCCGATGAAGCCCGAGCCGATGACGACCGCCGCCGCGCCCTCGCTCGCGACCTCAGCGAGGCGCACCGAATCCTCGATCGTCCGCACGCTCAGCACGCCGGGGTCGTCGGCGCCCGGCACCGGTAACCGTGCCGGCTGCGACCCGGTGGCGAGCACGCAGGCCTCGAAGGGAATCGTCTCGCCCGCTTCGGTGGTCACCGTCCGCCGGTCGAGGTCGAGCGCGGTGGCCCGCGCGTGCACGAGCGCGACGTCGTGCTCGCCGTACCAGCTTCCCGTCTCGATCGGAAGCTCGTCGGCGCTCGACTCACCGCGCAGGAACTCCTTGGTCAGCGGCGGACGCTCATAGGGAACGTGCGGCTCGGCGGCGACCATGGTCACCCGCCCGGAACCGCCCGCGTCGCGGTAGGCGCGCGCCGTCGACAGCGCCGCGGGGCCGCCCCCGACGATGACGATCTCGCCCGGCGCGCTCACGCCGGGCGGTCGAAGCGGTCGAGCCGGTAGCGGTCCTCCACGTGCTCCGCTGCAACCACCAGCCCACTCAGCTCGCGACGGAGGATGGCGTGGACCTCGTCGCCCCGGAGGGGGTAGGTCCGGGTGGCCGGCCGCCAGTGCACGGCGATCAGCGATCCCCCGGGCGCGAGCGCCGCCTCGAGCCGCGCGGTCGCCTCGACGAGCACGTCCTCGCTCCAGTAGTAGAGGATCTCCGAGCAGACGATGAGGTCGAACGGGCCCTCGGGCAGCTCCTCGGGCAGGGCCCGCAGCTCGACCTCGACCCACGGTCGCGAGGCGAGGCGCTCGCGTGCGCGGGCTACGGCGCTCGGAGCCGCGTCGAGGGCGCCGAGCGCCTCGCAGCGCTCGGACAGCAGCTCGGTGAAGACCCCGATCGAGCAGCCGAGCTCGAGCGCCCGGGTGAAGCGCCGGTCCCCGAGGGCGGCGAGGGTGCGCGCGTACTTGCCGGCCTCGTACTCGCTGGTCTCGAAGCCCCACGGATCGGGATCGCGGCGGTAGAGGTCCTCGAAGTAGTCGGCCTCGAGCTTCACGGCGCTCCCTCGTCCCCCAGGGCAGCGGCTCCCACACGGGCCACGAGCGGGTCGAGCCGGTGCTGGAGGAGGAAGATCTCGAGGTCGCGGCGGGCGCGGTCGAGGGCGGAGCCGACGGCGAACGGGCGTGAGCCGCAGGCCCGTCCGGCCTCGTCGAGCGCCCGGCGGCAGGCCGAGGCGACGGTCTCCCGGAGGGCGACCGAGAAGCCAAGGTCCACCGTCCCGGCCTCGGCACGACGTCCCGCCTCGGCCAGCCACAGGTCGACGCTCGTCTGCTCGGCCAGGACGCGGCCGGCGGCCAGCTCCTCGAGCTGACCCCTTTGCGGCTTGGCGCGAAGAACGGCGAGGGCGTCGGCGACCGCGCTGTCGAGCACGCCGGCCCAGGTGGCCGCGGTGCGGACGCCGTCGCACGAGAACCAGGGCTCGCGCGAGAGCTCGCCGGGCTCGCCGAGCACCGCGAGCACCGGCGCCCCAGTGAAGATCACCCGGTGGCTCTCCGACGCGCGCATGCCCGCGCCGCGAAACCACGTGCGATCGACTTCGAACCCCTCGCTGAGATCGACGTAGGCGAGCAGGGGCGGGCCCGCACCGTGGGCGCCGCGGACGGTCACGAGTGCGCGGTCGACCCCGCCCGCGCCCGAGCAGAAGACCTTGACGCCGTGCAGGCTCTCCCCCGCCCCGTCAAGCCGAGCCGGCTCGCCCTCCGCGGGCAGCGGGTCGGCTCCCCACACCCCGAGGGTGAGCGCGCCGGCGCTCAGGCGCGCGAACTCCCCGGAGCGCAGCGGCTCGGGAGCGAGCAGGCCCAGTCGCTCGACCGCGTTCAGGTGTCCGTCGTAGATCCGGCCGACCGAGCCATCGGCGCGCGCCACGGCGCGCGCGGTGGCGAGCTCCTCGGCGAACGCCACCGGGGAGCCGCGCCCGCCGCCGCGGTCCGGCGCGTTGAGGGCGAGCGCGCCGGCGTCGCCGAGCCGTTCGAAGGGCTCGTGCGGGTAGCTCGGCTTCGTGTCACGCTCGGCCGCACCTGCGGCGACGTCGTCGAGCGCGGCCGCGAGCGAGCCCGGCGCCGCTCGCAGATCGGCGCTCGCGCTCACGCCGCCTCCAGCGCGCTCGAGGTCGAGAGGGGTCCGGGCTCGAGTCCGCGCTCGCGGATCGCCTCGACCAGGGCCGGGACGAGCGCGACCGTCTCCTCGCAGCCCTCGCGCCGAGCGCCGGGACCGAGGCCGTCGTGCATCAGCACCACCGCGCCGGGCTCGAGTCCGGGCTCCGCCGCGGCAAGCATGTCGGTCGCGAGGTCGCCGCGCCAGTCGTGGGTGTCGACGCTCCAGCCCTGGAGCTCGAGGCCCCTCGCCGAGGCCACCTCCTCTGTCCACGGCGCCTCCATCCCCCACGGTACGCGCCAGTGGGCGGGGCGGATCCCGAGGCAGCCGAGCGCCGCGAGGGCGGAGTCGGTGTCACGGTCGATCTCCTCGCGCGGCGCGTCGCGGTGGCGCAGGTGGCGATTGCAGTGCAGCTCGACGGAGTGCCCGGCCGCGAGCAGCGCCTCGATCAGCTCAGGGTGGGCCGCCGCACGCGGCGCGATCACGAAGAACGTCGCTCGGGCCTCCGCGGCCTCGAGGGCCTCGAGCGTGCGAGGGGTCCAGACCCGATCGGGACCGTCGTCGAAGGTGAGGGCGACTGTGGAAGGCGGAGGGCGCAGAGCGGGGGCGGGGCGTCGGCGGTGTGGCGTCACGCGGACGACCATGGTGAGTCGCTCCCCTACCTTAATGAGGGTCGACCGCGCTTGCGTTTAGCTTGCGGTTGCGTTCTTCTTGCGTTAGGGTGAGGCTGTGACCACGGCGGCCTCAGACAGACTGCTCGCCACCATCGAGGAGCCGCTCGCACTCTCGAAGACCGAGCTCGGGCGCATCTTCGGCGTCACCCGGCAGGCCGTCGACGGATGGCATCGCCACGGCGTCCCAGCGGCTCGCCAGGCCAAGGCGGCGACGGTGGCGGCAATCGTCGACCTGCTGTCGCACCGGCTGAAGGAGGAGCGCATCCCCGGCGTGGCCCGCCGCCCGGCCCGCGCCTACGGCGGCCTGACCATGCTCGAGATGATCGAGCGGGACCGCCACGACGAGCTGTACGCGGTGATCCGCCGGTCGTTCGACTGGGCCGCCACCGCCTGAGGTGCGCCGCCTTCGACGCGGAGGTACCTCCCCCCGCGTCGCCGACGCGGCCTGGGAGGACCCACTCGACGGCGCCTTCGCGGCGCGCGCCGGCGGTCGCTGGAACCCACCGGACTCGTTCGGTGTCGTCTACCTCTGCCGCTCGACGGCGGTGGCCCGGGCCAACGTCTACCGGCTCCTGACCGACCAGCCCTACGGTCCCGAGGACCTCCAGCCTACGACCGCGCCTGTGCTGGTGACCGCGGAGGTCCCCTTCGAGCGTTACGTCGACGCCGTCACCACCCGCGGCCTCGGCTCACTCGGGCTCCCCAGGACCTATCCGCTCGACCTCCGCGGAGACACGGTAGACCGCGAGCGCTGCGAAGCGATCGGTCAGACGGCGTGGGAGCGTGGCGAGGCCGGGATCGCCTGCCGAAGCGCCGCGCCGACCGCTCCGATCCGCGACGAGGAGCTGGCCTGGTTCGAGCGAGGCGTCCGGTTGACCGCCGGAGCGCTCACACCGTTCGAGCAATGGTTCTGGTGACTCCTCGCGGCCGTCGGAGGGTGCGAAAACCAGCGCCGGTTTGCAGCGCCCGACTAGTCCGCGGCGAGGCCTGGGCGAGGCAACGGCCGCGGCGCCTCGCGCTGACGCTTCTCCCGCTCCTCCTCGCCGGCGGCGGGGAGCGCCGGCTGCGGCACGACCGGCTCGTCGCGACCGAAGACGTCCTCCTCGGTCTTCCCGTCGAGCAGGGCGATGAACTCCTCCCGCTCGATGGTCTCCCGGCGCAGGAGGATCTCCGAGACGTGATCGAGCTGCTGGCGGCGCTGGCCGAGGATGTCGCGGGCCGAGGTGTGGGCGTCCTCGACGATGCGGCGGATCTCGCCGTCGATCTCGCGGGCGATGTCGTCCGAGTAGTCGGGCTCGGAGGAGAACTCGCGGCCGAGGAAGGGCTGGCCGTGGTCGTGACCGAAGACGCGCGGGCCGAGCTTGTCGGACATGCCGAAGCGCATGACCATCTGCTTGGCGGTCGCGGTCACCTTCTCGAGGTCGTTGGAGGCACCCGTGGTCACCTCGCTGAACACGAGCTCCTCGGCGGCACGCCCGCCCAGGGTCATGGCCATGGTGTCGTTGAGCTCGGCCCGCGTGGTCAGGAACTTGTCCTCGGTCGGCAGGGAGATCGTGTACCCGAGCGCCTGCCCGCGCGAGATGACCGAGATCTTGTGCACCGGGTCGGTGTGCTCGAGGAAGTGGGCGACGATGGCGTGGCCCATCTCGTGGAAGGCGGTGACGCGGCGCTCCTTCTCGCTCATCACGCGCGTCTTCTTCTCGGGGCCGGCGATCACGCGCATGATCCCCTCCTCGAGGTGGTTCTCGACGATCTCGCGCTTGCCCTGGCGCGCGGCGAGCAGCGCCGCCTCGTTGACCAGGTTCGACAGGTCGGCGCCGGTGAAGCCCGGGGTCTGGCCGGCCAGGTTGTCGAGGTCGATGTGCTTGTCGAGCGGCTTGCCGCGTGTGTGCACGGCGAGGATCTGGGCGCGACCCCGGCGATCGGGGCGGTCGACGGTGACCTGGCGGTCGAAGCGACCGGGGCGCAACAGCGCGGGATCGAGGATGTCGGGCCGGTTGGTGGCCGCGATCATGATGATGTTGTCCTTGGCCTCGAAGCCGTCCATCTCGACCAGGAGCTGGTTCAGGGTCTGCTCGCGCTCGTCGTGGCCCCCGCCCATGCCGGCGCCACGGTGGCGCCCGACGGCGTCGATCTCGTCCATGAAGATGATGCATGGCGAGTTCTGCTTGGCCTGCTCGAAGAGGTCACGCACGCGAGAGGCACCCACGCCCACGAACATCTCCACGAAGTCCGAGCCGGAGATCGAGAAGAAGGGCACCCCGGCCTCGCCCGCGACGGCGCGCGCGAGCAGCGTCTTTCCGGTCCCGGGGGGCCCGTAGAGCAGCACGCCCTTGGGGATGCGCGCTCCGAGGGCCTGGAACTTCTTGGGGTTCTCGAGGAACTCCTTGATCTCGTGCAGCTCCTCGACCGCCTCGTCGACCCCGGCCACGTCGCGGAAGGTGATCTTCGGCGAGTCGACCGACATGCGCTTGGCCTTGGACTTGCCGAAGGACATGACCTTCGAGCCGCCGCCCTGCATCTGGTTGAGGATGAAGATCCAGAAGAACAGGAACAGCAGCAGCGGCAGCGCGTAGATCAGCAGCGTCGACCAGGCGCTCCCGCCCGATCCCTCGACGTCGATCGGGATACGCGCGGTGCGCAGGGTGGAGACGAGGTTCTGCTCGGTGTTGCTGGGATACGCCGTCTCGTACTCGCGCCCGTCGGCGTTCTCGGGGCCCTTGCGCTCGACGTCGATCGTGTTGTCCCCCGTATTGAGGGTGACCTCCTTGATCTCGCCCTTCTGGACCTGAGCCAGGAAATCGGTATAGGTCGGCTCCCGGGCCTCGCTGCCGGAGGAGACGAGGTTCTGGACGAAGAACGCCAGGACCACGACGATGAGGATGGGAAAAGCGGCGCTCTTGAAGAACTTGCTCACGAGATGCGTACTCCGATCGCGTCCGGGCCGGACCTTCCCAGGCCGTCGCCGAAGCGGCAGGTGAAACCTGAGGGTATCAGCGGTGTATGGGTCAGATTACGTGCGAATCGGCCGTCTGGCTCACCGCTGCGGCGCCTCGTCGAGGGCGGCCACGTAGGGCAGGTTGCGGAAGCGTTCGGCGTGGTCCAGACCGTAGCCGACGACGAAGCGGTTGGGGATCTCGAACCCCACGTAGCGGATCGGCAGGTCGACCTTGCGCCGCTCGGGCTTGGTCAGGAGGGCGCAGACCTCGAGGGTGGCGGGCTCGCGTGCGCGCAGAGCGCGCAGGAGGTATTGGAGGGTCAGCCCGGAGTCGACGATGTCCTCCACGATCAGGACGTCGCGCCCGGCGATCGGCGCCTCGAGGTCCTTGAGGATGCG
>JBBSNG010000128.1:0-6590 GCA_038232755.1 Solirubrobacterales bacterium | reverse complement strand
TCCTCGAGCAGGCGCATCCCGAGGGCGAGGCCCGAGAAGCCCGCACCGACGATGGCGATGCGCACGTGGTCGGGGAGCGGGTCCGCCTCGGTGGGTGCGGTAGGGGCGTCGAGCTGGGTCATGGTGGGCTCGTTCGTCGGGTGCCGGCCGTGCTCGCCTTCGAGTCTGAACGTTACATCATATGATGTAACCGAGTTCGCGCGCACTCTGCGGAAGTAGTCTGCGCCGATGGGTCTCGACGCCGATGTGATCGTCGTCGGGGCGGGCCTCGCCGGTCTCGTCGCCACGGCCGAGCTGGCCGACGCCGGCCGCCGCGTCGTCCTCGTGGACCAGGAGCCCGAGGCCTCGCTCGGGGGTCAGGCCTTCTGGTCGTTCGGCGGACTCTTCCTCGTCGACTCGCCCGAGCAGCGGCGCCTGCGCGTACGCGACTCGCGCGAGCTCGCGCTCGACGACTGGCTCGGCGCCGCCGCCTTCGACCGCGACGACGACGCCTGGCCGCGCCGCTGGGCGGAGGCCTACGTCGACTTCGCCGCCGGGGAGAAGCGGCCCTGGCTGTACGCACAGGGCGTGCGCTGGTTCCCCTTCGTGCAGTGGGCCGAGCGCGGCGGGTACGGAGCGATCGGCCACGGCAACTCCGTGCCGCGCTTCCACGTCACCTGGGGCACCGGCCCGGGGATCATCGAGCCGTTCGTGCGGCGCGTGCGCGAGGCCGAGGCGCGCGGTCTCGTGTCGTTGCGCTTCCGCCACCGCGTGACCGGAATGCTCTCGAACGCCGGGGCGATCGAGGGCGTGGCCGGCGACGTGCTGGCGCCGAGCTCCGCCGAGCGCGGCGCGCCGAGCTCGCGTGAGCCCTCCGGCGAATTCGAGCTGCGCGCGCAGGCCGTGATCGTCACCGCGGGCGGCATCGGCGGCGACCACGATCTCGTGCGGCGCAACTGGCCCGATCGCCTCGGCGAGCCGCCGGCGGACATGCTCTCGGGCGTGCCCGAGCACGTCGACGGGCGCATGCTCGAGGCCGTCAACTCCGCGGGCGGGAGGATCATCGGCGCCGACCGGATGTGGAACTACCCCGAGGGGGTGCACAACCCCGCGTCGATCTGGCCTCGTCACGGCATACGCATCCTGTCCGGCCCCTCGCCGCTGTGGCTCGACGCCGAGGGACGCAGGCTCCCCGTCCCGCTCTTCCCCGGCTTCGACGCACTCGGCGCGGTCGAGCACATCGTCAAGGCCGGCCATCGCCACTCGTGGTTCCTCCTCAACGAGCGCATCCTCGCCACCGAGTTCGCGCTCTCGGGCTCCGAGCAGAACCCCGACCTGACCGGGCGCGACGTCCCGGAGTTGCTCAAGCGCGTGCTCCCGCGCGCGGACACCCAGCTCGACAGGTTCGCGCGAGAGTGTGCCGACTTCGTGCGCGCACGCACGGTCCCGGAGCTCGTGGAGAAGATGAACGAGCTCGCCGGCGAGCCGCGCATCGACCCGGCACCGCTCGAGGCCGAGATTCTCGCCCGCGACCGCCAGGTCGAGTCCGGCCTCGGCAAGGATTCCCAGCTCACGGCGATCTCCGCCGCGCGCCGGTTCCTGACCGACCGGCTGGTGCGGGTCGCGAAGCCCCACCGGCTGCTCGACCCCGATGCCGGTCCGCTCGTCGCTGTGCGCCTGTCGATCCTCACGCGCAAGACTCTCGGCGGCCTCGAGACCGATCTCGACGGCCGTGTGCTCGGGACCTCAGGCGAGCCGCTGGGCGGAGTGTACGCCGCGGGAGAGATCTCGGGCTTCGGCGGCGGCGGGGTGCACGGCTACCGCGCGCTCGAGGGGACCTTCCTGGGCGGATGCCTGTTCTCGGGACGGGTCGCGGGTCGGGCGGCGGCGGCGGCGGTCGGCTGAGAGGCGGCGCTCAGACCCGCTGGTGGTCGAGCTCGACCGCCAGGGCCTCCTCAGCCCGAGGCGTGTCGTTGAAGTGGCGGCCGAGGAGGGCGTCGCCGGCGATCTCGAAGGTCGTGCGCCAGCCCCACCGCTCCCCCTCGCGATCCACGTAGGAGCCGAGGACGGAGATAGCCGCGCCGGGCCGGCTCGCGAGCGGGCCCTCCGAGAGCATGATCGCGCTGCCCGTCTGGAAGGTGTCGACCGAGGCGACCTGCCAGCTTTGGTCGTCGAGGTGGAAGCCGAGCAGGGCGCTGCCGGTGTGCTCGGTGCCGCCGATCGGGGTCGCGTCGTCGTGGCGCACCCAGCGGCCAGCGCCGACGCGGGCGATCTCGGCGGTCACCGTGTCCTCGGCGGCGGGAGGGCCGGGCTCGAACCAGAGCCGCGCAGTCCCCCGCCAGCGGCCCAGGGTGCGCGCGAGCCGGGCGTGAGGGCCGTTCTCGAGGGAGGTGGCGAGGTCCACGGACAGGATCATGCCTTTCGGGGCGGAGGCGCGGCGCGCGCCTCCGCCTGCGAGACGCACCGCCCTCGCCGTTCGACGTTGCGCAGGCGCACCCTGGCGGTAGTACGACGGCTCGGCGGTGTCCTGCGCGTCGCGCGAGAATCAACAGCCGAACCGGAGGTGAGACGGTTCGAACTCTGCGCTGATGTCTCTCGATTTGGGCGCGGCTGGTTTCGAACCAGCGACCTCTCGCGTGTGAAGCGAGCGCTCTCCCACTGAGCTACGCGCCCGAGGGCGGTTCGCATTCTAGATCCGATCGCCGGTGGGTAGGAGCGTCCCACGGCTCGAACACGCGAAGAGGGAGGTACAGGATGGGACCGTTCGACAAGGTGAAGGATTCGATGGTGCGCGTCAGCGACCGTCTCGACGACATCGACCGCAAGCGCCAGGAGAAGAAGGAAGACGACGACTCGGAGACAGAGAACGAGAATGGCGAGGCGGAGGGAGACGCCGAGGCCAGCGGAAGCTCGGGGCAGGAAAGTGGCGCGGGCACCGATGGCGAGACAGGCGCCGAGTCAGACGCCGACGCCTCCGACGACAACGAGGCGTCGAGCGCTCAAGGGTCGTAGACCGGCGCCTGCCGTGGAGCACACCGCTACCATCACCCACGGACCGTGCTAGGCGGGGAGGTAGCGGTGCCCTGTACTCGCAATCCGCTCTAGCGAGGCTGAATCCCCGCTCGAGGGACGCGGCCTCTGAGGCCAGTACGCCGCCTTCGGGTGTCGATGGTCAGGTCCCGCGCGATGGTCGCTCGTGAACCAGGTCAGATCCGGGAGGAAGCAGCCTTAAGCGATCCCGACCATGCGCCGCGGGGAAGCCTGGCCGGAGCTCGAAGACGGCGGGAACGCTCGGAGACCGGTCTCAACGGTGGGTGCACGGTCCGTTTTCCTGCCGGCGCGGGCGGTTGGATCGCGCTGAGCGTGCGCGGCGGGCGCCCGGCTCGGTCGTCAGACGGCGGGCTGCTCGTCCCCGCGGGCCAGCCGGAGATACGCCAGCGTCCAGACCGAGTGGGTGAAGGTCCCGAGCGCCCCGAGGACCACCAGAAAGAGCGGGATCAGGATCAGCGCGGCCAGCACGAGCACCGCGATGGCCGCCGCCGCCAAGTCGGCGGCGAACAGTGCGATCGTCGGGACGGCCACGGCCAGCGTGAGGCCGACGACCAATACCAGCGCCACGATCGTCACCCCGATGGTGATGCCGAGCTGGATCAGCCAGACCAGGAGGCTCGGCCCGAGATGCGCGCGGAACATGCGGTAGCCGTTCCGCAACGCCGCGACCGGCCGCTGCTCGCGCAGCACCAGCTCGCGCACCGCGAGTGCGGCGACGATCTGCAGCGGCACGAAGAGAACGATCAGCGCGGCGATCGCCAGCAGCGCGAGGACGATGCCCACGGCAATGCGGACGCCGAGCGACTCCGTCGCCGAGAAGACCGCGAACGCGATGCCGCCGAGGGGGACGCCGACGACGATCAGCATGCCCACGGCGATCACGACGAGCAGCGCCGCCCACCCGAGCACGCGCCAAAAAGTTCTGGTGCCGGACTTCCATGCCGTCCCGAACCGACGCTCGCCGCCGCGGTCGATCGCCGCGACGCTCTCGACGAGCGCGCCCTGGGCGATCAGGCTGAGGACGAGCGCGGCGACCACGAGCACCAGGACCACGCCGGCCGCCGCGATGATCACGCCCGGATCGACCGATGGGAGCCCGCCGGCGAAGGGATCGTCCCCGCCGTCGCTCGGGCTGAAGTTGGTCGGGAGGTTGAAGCCCGAGACCCCGCCCGCGAAGAGGCCGAAGAACCACAGGTAGCGGTTGCGACGGGTGATCGCGAACGCCGTCTTGAGGATCTCGCCGTAGCTCATCTGCGCGCTACGAGCAGTCTGCCTGATCGTCCGGCGCCGCAGGTGGCCGACCCCTCCCTCGCGCGCCTCGGCCCGCAACCCGAGCCTTTCCGCTACGACCGCGGATCGCCGCCGCCGGGACCGGCGGAGACAGCCCCGGCCCGGCTAGCATCCGACCTCGTGCTCTCGCTCTACCGCCGTCACCGCCCGCGCTCGTTCGACGACGTGGTCGGCCAGGAGCACATCGTGCGCACGCTGCGCAACGCGATCGAGCTCGGCAAGGTCCACCACGCCTACCTGTTCGTGGGCTCGCGCGGCACCGGCAAGACGAGCATGGCCAAGCTCCTGGCCTGCGCCCTCAACGCCGAGGGCGGTCCGCGCGCCGACTTCGCGGCCGACGATCCCAACTGCCGCGCCATCGCCACCGGGACGTCGCTCGACGTGGTGGAGATGGACGCGGCCTCCAACAACTCGGTCGACGACATCCGCGAGCTGCGCGAGAACGTCGCGCTCCAGCCCATGGGCGGCGGCAGCCGCGTCTACATCCTCGACGAGGCGCACATGCTCACCACCTCGGCGTGGAACGCCTTTCTGAAGACGCTCGAGGAGCCCCCCGCGCACGTCGTCTTCGTGCTCGCCACCACCGAGGCCCACAAGGTCCCGGCGACGATCGTCGACCGCTGCCACCGCTTCGACTTCCACCGCCCCTCGCTCGAGCAGCTGGCCGGCGTGCTCCGCCGCGTCGCCGCCCAGGAGGAGATCGAGGTTCCCGACGCGGCGGTGGGGATGATCGCTCGCGCGGCCACCGGCTCCTTCCGCGACGCCCTCGGGACGCTCGAGCAGCTCGTGACCTACGGCGGCAACCGGATCGAGCTCGCCGACGTGCTCGAGGTCCTGGGCGTGGCCGACGCCGAGCTCGTGCTAGAGGCCGCCGAGGCGCTGGCCGATCACGACTCGAGGGCCGCGCTGCTGTCCATCGACCGCCTCGCGGCCTCCGGCCGCGACCTGACCCAGTTCATCCGCGACCTCGCCATCCACTTCCGTCACCTGTTCGTGACCCAGGCCCTCGGCGAGGTTCCCGAGACCTTCTCGGTCACCGCCGAGCACACCGACCGGATCGCTGCCCAGGCCGACCGGATCTCCCAGGGCGAGCTCCTGCGTGCGATCGACCTGCTGGCCGGCGCCCTCGGCGCGGTCAAGGACGGCTCCGACGCCCGGATCCAGCTCGAGCTCGCGCTGACCAAGGCCGTGCGGCCGGACGTCGACGTCTCGGTCGGGGCGCTGGCGTTCCGGCTGGAGCAGCTCGAGGCGCGCGTGGCGGAGCTCGGCGGAGGTGCTCACGCGCCGGGGCAGGGAGGCGCCGGAGCGGGGGGCGCGTCGTCCGCGCCCGCGCCCGCGCCGAACTCCGGGCCCCGCCCGGTCGCAGCCGAACCGTCGCCTTCCCGCGACCTCGACGGGAGCCCTGCCCCGGTCGCCGCCGCGAACGGCGCGAGCTCGCCCGCCTCCGAGCCTCCGTCGGCTCCGCGCACCGCGGCCGCCGCCCTCGCTGCTCCGGTGGTGGCTCAACCCGACCCCGAGGCGGCTCCCCGCCCGGCCGAGCAGACGAGCCCCGCCCTCGACCTCTCCGCCCTGCGCACTCTCTGGCCCTCGGTCGTCGACGCCATCCGCTCGGAGAACGCCATGGTCGGCGCGCTGCTGGGGGAAGCTCGGCCCACCGCCCTCGGCGACGAGGGACTGACCGTCGCCTTTCCACCGAGCGCCGGCTTCTCCAAGCGCAAGGCCGAAGCCAACCGAGCGTTGGTCCAGGACAATCTTCGCCGGCTCACGGGACGCGGGCTCACCCTGCGCTTCGAGCTCGCCGAGGTGCCGGCGGAGAGCGACCTGCCCTCCCCCGCCGCGCCGGTGCTCAGCGAGGACGAACTGCTCGAGCGCCTCAAGCGGGAGTTCGGCGCCCGCGAGATCTTCGAGGACGACCCCCCCGCCAGAGAGGACTGATCCGTGCCCAAGCCGCCCAACCAGCCGAACCTCAACCAGATCATGCAGCAGGCCCAGCAGATGCAGGCCGAGATGGCCAAGGCTCAGGAAGAGCTCAAGTCGGAGGTCGTCGAGGCGAGCGCGGGCGGCGGAACCGTGACGGTCAAGGTAACCGGGGACCTCGAGCTGCGCGAGGTGCGGATCGATCCCGACGCCGTCGACCCCGAGGACGTCGAGCTCCTCCAGGACATGGTTCTGGCCGCGGTCAACGAGGCGCTGCGCTCGGCTCAGGAGCTGGCCTCGTCGCGCCTCGGCGCGGCGACGGGCGGGCTCGGAGGCGCCGGCGGGCTGGGCGG
>JBBSNG010000127.1:0-6684 GCA_038232755.1 Solirubrobacterales bacterium | reverse complement strand
CGTCTGGCCTGACTCCACCACCCGCGACCGCGCCCTGTCATCCTGGCTTCGCTTCTACAACCGCAGACGTCCGCACTCCGCCGCCGGCGGTCGACCACCCATCAGCCGTGTTCAGCAGGTCCGTGGGCAGGACAGCTAGTGGACGCGATGCTCGTCAGGACGATCGCCGGCCGGGTCAACGCCCTTCTGCTTGGCCCTAACCGCCACCATGCACAGATCGTCGGCCAGCCCGTCTCCGGCGGTGAAGCGCTCAGCCGCGGTCCTCAGGGCTCGCAGGACCTCGCGCGGGGCTTCACCGTGGTGGTCGACCCCCACCGCGGCGATCCGGTCGTCCCCGAACAGCTCCGGGAGCGGCCGCTCGCGTGCCTTGCCCGCGGCGACGATGTCGGCGAAGGGGCGGCGGGCCTCGGCCAGCCCGTCGGTGAACAGCAGGACGCCGTCGCCGGCGTCGAGCCGGCGCTCGCCACGGCTGCACTCGACGCGGTCGGCGAGCCCGAGGGGGAGCCCGGGAGCGATGCTGTTGAGCCGCTTGCCCTCGTCGAGGAGCATTGGCGCAGGATGCCCGGCCAGCGCCCACGACACTGAGCCGTCGGTGGGGCGGTAGACGATGCACGCCGCCGTGACGAAGTTCTCCGAGGGTCCGATGCGTTCGACCAGTGCGGTGTTGGCGAGCTCGAGCAGCTGGCAGGGGTCGTCGTTGTAGGAGGCGTAGGCCGCGAGGGTCGCCCGCACGAAGGCGGCAAGCCGCGCGGCCTCGATGCCCTTGCCGACCACGTCGCCGACGACGACGACCGTCGCGTCGTCGGGTCCCGCGTTGACCACGAAGAAGTCCCCCGCCACCCGCTCCTGAGCCGGGACGAAGCACGTCGCGAGCTCGACCGCCGGGCGGTCCGGCACGTCCGGGGGCACCAGGGCGCTGCGCAGGGCCCGCAGCTCCTCGAGCTCTCGCTGCTGACGGCCGAGGCGACCGAGCAGGAGTCGCTCGCGTCTGCTCAGAAAGGCGAAGGCATACCCGGTGGAGCAGAAGACAACGAGGCGCAGCAGCGTGGCGCTGATCAGGTTGCCCTGCGGCTCGATCAGAGCTCCGAGCAGGAAGAGGCCTGCACCCGCTGCGCCGGCCCCGACGCCCGCGAGAGCACCGAACCACAGCGCCGCGAGCAGAGTCGGTGCCACGTAGAGGAAGCTGACGCCGAGCGCCGGGTCCCCGGTGACCGCCCGGAGCACAAACACTCCCGCGAGAAGGGCGAGGACCACGATGGCGCGCCGAGCGTCCCGCCCGACTAGCACGGAACGCAACGAGATCAGGGAACGCGGAGGTCGCCGTGTCTCACGGGCAGAATCTACCCCACCGCCGACACGAGCGGTGGTGCCTACTTGATCTGGTCGTAGACCTTGAACATCGGCATGTACATGGAGATCACGACGAACCCGACGATGATGCCGACGACCACGATCATCACCGGCTCGATGATCGAGGTCAGCGCCTTGACCGCGGCCGCTACCTCATCCTCGTAGAAGTCGGCGATCTTGCTGAGCATGTGGTCGAGGCCGCCGGTCTCCTCACCGACAGCGATCATCTGCACGACCATCGGAGGGAAGGCCAGGGGCGTCGCCTTCATCGGCTCGGCGAGCGTACCGCCGCGCCGCACGGAGTCGTGTACACCCTGCATGGCGAGCTCGACGACCTTGTTGCCCGAGGTACGGCCGGTGATCTCGATGGCCTCGAGCATCGGCACACCCGCGCCCACCAGCGCCGCGAAGGTGCGCGAGAAGCGCGCGAGAGCGACCTTCTGGATGATGCCGCCGATCTTCATGGGGATCCTCAGCTTGAAGGTGTCCCATTGGATCTGTCCGCGCTTGCTGTTCTTCCATTTGCGGAAGGCGTAGACCGCGAGCACGGTCCCGGCGATGAGGAGGTACCAGCGCCCGGTCACGAGATGCGACATGCCGACCGAGACCTTGGTGATCGCGGGCAGCTCGCCGCCGAAGTCCTCGAACACCTTCTCGAAGACGGGAACGATGAAGGCGACCAGCGCGAGCAGCACCACGAGCGCGAAGCCGCCCACGAACCCCGGGTACATCATCGCCGCGCGGACCTGGCGGCGCAGGGCATCGTCCTTCTCGAGCTGGTCGGCGACGCGATGCAGCGTCTCGTCGAGGATGCCGCCCGTCTCCCCTGCCGCCACCATCGCGGTATAGAGCTCGTTGAAGATCCGAGGGTGCTTGGCGAGCGCGTCGGAGAGCGAGATGCCCGCCTCGACGTCGCCCCTGATGACGACTATCGCCTCCTTGAGCTGGTCGCTCTCCACCTGCTCCTCGAGCACGTAGAGCGAGCGCAGCAGCGACATCCCCGAGCTGACCATCGAGGAGAACTGCCGCGTGGCCACGGTCAGGTCGCGGGCCTTGACCTTCTTGAAGCGGGCGAGGATGTCCCCGGCGCTCGCCGGCTTGAGCTCCTCGATGTCGAGGACGATCAGGCTCCTGGCGCGCAGGTTCTGAGCGACCGTCTGCTTGTCGCCGGCGTCGAGCTCGCCGTTGGTCGGAACCCCGGCGAGGTCGACGGCCTTGAAGGCGTAGGTGGCCATCCTCGCTTCCTAGGCGACCTGAACGGTGCCCATCAGGCGCCGGAGCTCGTGAGGGGTCGAGGAGCGTGCCTCGGCGAGCTCGCGGGTGATCTTGCGCTCGCGCACGAGCTGGGCCAACGCGGCGTCCATGGTCTGCATGCCGTGGGCCCCACCGGTCTGGAGGGCCGAGTAGATCTGGTGGGTCTTGCCCTCGCGAATGAGGTTGCGGACCGCCGGCGTGGGCACGAGCACCTCGCAGGCGACGGTGCGCCCGCGTCCGTCGGCGGTCGGGAGGAGCTGCTGGGTGACGATGCCCTGGAGGGTCACCGAGAGCTGCATCCGGACCTGGTGCTGCTGGGTCGGCGGGAAGACGTCGACCACGCGGTCGATGGTCTGGGCGGCGTCCTGAGTGTGCAGCGTCGCGAAGACGAGGTGGCCGGTCTCGGCCGCGGTCAGGGCGGTCGAGATGGTGTCGAGGTCGCGCATCTCGCCGACGAGGATCACGTCGGGGTCCTGGCGCAGCGCCGCTTTCAGGGCAAGCGAGAAGGAGTGCGCGTCGGCGCCGAGCTCGCGCTGGTTGACGATGCAGCTCTGGTGGCGGTGGAGGAACTCGATCGGGTCCTCCACGGTCATGATGTGCTCGTGGCGCTCGCGGTTGATGAGGTCGAGCATCGAGGCCAGCGTCGTCGACTTGCCCGAGCCGGTGGGCCCGGTCACCAGCACGAACCCGCGCGGCTTCTTGGTGAAATCGCGAATCGTCGCCGGCAGCCCGAGCGACTCGAAGCGCGGCATCTCGGTGGGGATGAGGCGGAACGCGGCGCTCAGTGACGCCCGTTGGAAGTATGCGTTGACGCGAAAGCGGGCGCGGCCGGGAATCGAGTAGGAGAGGTCGACTTGGAGCTCGTTCTCGAGCTGCTTGCGCTGGTCGTTGGTGAGGAACGAGTAGATCGTCTCGCGGGTCACCTGCGGAGTGAGCACCGGGTAGTCGAGCGCCTGAAGCTGACCGCGCCTGCGGACCATGGGCGGCGAGCCCGCGGTGAGGTGGAGGTCGGAGGCACCGAGCTCCATGACCTCGATGAGGACGTCTGCGAAGTCGAAGTTCATGGCGGTGGTATCGGCACCGGCCGGCGCCGACTTGAGGTCTCTGGCCGCCGGCTTCTACCGCTCGCGCCCGTTCAGCGGCACGAACGGCCGGGCTCCGAGCTCGAGCAGGTCTCGGGCCGAGGCCACGCGCCGCGCCAGGTCGTCACGGGCGGTGCGCACGGCGGCGATCTCGGTCGCGAGCGCCTCGCGGGTCGCACGCTCGGTCTCGAGCTCCTCCCGCAGTGCGCGCTCCGACTCCGCGCGCTCGGCGCGCTCGGTCTCGAGCTCCTCCCGCAGGCCACGCTCGGACTGGTCTCGCGAGGCTCGCTCGACCTCGGCTTCCTCGCGCAGCCCGCGTTCGGCGTTCCCGCGCGCCGCGCGCTCGGCCTCGAGCTGCTCGCGCAGCGTGCGCTCCGCGTCGGCGTGACGCGAGCGATCGCGCTCCATCTCCGCCCTGAGCTCCGTCAGGCGGCGCTCGGACTCCGCCGCCGCGCCTTCGAGATCGGCGTCACGGCCACGCGCAGCTCCCGCGCGAGCCGATCGAGCTGCTCGACGCTGCGCGTCAGCGACTCGAGCAGCTCGCGGTCGGGGCTCGTCTCTCCGATGGCGTGCGGCTCGAGGCTCGCGTTCGACGGCTCGGAATCGGCCGCCTCAGAAGCGGGTTCCTCGGAGACATCGGGCTCGGAGTCGGGCTCGGCAACCGACGGACCGCCGGACTCCTCTCCGAGGGGAGGCGCCGAGGGCGCGTCAGAGTCGAACCACTGCGGCGACTCGTCCGGCTCGGCCGGCTGAGACTGTGGGGCGGCGGGCGCACCGGGCGCGGACCCGTCCTGCGCGAGTGCATCCGGCTCGAGGCCGTTCGAGGCGAGTGGCTCGAGCGCGTGCCCGTTCTGTGCCGGCGCGTCGACCACCTCGTCCTCCACCGACCCTGTCTCGGCGGCCTCGACGGGCGAATACCACAGTCCGCCGTCGTCAGCCGTGGTCGTCTCCGGGAGGCCAGGCTCTGACGCCCGGTCGGCGAGCCCCTCCCCCGCCTCGCCCTCGTAGGTGTCCTCCTTGCGCGCCCGGATCAGCGCGTCGATGCTCTCCTGCGTGGCAACCACGCGGGTCACCGACGGGTCGACCATCATCGAGATGTCGTTGACGGCGTGGCGCTCGCGGGGGTTGGCCAGCGCCAGCAGGACCTCTCCCCCGGGCCCGAAGCCGATCGGGATCGCTCCGTAGCGCTCGGCGACCGCGGGGGTGATCAGGCTCGCCGCCCGCTCGTCCACCGCGTAGGTCTCGAGATCGGCGAAGAGGACTCCCTCGCGCTGTGCCACCGCGCGCGCGAGCTGCTCACTCGACACGAGCCCGCGCTCGAGCAGGACGGCGGCGAGATCCTGGCGCGAGGCCCGGGCCACCGCCTCCGCCTCGAGGACGCGGTGCTCATCGACGAATCCGAGCTCGACGAGGACCTCCCAGAGCAGGTGCTTGGGGCCGGGTCGCGGAGATACGAGTCCCGGCGCCACCTCGGCCACCGGCGCGGGGCCGGCCAGCCTGAGCTCGCCGTTGCCGTTGGGCTCGCTGCCGTAGGGCCGAGCCGAGAAAACGCCGCGAAACGGCTTCATGCGATCTCCTTCAACGTCGAGGGGGTGGGGACGGCTTCGAGCGCGGGCGGCCGCGTCTCAGGGGTAGGGCTCAGTCGTACGGGTGCGGAGCGGTGGTAGCCGCTCCCCGTGCTCGTCGAGCTGCGCGCGATGTCGAGCCGGCGCTCGTACTCTTCGGGCCTCGCCGCCATCGCGATCGAGCCCGCGCTCGCCTGGAGGAAGGCCGGCGCCGGAATGGTGCCCGGAGGCATGAGCACGAGGACGGGCGCACTCTCCTCGAGGCGGTGCAGGTCGGCGCTCAGATCGGTCGTCGAGCCGCAGTCGAGCAGATGCAGGTCGGCCTCGACGTAGGCAGCCGCGCTGCGGACGTCCTCGAAGGTGACGACGCGGTAGCCGAGGCGCTCCATCGCGGCCTGGAGCAGGCCGCGCGCGCGCTGCTTGTCGGTGACCACCGTCAGGACGCCCTTCGGCACGGTCGTCGTCTCGGTGGCCACGGTAGATGTAGCTCTGGGCCGGGTCCGGCCTAGACCTCGAGCTCCCGCTCGATCTGCTGAAGGTTGCGGCGGGCGAGCGCCAGGTTCGAGCGCTCCTTGTCGAGCGCCGCGTAGAGGAAGAGGCCCTCTCCGCCCGCCGAGGCGAGCGGGCGGATCACGTGGATCTGCGTGCTCAGGGTGATCAGCAGGTCCTCGACCCGGTCCTCGAGACCGAGGTTGCTCATGGTCATCAACTGGGCACGCACGACCTCGGTGTTGCCGGCGGCCGCGAGCTCGATGTCGATGTGGCCGTTCCCGGCGGTCCCGAGGGTCATCCCGCTCGAGGTGTCGACGAGGGCGGCGGCCAACGCACCCGGGATGAGCATCACTCCGTCGAGGGTCTCGTGGATGTCGGCCATGTCGTCTCTATCGGCAGGTCGGCGTAAACCTTCAACGCCGACCTCGCCGTTTCATCTAGACGAGCAGCTCAGAGACGTGCGCCGCGGCGCGGCGCGCGGCGTGGTGCAGGAGGCCCAGGTTCGCGTGGCCCGAGGCGAGCACGGCGAGCACCGCTCGGGGCCCGGCGCTGTAGACCACGAGGTAGCCGTCGCGCCCGCGCACCACGGCCTCCTCGAAGCCACCATGCTCGAAGGTCTCGACGATCCGGCGGCTGAGCCCGACCACCGTGGCCGCCATGGCCGCGGTCTGGAGGTGGTGCTCCGGCGGCAGGTCGTGGGCCAGCGGCAGCCCGTCCGAGCTCGCGACCATGACCCCCGAGACGTCGTGGGCGCGGCGGCGCAGCTCGGCGATGGTCTCCTGGATGGCGGGCACCTCGTCGGAGGCCGACCCGCGGGCTCCGAGCTCCTGGGTGCTCACTCGGCCATCACCTCTTCGCGACTGAGGACCTCGAGGAGCATGGTGATCACGACCTCCTTGGCGGACTCGCGGTCGACGGCCTCGCACGGGACGACGACGCCG
>JBBSNG010000126.1:0-6712 GCA_038232755.1 Solirubrobacterales bacterium | reverse complement strand
GTGCCGCAGCGGTACAGCGCCACCGTGCCCTCGAGGTCTCGGACCAGCCGCTCCTCTGCCTCGCCGACCAGATAGGCGGCGCGACAGCGCTCGCGGATCACCTGACGCAGGGCACGGAAGTCACCGCCCTTGAGGCTGCCTCCGAGGATCACGTGGACTCCGCCCGGAAAGGCCTCGATCCCGACCCGCGCCGAGTCGGGGTTCGTCGCCTTGGAGTCGTTGACGTAGAGCACGTCACGCCGGCGGGCTACCTCCTCGAGGCGGTGAGCGACGCCCGGGAAGGTCGCCAGTGCCTCGCGCACGGCGCCGGGATCGATCCCGCGAGCGAGCGCGAGCGCCGCGGCGGCCATCGCGTTGTCGAGGTTGTGGTCGCCGCGCAGGCGGATCTCGTCGGCGGGCATGAGCTCCGCGCCCTCGAAGATCAGGACCCCGTCGACGAGGGCGAGATCGGCCCGAGGCTCCCTCTCGCGGGCGAACCGGACGACCCGGGCCTCCCCCCCGCCCGGCTCGAGCCCGACGGGGACCACCGCGACGTCCTCGGCCCGCTGACGGGCGAACACGCGCAGCTTGGCGTCGCGGTATGCGGCGAAGGTGCCGTGGCGGTCGATGTGGTCCTCGCTCAGGTTGAGCAGCGCCGCCGCCTCGGGCGCGAACTCGGTCGCATCCTCGAGCTGGAAGCTCGACGCCTCGCAGACCACGACCTCGCCGCCCGTACCGGCCAGCTCGGCGAGCGGAGTTCCCACGTTGCCGGCCACGACCACCCCGACGCCGGCGGAGCGATGGATCGCACCGAGCAGCTCCACGGTCGTGGTCTTGCCGTTGGTGCCGGTGACCGCCACGAAGTCGGCCTCGATCAGGCGCCACGCGATCTCGAGCTCGCCGACGACCTCGACCCCGCGCGCGTGAGCGGCGGCCACCGCCGGAGCGTGGGCGGGCACGCCCGGGCTCTTGACCACCGTCCGGGCCCGGCCGACGAGGTCGAGGCCGTCGGACTCGAGCTCGACCTCCACGCCCGCTTCGGCGAGTCCGGCGGCCTCGGCCGGGCGGCCGAGATCGCAGCCCATGACCTCGCCGTGAGCCAGGAGCATCCGCGCCGCCGCGGCTCCCGAGACCCGGAGCCCCATGACCAGGTAGGGACCGGGCGGAAGCGGCGGGCGCTCCCTCACGCCACCGAGTTCTGGTACAGCGTGAAGCCGATCGCCGAGCAGATCGCCGCGACGATCCAGAAGCGCAGGATGATCTTGGTCTCCGACCAGGCCAGCAGCTCGAAGTGGTGGTGCACCGGCGCCATCAGGAAGACCCGTTTTCGAAAGCGCTGGAAGGCGAAGACCTGAACCGCCACCGAGAGGGCCTCGACCACGAAGATCCCGCCGATGATCACCAGCAGGATCTCCGTTTTGGTGACCACCGCGAGCGCGGCGATCGCCCCGCCGAGGCCGAGCGAGCCGGTGTCACCCATGAAGATCGCCGCCGGGAACGAGTTGAACCACAGGAAGCCCACGCACGCTCCGACCAGGCAGGCGCAGATCAACGCAAGGTCCTCCTGGCCGGAGGTCAGGAAGGTCATCGCCGTGTAGGCGAAGAGGACGATCGCGCCGCAGCCGGCGGCCAGGCCGTCGAGCCCGTCGGTCAGGTTGACGCCGTTGGTCGCCCCGGCGAGGACGAGGAAGATCAGTACCGGATACAGGACCCCGAGGTCGACCGTGAAGTCGAAGAGCCGGGTGTTGAGCGACTCGTTGAGCCCGACGTAGCGCGTCGCCACCCACCACAGGCCGAGGGCGATGGCGGCCTGGGCGATGATCTTCCAACGCCCCGACAGCCCTAACGAGCGCTTCTTGGAGATCTTCGACCAGTCGTCGAGGAAGCCGAGGAACGCGCTGGCCATCGCGGTGCCGAACACGGCGAGGCTGGCGGCGTCGTACTCCCCGAGGATCAGGAACGGGATCGAGACCGCGAGGAAGATCACCAGGCCGCCCATGGTCGGGGTGCCGGCCTTGGTCGCGTGGCCCTTCGGGCCCTCCTCGCGAATGTGCTGACCGAACTCGCGATCGCGCAGAAAGGAGATGAACCTCGGTCCCAGGAAGATGCAGATCAGCAGCGAGGACATGCCCGCGATGAGGACCTCTCCGAGCACGGGCGGCTAGCCGGTTCTCCGGCGGGCGGGCCGCGCCGGCGCCGCGGCGTCCGTGCCTCGGCTCAACGCCTGTCGCCGAGCACGCGCTCGAGGCCGGCCGAGCGCGATCCCTTGACGAGCACGCGGTCCCCGGGACGGGCGAGGCGCTCGAGCAGCGCGCCGGCCTCCTCGGGGGTATCGACCCCGTGGCGCTCGTCGCCGCCGAAGGCCTCGAGATAGCGCCGCGCGCCTTCGCCCACGGCGACCAGCACGTCGATCCCGGCCTCGCCGGCGCGCTGGGCCACCTCGGCGTGGTAGCGGTCCCCGTCGGGCCCGAGCTCGGCCATCTCCCCGAGTACGGCGATGCGGCGGGCGGCGGGTGTGGCGGCCAGGTGATCGAGGGCGGAGCGCATCGAGATCGGGTTGGCGTTGTAGCAGTCGTTGACCACGGTCACCCCGCCGGGGAGCTCGATCTCCTGACCGCGCAGCGGCGAGAAGGCCACGTCCAGGGGACCGCTCGGCCGAACGCCGAGCGCCGTGGCCACCGCGACCGCGGCCAGGGTGTTGAGCAGGTTGTGGGGCTGGCGATAGGGGAGCTCGAGGGTGAGGATCTCGCCGCGGGCCTCGATCTCGGTGCGTCCGCGGGCGTCGATCGAGAGCAGATGCACGTCGCCGCCGGGGCCGAAGGTGATGGTCTCGAGGTCGTCGCGGCGGTAGCGCTCGAGCAGCGGCTCGCTCGCCGGCACGACGCAGGTCGCCCCGGGGCGCAGGTCGCGGATGAGCTCGGCCTTGGCCGCGGCCACGCGCTCCACGGTGCCGAGCAGCTCCAGGTGCACGGGACCGACGTTGACCACCACGCCCACGTCAGGCTCGGCGATCGCGGTGAGCTCGGCGATCTGACCCTCGCCGCGCATGGCCATCTCGAGCACGAGCACCTCGGTGCCGGCCTCGGCCTCGAGGATCGAGAGCGGCAGGCCGATCTCGGTGTTGAGGTTCTCACGGCTCGCGTGCGTGCGCCGGTGGCCCCGCAGGAGGGCGGCGAGGATGTCCTTGGTCGAGGTCTTACCGGTGGAACCGGTCACCCCGACCACCGCGGCCCCGAGCTCGCGCCGCCAGGCGCGAGCGAGCGCGGCGAGGGCGGCGAGCGGATCCTCGACGGCGATGACGACGGGGGCGCCCGCCAGCGCCTCCGCGTGCTCGCGCCCCACGAGCACGCCCCACGCCCCGGCCTCGAGCGCCGCGGCGGCAAAGGCGCCGCCGTCGGCGTGCGCGCCGGCCAGCCCGACGAACAGGTCTCCGGGTCCGACGGCGCGCGAGTCGACGACCGCGCGGCGGGCGCCGCTGCGCTCGGGATCACCGCTCGCCAGCCGCCCGCCGGCCGCAGCGGCGATCCACCCCGCCGTGCGGTCGATCACCGGCGCTGCGCCACCGCGGACGGGCCGGACGGACTCTCCGGCGGGGGGCCGCGACCGTCGAGCGCCCGCAGCGCGTCGCGCGTCACCGTGACATCGTCGAACGGCTCCTTGCGCCCGCCGGCGAACTCCTGCCCCTGCTCGTGCCCCTTGCCCGCGATCACCACCACGTCGCCGGCCGCCGCGCCCGCGAGCCCGCGCTCGATGCCGCGCCGGCGGTCGATCTCGCGCTCGACCCCCTCCCCGGTGCCCACCAGCACCTCGTCGACGATCGCCGCGGGATCCTCGGAGCGGGGGTTGTCCGAGGTGATCACGACCCGGTCGGCCAGGGCGGCGGCGACGCGGCCCATGAGCGGGCGCTTGGTCTTGTCGCGGTCGCCGCCGGCGCCGAAGACCACGTGCAGGCGGGCCGCGGTCAGCTCCCGTGCCGCGCGAAGGACGTTCTCGAGGGCCTCCGGCGTGTGGGCGTAGTCCACGAACACCGCGAAGTCCTGACCCGCATCCACCGGCTCCAACCGCCCGGGGACGCGCTCGGCCGCGGCGAGGGCGCGCGCGGCGATCTCGAGCTCGACCCCCAGCGAGCGCGCGGCCGCGAGCGCCGCCAGCGCGTTCAGGACGTTGAAGTGGCCGGGCAGGCGGGTGCGCAGGTCGACCGCGCCCTCCGGCGTCTCGCACCGGAAGGCCGACCCGGCGGTGTCGAAGCTGACCTCGCAAGCGCGGTAGTCGGCCGCCGCCTCGACGGCGTAGGTCACGGCGCCCTCGACCTCGGCGGCGATACGAGCTCCCCACGGATCGTCGAGGTTGACGACCGAGGTCCCGGGGTCGCCGCCGGGGACCTGGAACAGGCGCCGCTTGGCCATGAAGTAGTGCTCCATCGACGGGTGGAAGTCGAGGTGGTCCTGGCTCAGGTTGGTGAACATCCGCGTCGCGAAGCGGATCCCCTCCGCGCGGCCGAGCTCGAGGGCGTGCGAGGAGACCTCGATCACGCAGGCGCGGTCACCGGCCTCGAGCATGCGCCGGAAGCTCGCCTGGAGGTCGATGGCCTCGGGCGTCGTGCGCTCGACCGGCTCCTCGCGGCCGCCGACGATCGAGGTCACCGTCCCCAGCAGCCCGCAGCGCACCCCCGCGGCCTCGAGCAGGGCGCGCACCAGGTAGGCGGTGGTGGTCTTGCCGTTCGTGCCGGTGATCCCCACCACGCGGAGCTCGGCGCTCGGGTCACCGTGGAAGCGGGCCGCGACCGGGCCCATGGCCCTCCGCACGTCGGGCACGAGGACCTCGGGCACTCCGAGCCCGAGCGGGCGCTCGCAGACCAGCGCGGCGGCGCCGCGCGCCACCGCGTCGGGGGCGAAGTCGTGCCCGTCGGCGCGGGCGCCGGGCACGCAGAAGAAGAGGGAGCCCGGGGCGACGTCCCGGCTCGAGTAAGCCAGGCCGGTGATCGGGACGTCGGGCGCATCCGCCATCAACACGCTAAGCCGCATCACCCCGACTCGAGACCGCGCTCCCACATCCCCAAACCGATAGTGCAGGAATCCTTCACCCAGTCTGAGAACCGCCGCTCTGCCTCGGCGTACTCCTCTAGGTGATTCAGCTGAAACAACTCAGGCTGGATGAGCTTCTGTTCAGAAGTCACCAATCGCTCATCGTCTGCTCGCAAATCAGCCCTCTCATAGAACGCGACCCCCGCGATAAGGCCTCGAAACGTTCGGCCCATCCCGTGGAGACTAAAGATCAAGTCGTGACGCGCGCCGACGTCAAAGTCATTAAGACGCAGCCGCACCCAGGTTGCATAAGTGTTCAGGTTCGCGAAATAGTGGAGTTCGCGCTGGGCAAAGCCAATAAGAGACGCCCGATACCACTTCGATCGTCGATCGTCGGGGCGCGCTTCCTCTACTTGGCACGAGAAGTTGGGACGGACACCGGTGATGTCTCGGTCGATCAGTGACTTGACTTCGTAGAGCTGGGACCGGCCGACCCCACGGAGATGCTCACCCGTGTCCCTCGCACGCTGCAATTGGTTAGGTGTCACGTCTGGCATCGTGCCCAGCATCCGATCGCGAGCGGCTCCAACGACCTGACGGATGCCCTGAAAGTCTTGCTCACTCTGTTCTCCGACGGCGAGTGCGCGAACGAGTGCATCTCGCGCCACTCTTCCGAACAGACGAACCAGCGGCGCAAGGTCGCCCGCGTCGGCACCCTCCAGTGCATCGATGTAGGGGACCTTCTGATCTCTGTGTACCGAGAGGGGGAACCAGTTGACACGGATGTACACTAAGCTCGCCAGCGCGCGCGCGACCCGCCCGTTCCCATCTTGAAATGGGTGTATCTGGGTGAACCGATGGTGCAGCCATGCTGCTTCGACCTCGGGGGCCACGCTGGACTCCTCGTGGGCCGCATGCATACTGATCAAATCATCCATCTCGGAGTCGACCTGCTCAGGCGGACAGTACGCATGAACGCTGCCATTAGGTCGGCGTGGATTGTTGGGCAGCCGTTTCCAGGTGCCGTGGAGAAGTTCGGTCTCAAAGGTCCGTCCGAACTGATCAACAGCCACGGTGGTTTCCTGGTTGCGGGTGAGGAGCGCGTGCAGTTCCTTGACGAACGAGGTTGATAACGCGCGACGACGAGCGACAAAGTCGAACAGGGCCTCGATGGCCTCCTCATGATCGCGCAAGATCGCGACAACCTCGTCCGCGTCTCGGTCGGTCCCAGTCGCGACGAGACTCTGCTTGATCCCCTCTTCGATCAGCATTTCGGTTACGCCCCTGTCGATGGAGTAAACCCGCTCGATTACGCCGGTTTCTATGGCCCAGGACCGGACTAGCCGCTCCTTGAAGCGCTTGAGCTCATCTAGGTTCTCCAGGCGCTCCCGCTGTTCCCGCCAGACCTCATCGAGCGCCCGCAGTTCCCTCACCTCAAGGGGCTCCCAGTCTTGAGGCAAGTCGCTGATGGGCATGTAGAGAGCACCGGTCGCGACCATCCAGCCAGGATAACCCTCCACTCGGCGCGCCTCAGTCCGGCGGGATCCGCAGGTAGGGCAGCGCGAACTTGACGATCTGCTCGAACGCCGGCGCCGCGACCTCGCCGCCGTAGATCTTTCCCTGCGGCTCGTCGACCGCCACCGCCACGAGCAGGCGCGGGTTGCGGGCCGGCGCGTAGCCGATGAACGAGGACACGTACTTCGTGCTCG
>JBBSNG010000125.1:0-6740 GCA_038232755.1 Solirubrobacterales bacterium | reverse complement strand
GTCGGACTGGTGCCGAAGCTCGTCCTCCACGACCAGACCGTCGCAAGCTTCGACCGCTGGGGGCTGCCGGCTCCGGATCTGCTCGTCTACGCCGTTGGATTGCTCGAGGTGGCCGGCGGGCTCGCG
Organism: Solirubrobacterales bacterium; assembly: GCA_038232755.1. Classification (GTDB taxonomy): domain Bacteria; phylum Actinomycetota; class Thermoleophilia; order Solirubrobacterales; family Thermoleophilaceae; genus JACCUC01. Next base: position 6,614 of record JBBSNG010000125.1, on the reverse strand, counting down.
CTCGTGGCCGGCGTGGCGCCGCGCTGGGCCGCCGTCGCGCTGACGCTCGACATGTCCGGAGCCCTCCTGACCGCGGGTTCCGTCGACGGCGGGATCCATCTCGTCGCGCCGCTGGTCCTGACGGCGCTGCTGGTCGTGATCGCCCTGCACGGAGGTGGCCGCCGCGGCGCGCATCTCGGTCGGCCGGCGCCCGACTCGAGCGCGGCTGGGTCTGACCCGACTCCTAAGATGACCGCCTTGGCCGAACCAGTCTCCTCATCCACCGCCCGGCGGGCGCCGTGAAGGTCCGCGTCCTCATCCGCCCCAAGGAGGGCATCCTCGACCCGCAGGGCCAGGCCGTCGAGCGCGCTCTACCCGCGCTCGGCTTCGAGGGCGTCGAGTCCGTCCATGTGGGGCGGCTGGTCGAGCTCGAGGTGGCGGACCCGGCGCGCGTCTCGGAGATGTGCGAGCAGCTGCTGGCCAACCCGCTCGTCGAGGACTACGAGGTCCAGGTCGGGGACGGCCCACCGGCGTGAGGTTCGGCGTCGTCCGCTTCCCCGGCTCGTGCGACGAGGTCGATGCTCTGCTCGCCTGCCGGCGCTTCGGCGACGCCGAGATCCTCTGGCATCGCGAGCGCGACCTGCGCGGGGTCGACGCCGTCGTCCTCCCGGGGGGGTTCTCCTACGGCGACTACCTGCGCGTCGGGGCGATCGCGCGCTTCTCGCCGGTCATGCAGGCGGTGACGGAGTTCGCGCGCGCCGGCGGCCCTGTCCTCGGCATCTGCAACGGGTTTCAGGTCCTATGCGAGGCGGGGCTGCTCCCGGGCGCCCTGCTCCCGAACAGCGGATTGCGCTTCCTCTGCCGCCAGGTCGAGGTCTCCGTCACCAACCCAGACACTGCCTTTACGCGCGCGTGCGCGCGCGAAGAGCGGCTGTCGCTCCCGGTCAAGCACGGGGCGGGACGCTTCTACGCACCCGACGGCCTGCTCGACGAGCTCGAGGCGAACCGGCAGATCGCCCTGCGCTACGTCGAGGGCCACAACCCGAACGGCTCGGCACGCGACGCGGCCGGGGTGACCAACGAGGCCGGCAACGTGCTCGGCCTGATGCCGCATCCCGAGCACGCGACGGATCCTCTGACCGGATCGGTCGACGGCCGGCGACTTTTCGAGTCAGTCGCGCCGAGCCGCGCGGCCGTCGCGGTGGCCTGACCGAGCCATCTGGCTCGGATGGTACTTTCGTACCATGCGAACTACCATCGACCGGGCCGGAAGGATCGTAGTCCCCAAGCCTCTACGGGATGAGCTCGGGCTCTCGCCCGGCCAACACCTCGAGCTCGAGGCGCGTGACGGCCGCCTCGAGATTGAGCCTGCTGTGACCCCCGTGACGCTCGTCGAGGAAGAGGGTGCCGTATTCGCGGTTCCCGATCGTGAACTGCCGCCGTTGACCGCCGAGCAGGTCCGCTCCACCCTCGAGCGGCTCCGCCGGTGATCGTGGTCGACACCTCGGTCGCGGTGGCTGGGTTCGCGGAATGGCACGAGAGGCACGTCGCGGCGCGAGGGGTCCTCGTCAGACGAGCTCGTCTCGTCGCTCACAGCGCCCTCGAGACCTATTCGGTCTTGACGCGCCTCCCTCCCCCCAACCGCGTCTCGGGGTTGGCCGTGAGCGACTTCCTCACTCGGTCCTTCCCCGATCCGCACCTGACCCTGAAGGCGCGTGATCAGCGGTCTCTGGTCGCCCGGCTCGTCGAGCTCGGGATAGCGGGCGGTGCGGTCTACGACGCCTTGATCGCGCTGACGGCCGGCTCCGCCGGCGCGACGGTGGTCACGTGCGACGAGCGCGCCGTCGCCACCTATCGGCGCTGCGGGGTCGAAGCCAAGGTGCTCGACTGATGGAAGCGAGCGCGCCCGCCCGCCACCGCGAGCTCGGCCTGACCGACGCCGAGTACGAGCGCATCGTCGACCGGCTCGGCCGCGAGCCCAACGACGTGGAGCTGGCGGTCTTCTCGCTCATGTGGTCCGAGCACTGTGCCTACAAGCACTCGCGGAAGCTGCTCGGGCGGCTGCCCACCGAGGGCGAGCACGTGGTCATGGGGCCGGGCGAGAACGCGGGCGCGGTCGACGTGGGAGACGGGCTCGCGGTCGCCTTCAAGGTCGAGTCGCACAACCACCCGAGCGCGGTCGAGCCCTTCCAGGGCGCCGCCACCGGCGTCGGCGGCATCCTCCGTGATGTGTTCGCGATCGGGGCGCGGCCGATCGCCGTGCTCGACTCGCTGCGCTTCGGCCCGCTCGACTCGCCGCGGTCGCGCTACCTGATGAACGGGGCTGTGGCCGGTATCGGGCACTACGGCAACTCGATCGGCGTCGCCACGGTGGGGGGAGAGATCCTCTTCGCGGAGCCTTATGAACACAACTGCCTGATCAACGCGATGTGCGTGGGGATCGCTCCGCAGGAGCGGCTCGTGCGCAGCGCCGCGGCAGGGGTGGGGAACCTGGTGGTGCTACTGGGCGCGCTGACCGGGCGCGACGGGATCGGCGGCGCCTCCGTCCTCGCGAGCGCCGAGCTCGGCGAGGAGAGCGCCTCGAAGCGCCCGAGCGTGCAGATCGGTGACCCGTTCGAGGAGAAGAAGGTGCTCGAGTGCTGCCTCGAGCTGCTCGACCGCGAGCTCCTCGAGTCGCTCCAGGACCTCGGGGCCGCGGGACTCTCCTCGAGCGCGTCCGAGATGGCCTCCAAGGGCGAGGTGGGCATCGATCTCGACGTGGCGCGAGTGCCGCGCCGCGAGCCCGGCATGGAGGCCTTCGAGGTGATGGTCTCGGAGTCGCAGGAGCGCATGCTGTGCGTGGTCGAGCCCGGGCGGCTCGACGCGGTGCGCGCGGTCTGCGACGAGTGGGACGTGCGCTGCACGGCGATCGGCGCGGTCACCGACACCCGGCGCCTGCGGGTGCTCGAGCAGGGTGAGCCGGTCGGCGACATGCCGGTCGAGGCGCTCGTCGACGACTGCCCGCTCTACGACCTCGCCCCGGAGCGTCCGACCGAACCGGTCTACGCGCCGCCCCGCGCTCGTATCGAGCGCGAGAGCGATCTCGCCCAGACGCTGCTCTCCCTGCTGGGCTCCGAGAACATCGCCTCGAAGCGCTGGGCCTACGAGCAGTACGACGGCCTCGTCGGCTCGCGGACCGTGCGGCGGCCGGGGGCCTCCGACGCGGCCGTTCTGCACCTCGCCCACGACGGTGCGGGCGGCGCCATCGCGATGTCGATCGACGGCAACGGCCGCCGGGTGGCCTGCGACCCCTACACGGGGGCGGTCGAGGCCGTGCTGGAGTGCGCGCGCAACCTGGCCTGCGTCGGTGCCGAGCCGCTCGGCCTGACCAACTGCCTCAACTTCGCCAACCCCGAGAAGCCCCACATCGCCTGGCAGCTCGAGCAGGCGGTGAACGGACTGGCCGACGCGTGCCGCGCGCTCGGAGTGGCGGTGGTTGGCGGCAACGTGTCGCTCTACAACGAGGGCGGCGGGGGGCCGATCTACCCGACGCCGGTGGTCGGCATGGTCGGGCACGTGCCCGACCCGGGCTCGCTTCCGGAGGCCGGCTTCGTCGAGGACGGTCACGCCATCGCTCTGCTGGGCCCGTTCCTTCCCGCGCTCGCCGGCTCGGAGCTCGAGGCGCTGCGCGGAGAGATGGCCGACGGCCTGCCGGAGCTCGACCTCGCCGCCCAGGCGCGGGCGCTCGAGGCGGCTCGCGCTGCCGTACGAGCCGGCGAGCTGGCAACGGCCCACGACGTCTCCGACGGCGGCCTGGCCTGCGCGCTCGCGGAGTCGTGCCTGGCCCACGGGGTCGGCGCGCAGGTCAACATGGGCGCACTCGTTGCCCGCGCCGGCGAGAGCGAAGCCGAGGCGCACGCGCTCGAGGCGGCGCTCTTCGGCGAGGGCCCCGGCGGCATCGTGGTCGCCGGCCCGCGCGACTCCGTCGAGCAGCTCGTCGACAGCCTTGCGCCCGACACGGCCCTGCTCCTCGGCGAGACCGGAGGCGATCGACTGGCCGTTGAGACCGGCACCACCGCTAGACTCGAGATCGAGGTCGCCGCCGCTGCAGTCGCCTTCGAACACGGCGTCGCGGACCACTTCTCATGAGCCCCGAGGATCCGATTCCCGACCGGGACGGGCCGCGCGACGAGTGCGGCGTGTTCGGCGTACACGCGCCCGGCTCCGACGTCGCGCGCCTCGCCTACTTCGCGCTCTTCGCGCTCCAGCACCGCGGTCAGGAGTCAGCCGGGATCGCCACCTGCGAGTCCCGGCACATCATGACCCTGCGCGACCTCGGCCTCGTCTCCCAGGTCTTCGACGAGTCGAAGCTACGCGCGCTCGGCGGCGACATGGCCCTCGGTCACGTCCGCTACTCGACCACGGGCTCCTCGGCCTGGGAGAACGCCCAGCCGATCTACCGCTCCGACCATCGTGAGCTCGCGCTCGCCCACAACGGCAACCTGATCAACGCCGTGGACCTTCACGACGAGCTGGTCGCCAAGGGGGTCCAACTGCGCTCGACCTCGGACTCCGAGCTGATCGCCGCGCTGATCTCGACCCACGAGGCCGACACCGTCGAGGACGCCGTGGCCGACGTCGTCCCGCGGCTCGAGGGCGCGCTCTCGACTGTGGTCATGACCCGCGACGCCGTCGTCGCCTTCCGCGATCCGCTGGGCCTGCGCCCACTCTCGCTCGGGCGCCTCGGCGATCGCTACTGCGTGGCCTCCGAGAGCTGCGCGTTCGACATCATCGGCGCCGAGCTGGTGCGCGAGGTCGCGCCGGGCGAGATGATCTCGCTGTCGGACCGTGGCCTCGAGAGCCGCCAGATCGCCCACTCCGAGCGCCGCGCCTTCTGCGTCTTCGAGCACATCTACTTCGCCCGGCCCGACTCCGTGCTCGAGGGCGTGCGCACGCAGGTGGCCCGGCGACGGATGGGGGAGGCCCTGGCGCGCGAGGCTCCCGTCGAGGCCGACGTCGTGGTCGCCGTGCCCGACTCCGGGAACCCGGCCGCCGCCGGTTACTCGCTCGCTTCCGGCATCCCCCGCGACGACGGGCTGATCAAGAACCGCTACGTGGCCCGCACGTTCATCCAGCCCGGCCAGGAGCTGCGCAAGCACGGGCTCCGGATGAAGTTCAACCCGCTGCCGGAGGTCGTCGGCGGTCAGCGCGTCGTCGTCGTCGACGACTCGATCGTGCGCGGCAACACCACGCGTCAGATCGTCGGCATGCTCCGCGGGGCCGGCGCCACCGAGGTCCATCTGCGCATCTCCGCCCCGGCCATCCGCCACCCATGCCACTACGGCATCGACATGTCGACCCCGCAGGAGATGATCGCCCACGAGCGCACCGCCGACGAGGTGGCGACCGAGCTCGGCTGCGACTCGCTGGCCTACCTGTCGCTCGAGGGCGTCTACGAAGCAGTGGGAGTCACGCGGGAGACGCACTGCGACGCGTGCTTCACGGGCGACTACCCGCTCGCTCGGACGGGCTCGGCGAACGGGAAGTATGCGCTCGAGGAGCTGGCGGTCACGACGGCCTGAGCGGCTCGGGCGTGCCGGACTGGAGCCGGCGAGCGACAACTTCGCTGCGAGCGTGACGGGGGTATCACACGGGCCGCTGAGGCGCCATGGGCCGCCGCGGGCGCCGGTAGGGTGACACCGTCATGGACCTCGATGCCGCCCTACTCGAGAACTTCGGTTTCTCCGCCTTCCGCGCCGGCCAACGCGAGGCCTGCGAGGCTGCCCTCGCCGGCCGCGACGCGCTCGTGGTCATGCCGACCGGCTCGGGCAAGTCGCTCTGCTACCAGCTCCCGGGCCTCATGGCCGACAACCTGACGATTGTCGTATCGCCGCTGGTCTCGCTGATGCAGGACCAGGTCGAGGCGCTCGCCGCGCGAGGCTTCGGCGAACAGGTCGCCCTTATCAACTCGCAGCAGGACGCGAGCGCGAACGAGTCCGCCCTCGCCCGCGCGCGCGACGGAAGCCTGAGGCTCCTGTACGTGGCCCCGGAGCGCTTCTCCTCGCCGCGTTTCGTGGCCGGAATCCGCGAAGCCGACGTCGGGCTCTTCGTCGTCGACGAGGCCCATTGCGTCTCCCAGTGGGGCCACGACTTCCGCCCTGACTACTTCCGGCTCGCCGATGCGGCACGCTATCTCGGCGCGCGGTCGATCCTGGCCTCCACGGCGACCGCGACGGTGCGAGTCGCGGTCGACATCGAGGCGCGGCTCGGACTGCGCGAGCCCGCGCGTGTCGCCACCGGCTTCGACCGGCCAAACCTGTCGTTCGCGGTGGCCCAGCCCGGCGGTCACGAGAAGTCGCGGATGATCATCTCCGAGCTCTCACGCGAGGACGCGCTTCCGGCCATCGTCTACGCCGGCACGCGCGCCGGCTGCGAGGAGCTCGCGGGGGAGCTCGCCGGGGCGCTCGGCGAGCGGGTCCTCCCCTACCACGCCGGCCTCGAGCGCGAGCGGCGCGCCGGCGTCCAGCGGAGCTTCCTGGCCGACGAGGTCCGCGTCGTCGTGGCCACCAACGCCTTTGGCATGGGCGTCGACAAGCCCAACGTGCGCACGGTGCTCCACGCGAGCGTCCCGTCCTCGCTCGAGGCCTACTACCAGG
>JBBSNG010000124.1:0-6750 GCA_038232755.1 Solirubrobacterales bacterium | reverse complement strand
GGCCGTTGCGCTGCACCCTCAAGGTGATCCTCCTGAGCGGGAGTTTGCTGGTCTCGACAACCGCATTCTCCCTGCTCAGGCGGACGTTCTCGGGTGCTCAACCAGGCACCCTCGGGCTGGCTACTGGACGATCCGGGCTAGGCAGGGCGTCGCCTGCCGGTGCTCCGGGTCAGCCGGAGTCCGAGGCCAACGCGGCCTCGTCCGCGACGATGTCGAGGCGCCCTTCGAGGCCGGTGATCGAGAAGACCCGCTGGACGACGTCCGGTCCTTGGATCAGGGTCAGGCTGCGGCCGTCCTCGCGAGCCCGGGCGTCGGCCCCGAGCAGCGAGCGCAGGCCCGTCGAGTCGAGGAAGGTCAGGCCCCGCAGGTCGAGGACGATCCGTCCCGGGCGCGCGGCCTCGAGCCCGGTCAGCTCGGCGTCGAGGCGGGGCGCGGCAGCGATGTCGAGCTCGCCGAAGAGCGACACCAGCGGTAGCGCCCCCTCGTGGCTCGTCTCCAGGTCGAACGCGGTCATCGACGGCGGCATGGTACGCCCTCTCGCCGGTGCCCGCGCCCTGACGACGCGGCGCGGCGAAGCCCCGGCTCCGCGACGGAGCGCGGCGCTACCGCGAACGGCCGCTCAGCTCTTCTCCCCCCGCGTGGATTCGCTGGGCTCGTCGCTCTGCTGGAGCCCGAGGCTCGAGTCAGCTCCCTCCTCCTCGAGCCGGGCGTCGGTCACCGGATCGGGTTTCTCGCCCTGGCCCAGCGCCTTGCCGAGCGGGAAGAGCACGAGGGCGGAGACCACCAGCAGGATCACGAAGGCGACCGGCAGCAGCCACCACTCGCCGGTGGCCAGCGCGGCGATCGCGCCCACGACGACGAGCACCGCGGCGGCGAAGATCAGCAGCAATCGAGGGGGTGTGCGCATGGGCGCGGTGGCGAGACGGACCGACGGCGCCGGCGCGACCGCAGGCCGCGCCGCGCGTCGGCGGCCGGCCTACTCCTGGAGCGCGGGCTGGCTCGCCCCGAGCGAGGCCTGCTCGGCCTGCTCGAGCTGGCGGTTGACGTGGTCCCAGTCGAGGTTGCGGAAGAACGCCTCGACGTAGTCCTTGCGCCCCTGCGGAGTCGCCCCGAAGTCCTGCGCGTAGGCGTGCTCGTACACGTCGATCGCGAGCACGGGAACCATGTTGTAGACCGCCCACAGGTTCTGGGTGTCCATGATGTAGTTGAACAGCGAGCCGTCGTTGAGGTCGTATCCGACCATGACCCAGCCGCGAGCGGCCGAGGCGGCCTTGCGGACGGCCTGCTCCCACATCTCGACGCCGCCGGGGTACTCGCCGCCGATCAGCTCGGCGAAGCGACCCTGCGGCGAGCCGCCCTCGCCGCCGAGGTGCCCGAAGTAGAGCTCGTGGTTCTTGAACCCGAGCAGGGCGAAGGTGTAGTCGACCGAGACGGCCCGCAGCGCCGAGTAGACTTGGTTGCCCTCGATCTCCGAGTAGTCGAACTCCTTGAGGATCTTGCGGCACTCGTTGGACTTCTTGACGTAGCCCTCGTACAGGGCGTAGTGGTCGTCCATCGTCTTCTTGGAGATGCCGTCGAGCTCTTTGTCGAAAGCCGGGAATTGACGCGCGGTGAGTTCTTGCCAGGGCATTCGCCCTCCTCTGTCTTGAAGTCTGTCGGTCTCGGGATTCCTTCCCGGGCGACCTCTGCTCAAACCCGCGAGGCGCACCCGGTCCGGCACCGGCTGAGCCCTCGGGTAGCCTGGCCTCGCCATGGACCCCACCGCCTTCGCCGGCCGGCGACTGCACTTCATCGCCATCGGCGGAGCCGGCATGAGCGCCCTGGCGCTCGTCGCCCACGCGCTCGGCGCCGAGGTCACGGGCTCCGATCGCTCGGAATCGAGCTATCTCCCGAAGCTGCGCCGGGCCGGCATCGAGCCGGTCGTCGGCCACCGGGCTGGGGGCGCTCCGCCCGGCGCGGAGGTGATTCGGGCGACCGCGGTCGGAGACGACAATCCCGAGCTCGCGGCGGCGCGGGCCGCCGGTGCCCCCATCCTCCACCGCGCCGATCTCCTGGCCGAGATCGTCGCCCTCGGACGCTCGATCGCCGTGAGCGGGACCCACGGCAAGACGACGACCTCGGCCATGATCACCCACGCCCTGCTCGAGACCGGCCGCGAGCCGACCTATCTGATCGGCGGCAAGCTGCGCTCGAGCGCCACCAACGCCGCCTGGGGAGGGGGCGGCTGGGTCGTCGCGGAGGCCGACGAGTCCGACCGCTCGCACCTCAAGCTCGCCCCCGAGGTCGCCGTGGTGACCAACGCCGAGCTCGACCACCACGCGACGTACCGCTCGAACGGGGAGCTCGAGGCCGCCATGGCGGAGTTCGCCTCCTCGGCTCGGACCCGGATCGTCTGGGAGCCGCTGCGGCTCGAGCTCCCAGCCGATGGGCGGACGGTGAGCTTCGGACTCGGCGCGGGCGACCTCGCCGCCGAGGACGTCGAGCTGCTGGCGCTCGGGTCGCGCTTTGGGGTCGAGGGCGTCGAGGTCAAGCTCCCCGCACCCGGCACCCACAACGTCCTCAACGCCCTCGCCGCCCTGGCCGCCTGCCGCGAGGCGGGCGTGGGCCTGGCCGAGGCCGCTCGCGCGCTCGCCACCTTCGCGGGCACCGGGCGACGCTTCGAGCCGCGCGGACGCACCGCCGCCGGGGCCGAGGTGTACGACGACTACGCCCACCACCCGACCGAGGTGCGAGCCACCCTCGAGGCCGCGCGCTCGCTCGACGCCCGGCGCGTGCTCGCCTGCTTCCAGCCGCATCTCTTCTCGCGCACGCGCCACCTCGCCCGCGAGTTCGGCGCGGCGCTCGCGCTCGCCGATGTCGTGATCGTGCTCGAGGTCTATCCGTCCCGTGAGCGCGCCGAGGACTATCCCGGGGTGTCGGGGCGGCTCGTCGCCGCGGCGGCGGCCGACGCCGCCGGCGGTCGGTCGGTCTACTGGGCCCCGCGGATGGAGGACGCCGAGGCGCTCCTGCGCCGCGAGCTGCGCTCGGGCGACGCGCTGCTCACCCTCGGCGCCGGCAACGTCGACCAGCTGGCGGACGCGCTCGTGGGTGGAGCGCAGCCGGCCGGCGCGCAGCTCGCCGCCGCCCCGACCTCGTGAGCCATCCGCCCCCGCCCGCGGGCGTCGAGCACGACTTCCCGCTGGCCCGCCTGACCACCCTGCGCACCGGGGGTACCGCCGACCTGTTCGCACGGGTCCACGACGCCTCAACGCTCGCCGAGTTGCTCGGCTGGGCCCGGGCGGCCGGCCTCGCGGTAGGAGTGGTCGGCTCCGGGTCGAACCTCCTCGTTGCCGATGCCGGTGTCCGAGGACTCGTATTGAAGCTGGAGCGCGAGCTCGCGAAGATCGAGCGCGACGGTGCGCGCCTGCTCTGCGGCGGGGGCGCACGGCTGCCCCAGGCCGCGGCTCGAGCAGCCCGGGAGGGGCTGAGCGGACTCGAGTTCGGGGTCAACATCCCCGGGACGGTCGGCGGCGCGGTGCGGATGAACGCCAACGCCTACGGGGGAGACCTCTCGCGCGTGCTCGAGTGGGCCGAGGTGGTGAGTGCCGACGGGACCGAGCGGCGGGCGCCGGGGGAGCTCGGATTCGCCTACCGCCGCTCCGCTCTGGGCCCGCAGGAGATCGTCGCCGGGGCGTCGTTCGCGCTCGAGGCGGCCGACCCGGCGGCGGTGAAGGCCACGCTGGCCGGCATGCGCGCGCGCCGCCGCGCCGCCCAGCCCTCGGGCATCAAGACCTTCGGCTCGACCTTCAAGAACCCCACCGACCCGCGCGCCGAAGGACGGAGCGCCGGCGTGCTGCTCGATGCCGCGGGCTGCCGCGGGCTCGAGCTCGGCGGCGCGCGCTTCTCCGACAAGCACGCCAACTTCGTCGAGAACACCGGGGAGGCCACGACCGCCGCGGTGATCGCCCTGATGAGCGAGGGCCGCCGCCGGGTGCGTGAGCACCTCGGCGTCGAGCTCGAGCCGGAGGTGCAGTTGCTCGGCGACCTCGATGCCGCGGAGCTGTACGCGTGAGCGCGGCGACGAGACCGAGACGGCGCCGCGGCGCCAGCGCCGCGCGGCGGCTCGCCCGCTCACCGCGGAGGCTCACGGCCAAGGCGCGTCGCCGCCTGCTGGCGACGGGGATCGCCGCGCTCGTGGCGTTGGGCCTGTACCTCGCGGTCGTGCGCGACCTCCCCGCCTTTGCCGTCGAGACGGTCGGGCTCTCGGGCGCGAGCTCGGGCTACGCGCCGCAGCTCGAGCGGGAGCTCGAGGCGGCGGCCCGCCCGATGACCACCCTCCACGTGGACGAGAGCCGCCTGCGAGAGGTGGCGGGCCGCTACCCGGCGGTGACGACGCTCACGACCGAGACCGACTTCCCGCACGCTCTCTCGGTTCGGATCGTCGAGCGGCCTCCGGTCGGACTGGTCGAGGGAGCGCGGGGCAAGGCGGTGCCGGTCGCCGCCGACGGGACGCTGCTCGAGGGTCAACCCGTCGATCGACCGCTGCCGACCCTCCCGGGGCGCGCCTCGAGCGGTCGCCGGGCCCGCCGGGCGACGACGGCATCGGCGGCCCGTCTGACCGCTGCGGCCCCGAGGACGCTGGCCGTCTGGCTCGAGCGCGTACGCCGGGATCAGGCCGGGTGGACGGTCGAGCTGCGCGAGGGCCCGGAGCTGCGCTTCGGCTCGCTCGCGGACCTCGGAGCGAAGTGGTCGGCGGCCACCGCCGTGCTCCGCTCGCCGCGTGCGCGCGGCGCGCGCTACATCGACCTGCGGCTGCCCGACCGCCCGGCGGCCGGAGGCTTCCCGCCGCCACCCGCGAGCAAGCCCGGCGCCGGCGCGGAGGCGCCCTCGGCCGGCGAATCGACGCCCGCGACAGAGGCTCAAGCCGAAGTCGAGGGTAGTGAACAACCTTAACCCTCAACTATAGCCTAGGGTTGCTTTTCGCCTTGCGAATGCGGTTGCAAAGCTCAGCGAAAGGTCTAGAGTGCCGACACCTCGGGCACAGTCGTCCGAGTAACGCTCAAGCGCGAGTCGAGGCGAGTGAGGCCGCGACCCGCAGGTTCGTTGAGTCGGTAAACCCGAACGTGAGGCACTTCGAGGACGATGGATACCGGTAGCTATCTGGCCGTGATCAAGGTCGTCGGCGTGGGCGGAGGCGGCACGAACGCCGTCAACCGCATGGTCGACGCCGGCCTCAAGGGCGTCGAGTTCATCTCGGTCAACACCGACGCGCAGGCGCTCCAGATGACCGACGCAGACGTGAAGCTCCAGCTGGGAGGCCAGCTCACGCGCGGCCTCGGGGCCGGCGCCAGCCCGGAGATCGGGCAGGGCGCGGCCAGCGAGAGCCGCGACGAGATCAAGGAGGCGCTCAAGGGCGCGGACATGGTCTTCATCACCGCCGGCGAGGGCGGGGGCACCGGCACCGGGGCGGCGCCGGTCATCGCCGAGGTGGCCAAGAACGAGATCGGAGCGCTGACCGTCGGGGTCGTCACCCGGCCCTTCGGCTTCGAGGGGGGGCGGCGCACGCGCCAGGCCGCCGAGGGCATCGACCGCCTGCGCGAGCAGGTCGACACCCTGATCGTCATCCCGAACGAGAAGCTGCTCGCCATGGTCGAGCGCCGCACGAGCATCCTCGACGCCTTTCGCGAAGCCGACAACGTGCTGCGCCAGGGCGTACAGGGCATCACCGACCTGATCACCACGCCCGGGCTGATCAACCTCGACTTTGCCGACGTGCGCACGATCATGCGCGACGCCGGCTCCGCGCTCATGGGCATCGGCACCGCGGCCGGCGAGAACCGCGCCTCCGAGGCGGCGTCGAACGCGATCTCCAGCCCGCTGCTCGAGCAGTCGGTCGAGGGAGCCACCGGCATCCTCCTCAACATCACCGGCGGCAACGACCTCGGTCTCTTCGAGGTCAACGAGGCCGCGGAGATCATCCAGAGCGCCGCCGACCGCAACTCGAACCTCCTCTTCGGCGCGGTCATCAACGAGGACCTCGACGACGAGGTCCGGGTCACGGTGATCGCCACCGGCTTCGACGGGGGCGGCCCGCCGCCGCCACCGGTGCCGCGCTTCGATGTCGAGCAGCCGCGCGACCGCGATCGCTCCCAGAGCCGCTCCCCCCGCCGCGAGGAGCCCTCACGTGGCCGGGGCCCGATCTTCGACCAGAGCGAGAGCTCGTCGCTCGAGATCGGCGACGAGGACATCGACGTGCCACCGTTCCTGAAGGACGCCTGACCCCCGGGTGCCCTCCGGGGGCCGTTGGTAGCCTCACGGCGACCTTGACGGCCGCCGCCACCGACACCCTCCGCCGCACGCCGCTGCACGATCGCCACGCCGCCGCGGGGGCGTGGCTCGTCCCCTTCGCGGGGTGGGAGATGCCGGTCCAGTACCCGGCCGGGATCAAGGCGGAGCATCTCGAGGTCCGTCGCGACGCCGGGCTCTTCGACGTGTCCCACATGGGGCAGGTCGAGACGAGCGGCCCCGACGCCGAGGCCTTCCTCCAGCACGTGCTCTCCAACGACGTGGCGAAGCTGCGCGAGGGCGGGGCCCAGTACTCCGTGCTCTGCCGCGACGACGGCGGCGTCCTCGATGACCTCTTCACCTACCGGCTCGAGGACGGGCGCTTCCTCACCGTCACCAACGCCGCGAACCACGAGCGCGACCACCTCTGGATGGCCGGGCACGCCGAGGGCTACGACGTGACCGTCCGCGACGCCGCGGACGACT
>JBBSNG010000123.1:0-6785 GCA_038232755.1 Solirubrobacterales bacterium | reverse complement strand
GCCGCGTCCGCCTAGTACTACCCCTCCGACACGCCTCGCTCGATCAAGAAGGAGATGCGCACGTGGGCACGCCACTCCTCGAGGTTCTCGCCGCGCAGCCCGACCGACACGATGTCGACGGCCTTGATGGATCGCAGCGACTGGCGCGCGTCCTCGAGGGCGTCCTTCACCGCCTGGTCCGAGCTCTCGCGCGACGACCCGACCACCTCGATGATCTTGGTTACCGCCATCAGATTCCCCTCGCGTCGAAGACCTACCGTGCCTTGAGACGTGCCCATGGCGACCGCCTCCTACACGTCGCGAGCAGGCGGCGTGCGCACCCGCCACCGGTGCTCAGGGGACCGACGGCTCTGGTAGCTTGGCGCCATCGGGCCGGGGGAACGACTCGGCCGCAACCGGGGAGGAAACGAAAGATGGTCATTGCCGTGGTCGCCGTCGTCTGCGTGGTCCTGCTCGTGTTGGCCTTTCTCGTTCCCAGGCTCTCGCACGGTCCTCAACGTGCAGCCGACCGCACGCTGAGCGCGGGCCAGCGCGGGGCGGGCAAGGCGCCCGGCTTCCTAGGGCGCTGGTTTCAGAAGCCCTTCAGCTCTGGGCGCAGGGCCCAGAGCAAGAGCGCCTCGGCCGGGCGCAGGGGGCGTGGCAAGCTCCCGATGTAGCCGGCCTCGCCGCCCGCGGCGGCGAGCACCGTGAGCGCGCTGGTCCTCGGGCCCCTGCTGCGCTACGTCGGCGAGCGCGAGGCGACGATCTGGGTCGAGACCGACTGCGCCTGCGAGGTGGAGGTCCTCGGGGCCCGCACACCCACCTTCGAGGTAGCGGGTCACCATTACGCGCTCGTGCGCGTCGGTGGCCTCGAGCCGGGGACCGCGACGCCCTACGAGGTCCACGTCGACGGCGAGTGCCACTGGCCGCCGGCCCACTCGCCCCATCCGCCCAGCGTCATCCGCACGATCAAAGAGGAGACCCCCTACCGGGTCATCTTCGGCTCGTGCCGGGTCGCTCGCCCACACGAGCCGCCGTACAACCTCAAGCGCGACGAGGATCCGCGGGCCAAGGAGACCGACGCCCTTTACACCTACGCCCTGCGCATGAGCACCCGGCCGCCGGAGGAGTGGCCCGATCTCCTGCTCTGGCTCGGCGACCAGGTCTACGCCGACGACGTCTCGATCGGGACGGAGCGCTTCATCGCCTCGCGCCGCAGCACCGACGACGCGCCGGGTACCGACGTGGCGGACTTCGAGGAGTACACGCGGCTCTACCTCGACTCGTGGAGCGACCCGCTCGTCCGGTGGATCCTCTCCACGGTCTCGAGCGCGATGGTCTTCGACGACCACGACATCGTGGACGACTGGAACATCTCCGAGGCCTGGCTCCAGGAGATCCGCCGCCAGCCGTGGTGGCACGAGCGAATCGTGGGCGGCCTCATGTCCTGCTGGGTCTACCAGCACCTCGGCAACCTCTCGCCGGGCGAGCTCGACGCCGACCCGGTCTACTGCCGGATCACCGCCGGAGAGGACGCCGGCCCGCTCGTGCGCGAGCTGGCCGAGCGCTCCGACCGCGACGTGGGCGCAGTGCGGTGGAGCTTCCACCGCGACCTCGGCCGGACGCGCCTGGTGGTCATCGACTCGCGGGCCGGCCGCGTCCTCGCCGAGCAGGAGCGGCGCATGGTGGACGAGAGCGAGTGGGATTACATCGAGCGCAACGCGAGCGGCGACTTCGACCACCTCCTGATCGCCACCTCGGTTCCGTTCCTCCTCGCTCCCGGCATGCACCATCTCGAGCAGTGGAACGAGCGCGTCTGCGCGGGCGCGTGGGGCGGGCTCGCCGCCCGCGCCGCCGAGCGGATCCACCAGGCCATCGACCTCGAGCATTGGGCGGCCTTCGACCGCTCCTTCCGCGAGCTCGCGGAGCTCGAACGCTCGGTCGCGAGCGGGGAGCGCGGCCGGCCCCCGGCCACGGTCATCACGCTCTCGGGCGACGTGCACCACGCCTACCTCCACGAGGTCGCGTTTCGCTCGAACGACCACGGCGACGGCGAGCGCGCTGCGGTCTACCAGGCGGTCTGCTCGCCGATGCGCAACGCGCTCTCGAGCAAGGAGCGACGGATCATGAGGTTCGGCTGGTCGAGGCCGTTCACCGCCGTAGCCCGGTTCATGGCCCGCGCGGCCGGGGCGCGTGACCAGGAGATCCGCTGGCGCTCGGTGGACGGCGGCAAGCCCTGGTTCAACAACCAGCTCGCCACGCTCGACCTCGACGGCCGCAGCGCGCGCGTGGCGCTCGAGCGACCGATACCCGGCGGCGCGGGCCCGCCTCAGCTCGAGCAGCTCGCCGAGCGCCGGCTGGCCTGAGCGGCCCGGTTGGCTCGGCGCCGCCCTCAGCTCGCGCCGGGTAGCGGCGAACCGGCGTAGAAGAGGAACCACACCGCCAGCAGCGTCATCGCCAATCCGACCGAGCAGGCCATGATCACGTCGAGCGCCCGCCTGGGCTCGGACGAGGAGCGGTCGGCGGCCTGGCTGCGCAGCCACGGGGTCTGGCGAGGCCCGGCGGGCTCGTGGCTGACCCGTATGTAGATCGTGTTCAACCGGTACAGGACCCAGCCGACCGCGACCATGGTCAGCGGGATGGCGAACAGGGCCCACAGGTAGATGGCCTGGTAGTCGGTGGAGACCTGAGCGGCGATCCACAGCCAGCCGAGCGGGACGCCGATCCACATGAAGAGGCTGACCACGCTCATGGCGAGAATCAGTGCGGCGGATCGGGCGCGGTGCGTGCGCCGCTCCGAGTGGTGCGCCGCGTCGGGCGGCGCCGGGGTCGCCTTCATGCCGCCTCCAGTGTCCGAGGACAGCCTCTGCGGTCTATCTACCCCTCAGCGGGCGTAGCCAACCGGCCGGTGCGGCGCGCCGGGGTCAGTGGGCGTAGCTCGTGGCCTGGCGCTTCTCCATGTAGCGCTGGTGGTAGTCCTCGGCGGCGTGGAACTCCGGGGCGGGGACGATCTCGGTCGTGATGTCGCGACTGAACCGCGACTGGGCGGACTCCTTGGAGGCGAGAGCCGCAGTCTCCTGCTCGAGGGTATGGAAGAAGATGGCCGAGCGGTACTGAGTGCCGACGTCCGGGCCCTGGCGGTTGAGCTGGGTGGGATCGTGGATCTGCCAGAAGAGCTCGAGCAGCTGCTCGTAGCTCACCTGCTCGGGATCGAAGTCGACCTCGAGCGTCTCGGCGTGGCCGGTGGCTCCCGAGCAGACATCGCCGTAGGTCGGGTTCGGCGCCTCGCCGCCCTGATAGCCGACCCGGGTCGCGCTGACTCCCGGAACGCGCCGGAAGGTCTCCTCGACCTGCCAGAAGCAACCTGCCGCGAAACCGGCCTTCTCCATGACTTCCTCCTTGCTCGCTCCCGGCGGACCGTGCCGGGCCTTCGAGGTTAGCGAGCGGCGCGTGCGCGCCGGCGCAGATCGTCGCCGAGCGCCAGCACTCGCTCAGCCGACTCCTCGACCCGCCGGCGGAAGGCGCGCGAGCGCCGAGCTCGGGCCAGCAGCCGGTCGTAGACCGTCGTGTAGCTGCCCGCCCCGGTCATGAGCACGAGGTCGGCGCCCGCAGCCACCGAGCGCACGCCCGCGACCTCGACCGACGAGCGGTCAAGGACGGCGTCGGCCTCGACGCTGTCGGTCACGATGACTCCGCGAAAGCCGAGCCGCCGGCGCAGCAGGCCCTGCAGGATGGCGGACGACTGCGAAGCGATCCGCTTGCGGTCGAGCGCCGGGTAGAGCGCGTGCGAGGCCATGACGAGGGGTGTCCCGGCCCTCACCGCCGCGCGAAACGGCTCGAGGTCACGCTCGACGATCTGAGCGCGCGGCGAATCGATGGTCACCGGTTCGTCGTCGGTGTTGGCCTGGGCCGAGCCGAAGCCCGGGAAGTGCTTCGGGGTCGGCAGGACACCGGCCCGCAGGTGCGAGCGCACCGAGGCCCCGACGCTCGCCGCCACCTCGCCCGGCCCACCGGGGTAGGCCCGCCCGCCGACCGCCGAGCCGGCCTCGGCGCCGACGTCTGCGATCGGCGCGAGGTTGACGTTGACCCCGACCGAGCGCAGATCGGACGCACCCTCGCGCGCGGCCGAGGCGGCCTCGCGCCGGCCGGCCTGAGACGGCTGACCCTCGACCGGAGCCGCGAACGGGACCTGTCGGATCGAGCCGCCCTCCTGATCGGTGGCCACGATCGCCCGCCCGCGGGCGGCGCGCTGGAGGTCGCGCGTGAGCTCGCGCAGCTGGTCCCGGGAGACGACGTTCGGGCCGAACAGGACCACCCCGGCGACGCGGCGCCGGCGCAGCGCCTTGAGGACGTAGTCGGGCGCCTCGGGACCGGCAAAGGAGAGCAAGAGGGTCTGCCCGACCTGTTGCTTCAGGTTGAGGCGATCGACGGCGCGCTCGGGCCGCGCGGGCGCCGCCCGCGCGCCGGACTCGGCGGACGTGTCAGGTCCGGAGCCGGCGCTCAGACCGGCGATCAGGGCGATCGCGGCGATCGCGGCGAGGCCGCCGAGGGCGCCCCGGCGGCGCCGGCGCAGCCGGCGGCGTGCGCTCGCCGCGCCGCGCCGCCGCGGCGGTCGGCGCGTCGTGCTTGGAACCGGCGGAGGAAGGGTGGGGGCGGACATGTCGGTCGGCGCGCGCGGGAGCGGGTCACGCCGAGGTTAGGCGACGACCCCGCCTGCGCGGCGATTCGAGCGACTCCCCCGTTTGCCTCGCCGTGCCCCGGGCATGCTCGGATGAGAGATCAGCGAGACCCGAGTGAGAGACGAGATCGACATGGCACAGACGAACCAGGAAGGGGTTGCCGCGCAGTCCGGCACCTTCACGATCGGCGGAGACCTCGACGTCAACCGCCTCGGCTTCGGCGCGATGCGCATCACCGGCGAGGGAATCTGGGGCGAGCCCGACGACCCGGCCGAGTGCCGCCGGGTGCTCCAGCGGGCGGTCGAGCAGGGCGTCAACTTCATCGACACCGCCGACTCCTACGGCCCCGAGGTCTCCGAGCGGCTGATCGCCGAGGCGCTGCACCCCTACCCCGACGATCTCGTCATCGCCACCAAGGCGGGGCTGACGCGCTCCGGTCCGAACGAGTGGACGCCCAACGGCCGGCCCGAGCACATCCGTGAGGCCTGCGAGGGCAGCCTGAAGCGGTTGGGGCTCGAGCGGATCGACCTCTATCAGCTCCATCGCATCGACCGCAACGTGCCGGTCGAGGAGTCGCTGGGCGCGATGACCGAGCTCCAGAGCGAGGGCAAGATCCGTCACATCGGACTGTCCGAGGTGAGCGTCGAGCAGCTCGAGCAGTCGCGCGGGATCACCGCGATCGTCTCGGTCCAGAACCGCTTCAACCTGGCCGACCGCAGCGCTGCGGACGTGCTCGAGGTCTGCGAGCGCGACGGGCTCGGGTTCATCCCCTGGTTCCCGCTCGAGACGGGTCAGCTCGCCGGGACCGGAGGATCGCTCGACGAGGCGGCGAAGCGCCACGGCTACGCGCCGGCCCAGCTCGCACTCGCGTGGCTGCTGCACCGCTCGCCGGTCATGCTCCCGATCCCCGGCACGTCGTCGGTCGAGCACCTCGAGGAGAACCTCGCGGCCGCGGCGATCGAGCTGTCGGAGGAAGAGGTCGGCGAGCTCGAGCAGGCGGCGGACTGAGCCATGGCCGACAAGTCCCTCCACGAGCAGCTCGTCAAGTACCTGACCGACGCCCATGCCATCGAGGAGCAGGCCCTCCCGCAGATGAAGGCGGCGCCGGGGATCGCCAAGGATGAGCGGCTCGCGCAGATCTTCCGCGAGCATCACACCGAGACCCAGGGCCATGAGCAGCGCGTGCGCGAGCGCCTCGAGGCCCTGGGAGAGTCCCCGTCGCGCGTCAAGGACGCGGTCATGAAGGCGGGCGGCGTGGGCTTCGCGCTGTTCGCGAAGTCACAGCCGGACTCGCCCGGCAAGCTCGTGGCCCACGCCCTCTCCTACGAGAACCTCGAGCTCGCCTCCTACGAGCTGTTGATCCGCGTGGCCGAGCGCGCCGGCGACGCCGAGACCGCCGAGATCGCCCGGCGCAACCGCGGCGAGGAGCAGGCGATGATCGACCGGCTCGAGGGCGCCTTCGACGCCGCGGTCGATGCCTCGCTCGCCGAGAAGGGCGCCGACGATCTCCAGGAGGAGCTCGTCAAGTACCTCGAAGATGCCCACGCGCTCGAGGCACAGGCGATCCAGCTGCTCGAGCTCGGACCGCGGATGGCCGGCGAGCCGGCGACCGCGAAGATCTACGCCGAGCATCTCGAGGAGAGCCGCTCGCACCAGACCGTGGTCGCCGCGCGGCTCGAGGCTCACGGTCAGAGTCCCTCGAAGCTGAAGGACGCCGCGCTGCGGCTCGGCGCGCTCAACTGGGCTGGGTTCTTCAAGGCCCAACCCGACACACCCGGGAAGCTCGCGGCCTTCCTCTTCGCCTACGAGCACCTCGAGATCGGCGGCTACGAGCAGCTCAAGCGGGTGGCCGAGCGCGCGGGCGACGCCGAGACCGTCCGCGTGGCCGACGAGATCCTCGTCCAGGAGCGCTCCGCGGCGGCCATGGTCGCGCTTGAGTTCGACCGCGCGGTTGACGCCTCGCTGCGCGCGCAGGGCGTCGGCGTGGCCTGACTACTTCCCCCGGATAAACGGCTGAGCGCCGGAGGTGCCGGAGGGGATCAGGGCTGGCCGTCGACGGTGGTCACGATCGGCCGTTCGGACCCGAGATCGGTGGCCCGCTCAGTTGGCGTAGTGGTGGTAGGTGTC
>JBBSNG010000122.1:0-6842 GCA_038232755.1 Solirubrobacterales bacterium | reverse complement strand
GCACGGCGCATGAGCGGCCAATGCTCGGAGCGTGGATCCCCGAGATCGATCATGGTCGCGCGGACGACCTCCGCGTCGAGCGTGGTCTCACCGTCCTCGCCGTACCAGGCGGTCGCCGCGTCGAAGTGGGCGAGCACCCGCTCGGGCGTCACCTCGGGATCGTCGGCGGCGTAGAAGCCCATACCGGTGAGCTCGCGGTAGAGGCCCTCGGCGTCACCGTCAAAGGCGAGGCGGAAGATGGCGCGCTCGTGCTCGACCCACGCGCGCTCGACCTTGCGCGTCATGCCGAAGTCGAGGAAGGCCACGCGCCCGTCGGGCATGAGCCGGAAGTTGCCGGGGTGGGGATCGCCCGAGAAGTGACCGACGCGGTAGAGCGACTCGAAGAAGAAGCGAAAGACGATCTCGCCGAAGCGGTCGCGCTCGGGCTGGGGGAGCTGCTTGACCGCCTCGAAGCCGACCCCCTCGGCCCACTCGGTCACGAGCACGTGCTCGGTGCAGAGGTCGGTCACCACCTCGGGGACGTAGACGAACGGGTGGTCCTTCCAGGCCCGCGCGAAGGCGCGCTGGGACTGGGCCTCGTGCTCGTAGTCGAGCTCCTCGGTCAGGCGCTCGCGGACCTCGGTCGACATCGCCTTGACGTCCATCCCCGGAGCCATGCGCTTCGCTGCGCGCAGCAGGAGTCCGAGGTTCTGGAGGTCGGCGCGGACGGCCGCGCCGATGCCCGGGTACTGGACCTTGACCGCGACCTCGCGGCCGTCGTGCAGGCGCGCGCGGTAGACCTGGCCGATCGAGGCGGCGGCGATCGCGTCCTCCTCGAACTCGGCGAAGGTGTCGCGCAGCTTCTCGCCGAGGTCGTGTTCGATCACCTTGCGCATGTCCTTGAAGGAGACGCGCGGCGCCGAGTCGCGCAGCTCGGCGAGCTTCTTCTGGATGCGCTTCGACGCCTCGGGAGGCAGCGCGCCGGTGTCGATGAACGAGGCGACCTGCCCGACCTTCATGGCGGCGCCCTTCATCGACCCGAGGACCTCGACGATCTGCTCGGCGGCCTCGACCTGACGGCGCTCGGCCGCCTCGCGCCGGCCCTGCTCGGAGCGGGTGAGGTTGGCCGCCTTGGTCGCGTAGGCCCGCGCGGCCTGCCCGCCGACCAGCGAGCCGACCTTGGCGGTGCGGCGTACTCGCCCTGTGGCCATCTTGTCGGGTTTGTCGGCGCGCGCCATCTCTGAGAGGGTACGCGGCCGCAGAGCGCTACGGCCCAATCCGGTGGCGGGTCTCTGGTCAGGCGAGCTTCGCGACCAGAGTCGCGTCTCCCGCGCCGCCGCAAGGCCGAGCCGCCTCCGCGCGCCTTCGAGGCCGGGAGCCTACCCCCGGGCGCGCGCGCGACCGCGCCTGAGCCTGATCGCCCCGGCCGCGGCCAGGCCGACGACCGTCGCCAGCCCGATGAGGATCGGAGTCGTCGAGGTGTTGCCGTCGACCGTGGTCGCCGCGCGGGGCCTCGGCACCCAGGTCGTCGTCCCCCGGACCACGGCCGGACCGGCCGAGCTCTCGAGCCCCACGGCCCACCGCGCCAGGACGGTCCGGGACCGGCCCTCCGCTATCACGTCAGGTGGCTGCCCCGGCGCGTAGCGTGCCCGGGAGTCGAACCATAGGTAGCGCGGCGCTTCCTCGACCCGGCGCCAGCGTGGGGGAGCGGCGGGATCGGTCGCCCCACTCAAAGGCGCCCCCTTGATCCGCTGGTCTTCCCGGTGGGTCGGGCTCCTGAGGTTCACCTCTACGCCCCGCCGGCCGATGCGCGCGAACGGCTCTCCCTGCCTGCCCTTGACGGTCAGCGCGCGGCGGCCCTGGTTCTGCACCAACAGGGCCGGCTGCTGACCGGGCACCAAGGCCACGAAGACGCCCGGGAGCGGCTGCGCCGGCGAGGCCAGGGCGCTGACGACGCTCCCGAGCGGGGGACGGAACTCCACACGGCCGTCGATCTGGCCGGCGCGGCCATCGAGGCGGATGGGCACAGACCAGTCGCTCAGCGTCTGGCGCTGCTGACTGCGGAGCAGGTCGGGCGGAGGGTTGATCGGAGCGGGATGCAGCCGGTGCTCGAACCACGTCCAGGTGGGCTCGGTGGAGACCTGTATCCAGCGCGGCGGCGCCCCCCGGGGGACGCCTCGGGGAAGCGAACCGACGCCGTCGGGATTGCCCGACTTGTACCAGTAGAGCGAGGAGACGTTGGCGGAGGTGCCCCCCGGACCGATGCGCAGGAACGGCTCGCCGCCCGGGGCGGCGACCTCGAGCTCAGCCGGGCCGCGGTTAGCCACCCGAAGGGCGGCCGCGGCGCCGGCCTCCGTCGTGACCCGAACCCCGGGCGCCGGGGCCTCGACGCGGTCGACCACCGTCCGGATCAGCGGGCTCGACTCGCCGTGCGCGTAGGCCGATGCAGGCCACGACACAGCGGCGACGACGGCCGCGAGGACCGCCGGGGCCGCCCGCCTCAGCAGGAGGTCGTGGGGTCGCCGCGGTCGGTCCGGCAGGTGTCGGCCTCCGGGCCGCCGTTCACGACGTCGTTGCGCCTGACACCGTCGCGGGAGTCGAGCGAGTCGCGCCCCTGCTGCCCGGTGAGGTCGTCGGTCCCCGAGCCCCCTCTGGCACGATCGTCGCCGCGACCGCCCACGAGCTGGTCGTTCCCCGCGTCCCCCTCGAGGCGGTCGTTCCCGTCATCGCCGCGCAGCACGTCGTTGCCGTCGGCACCGAGCAGGACGTCGTCTCCGCCGAGGCCATAGACGACGTCGTTGCCGGCTCCGGCGCAGATCACGTCGTCCCGCTCTGTTCCGCGGAGGATGTCGTTTCGATCGGTGCCGCGGATCGTGCAGCGCTCGCCTCCGCCTCCGCCGCCACCGTCCCCGGGGCCGCCGGTCACCTTGCAGGCCTGAGGGCCGACGAACATCTGCTTGGCGATCGAGGGAGGCGGAGTCTTGGCGTTCCTGCTCTTCTTGTTGACGAACAGCAGGTACGGGCCCGGCGGGGCGGCGTTCCCGCTGGGAATCTCGACCTTGAGCCTGCCGCCCGTCGACTCCTTGAACGGCAGCTCGACCGTGCGCTGGTCGGGGTCGACCACGTGGGTCTGCGTGGTGTTCCGAGTCAGGACGACGCTCTTGACCTGACCCTTCCCGGCATCGGTGTCCACGTTGATCGCCTTCAGGTTGTTGGAGCACCGCGGCGCCGACTCGACCTTGAGCCGGCCCTGGCTCATGTCGTACGGCGGGGTCCAGATCTCCATCGAGGGATCGTGGCCGTTCGGCCCGCGATCCTGCACCTGGGTGTCCCTGGCGTATCCCGTGCTGATCGTGGCCAGGCCACCGAAGAGCACTCGCCCGTCCGGCAGCAGGGCCGAGGTGTTGTGGTAGCTGCGCCTCCCCTGCGAGGAGGCCGCGGGCCGCCAGGCGCCCTGGCCGTCGTTGGGCTTCGGGTTGTCCGGGTTGTCGGCGCTCGGCTCGAAGATCTCGACCTCCCTGATGGTCTTCTCGACCCCGGGGAAGGCGACCTCGTCGCGGTCGGCGCCGCCGAACGCGGCCACCTGGCCGGTCGGCAGAACGGCGGTCGAGCGGTACCAGGCGCCGCCTTGCGCTGGAGCGTCGGGAGCAGGCGCCTGGAAGCCCGGGGTGCTCTCCTCCTGATCTCCCCCGTCGGCCCCGCGGTTCTTCATCGGGCCGGTCGCGCGGGTCATCGTCTTCTCGCTGTTGCGCGTGGTCTCGACGGTGGTGATGCGGCTGTTGCGGGTCGGGAAGTAGGAGCCCGGACTCGGCGTTGCCTGGGCGGCCAGGCCGCCGCCGGTGAGGAGCTCCACCTTCCTGTACTTGCCGTCCCTGTCCGGCCTCAGAGGCAGCATTGCCGAGTGCGTCGAGCCGCGGAAGCCGAACGCCGGTGCTCCGCGCTTGTCCATGAGCGGCGCGCCCGGCCTACCGTCCGGACCGGTGTCGGTGAGCCCGGGCACGCCGAGGCTCATCCACTTCTCCTGCTTGGGATCGTAGGACGCCGCCATGTTCCAGGAGGCGGCCTGGTCGAAACCCTCACCGAACGGGTTGAACGACTGGCCGCCGACGTTGTAGAAGATGCGGCCGTTGGGCAGGAGATGGAGGCGCGGGAACAGCGGAAGCGAGCGCTCAGCGGGGTCGCTCTCGGGCCCGTTCAACTTCGGGTTGCCGTTCTCCCGCCACTTGGCCTTGGGGTTTGACAGGGTCTCGACCGCGGTCACGTTGCGGCCCGACTCGTCGGGGTCCGATCCGTCCCTGCGGGGCGGCGTGTAGGCCGGCTTGATCAGCTTGGTGACCCCGCTACCGGCGAACAGGGCGCCGTTGCCGAGCGTGACGAGGCTCGGGTACCAGCGGCCCTTGTTCATCCGGTCGAGCTGGGTCCAGCGGTTGGTCCTCGAATCGTAGGCGCGCGAGCTCTTGACGCCCTGGAGCTCGATCGCGCCGATCGTATCCTCGCGCACGGGGGTGTTCGGGTTGTCCGGCGCCCCGGGGTCGTTGAGGTAGTTCGTGCCGCCCACGGCGATGACCCGTCCGTCGGGGAGGAACGTGTGGTCGGCGCAGAAGAGGCTGCCGTCGTTCTGGCCGTTCTGGTCACTGCCGCCGGGAACCACCGGGTCGGTGTCGGGATCGCCCCCCGGGTTGGCGCCGCCGTCCTCGGGCTTCGGGATCGAGAAGCCGCCCCCCTTCGCGGCACCCTTCTTGATGGAGAACGAGCGCGTGCGGTCGTTGATCGACTTGACGCCGAACTCGAAGGCGATGCCGGCCTCGTTGTTCTCGGTCGAGTCGACCGCGTTCCAGGAGACGAACCTGTCGTTGAAGGGCGTCACGGAGATGCTGGCGGCCGGGACCTTGCAGTTGATGAAGCCGTCGTTCTCCGGGTCGGCGTTGCGCTGGGCCGGCGTTCGGTCGCTGCCCTCGACGACCACGCACTTGGAGGGGCCCTGGGCGATCAGCCGCTCGTTGGGGCTCCGGTTCGGCCCCGTGTTCAGCCGGCGGCCGGGCCGGATGAAGCTGTTGGGCTCCTCGAACAGCGGCCCGAAGGAGCCGTTGCCGACGAGCTTCTCCTGACCGGAGGACGGGTTGCTCCCCGGCGGCGGAGGAACCGGCGCGGCGACGGCGCCCGCGAGGCTCGCGAGCGCGAGCGTGCCCGCGAGGCTCGCGAGCGCGAAGAGCAGCAGGAGGGTTCGGCGGCGCGGTGCTCGTCGGCCGGTCCCCTGATCGGTCGCGCCCTCAGCGCGCGTACGTGGTCTCCTCACGACTGCTCCCCTCTTCGGCCCGCCAGCGGGGCGACAACTGTCAGCTCCCTGTGGGCTGCAAGGTAGCAGGCTGTCCGTGACCGAACTCACACACGAGAGTCTGCCTCGTCAGACTCCGATTGTGCCTCTCGCGCGCCCTGCGCAAGTGTCCCTCGGTCCGACGGAGGCGGACTCAGCCTAAGCTTCCGCGTGCATGCGCCTGATCACCTACGACGCCGGATCGGGCCCTCGCGCCGGCGCCCTGCGCGACGACGCGATCGTCGACGTCTGGGAGGCGCTCGGCGGCGATCCGCTGGACGGGCGCGCGAGTGTGCGAGCGTTGCTGGAAGCCGGACTTGTCGAGGACGCCGCCGCTGCCGCCTCGAAGGTGCAGGGGCGCGGAGTCTCGGCGAGCGACGTCCGCCTGCTCAGCCCGATTCCCGATCCCGACAAGCTGATCGGCATCGGGCTCAACTCCCGCTCGCACGCCGAGGAGGCCGGCCTCGACCCGCCGGCCACGCCGACCTTCTTCGCCAAGTACCGCAACTCCCTGGCCGCTCCCGGAGCCGAGGTCGCGCTGCCGGCGGCGAGCGAGAAGGTCGACTACGAGGCGGAGGTCGCGTTCGTCGTCGGCCGCCGCGCTCGTGATGTCGCCGAGGCCGACGCGCTCGCCCACATCGCCGGCTTCACCCTGCTCAACGACCTCTCGGCCCGCGATCTGCAGATGGCGACTCCGCAGTGGATGCCGGGCAAGGTCTTCGACGGCTCGGCTCCCTGCGGCCCGGCCCTGGTCACCCCCGATGAGGCCGGCGCGCCCGACGCCATCGAGATCGCGCTCGTGCGCAACGGCGAAACCATGCAGCAAGCTTCGACCGCCGACCTGATCCATCCCGTCCCGGCGCTGCTCGCGTATCTCTCCAGCCTGATGACGCTCGAGCCGGGCGACGTGGTCTTCACCGGCACGCCCGCCGGGGTCGGCAGCCTCCGCAGCCCGCGCGTGTGGCTCGAGCCCGGCGACGAGCTCGCCGTCGTGTCGCCGCAGCTCGGGCGCCTCGAGACGCGGATCGTCTAGCCCCTTCGGGGTCGTCGCCGCATGCGCCGTCGGAGGCCTCTGTTACTATTGTACACTAAGTCACTCCACAAACCTGAAAAGGAACGCACGGTGCAGAAGCTGCTCGTACTCGGACTCTTCGGGCTGATTGCTCAGCTCATCGACGGAACGCTCGGGATGGCCTACGGCGTGACCACCACCACGCTTCTGCTCACCGCGGGAGCCGCGCCGGCGATCGCCTCCGCGACCGTGCACCTCGCCGAGATCGGCACGACGCTCGCCTCGGGCACGGCACACTGGCGCTTCGGCAACGTCGACTGGCGCACGGTGGGGGTGATGGCCGCGCCGGGCGCGCTCGGCGCGTTCGTCGGGGCCGTGGTGCTCAGCTCCCCGCCCGCCGAGATCGCCGAGCCGTGGATCGCGGCGATCCTGTTCTTCCTTGGCCTCTACATCCTCGTCCGCTTCTCGCGGCGGCGGCACACGCCGGAGCCCCGGGCCGACCAGGGCCGGCTGCGCGCGGTCTTCCTCGCCCCGCTC